>NZ_VFMM01000003.1:0-355893 GCF_006715085.1 Kribbella jejuensis | reverse complement strand
TACCCGGCGATGATGCCCATCACGACGCCGATCACGACCGACAGCAAGGTCGCCAGGAACGCGATCAGCAGCGAGATCCGGGCGCCGTAGACGATCCGGGCGAAGATGTCCCGGCCGTTCACCGGCTCGACCCCGAGCGGGTGGCTCCAGCTGACCCCGCCGAACTTGCCGATCGGGGTCTGCAGCGACGCGTCCACCAGGTCCTGGTGGAAGTCGTTGGGGGTCACGCCGATGAGCTTGCAGATCAGCGGCGCGAAGATGCCGACCAGCATCAGGAAGATCACGAAGATGCCGCCGGCGATCGCGACCTTGTCCCGCTTCAGCCGCATCCAGGAGATCTGCCACAGTGACCGGCCCTCGATCCGGCCGGCGCCCTCCAGCACGGCCTCAGGTTGGGCTGACGCTGATCCGGGATCGACCTCGAGTGGCGCACTCACGCGATCTGTACCCCTGCCTGGCTCGGTGAACCGAAACGAAATCCGGTATGGCTGCCGCCTTAACCTGCCGCCATTACTGCCCGGAGTCAAACGCGGAAAGTGCTGCGTTGCCCGATCGTGATCGTCAGGAAATCGTCCCGTATCGTGGACTTTCCGCAGTAAACCACGGCGTCGCACCGACGGTCGCCGGCACCTCGCGAACCGTTACTGCCATGGCATTTTTGTGTCAGCGCTGTGATGAGCGCCCTGATCAGCGCCGTAATCCGGCGAGATACAAGAACGACAGCGGATCCGGCGCGGTTTTGACGTTCTCCAGGTCCTTCGCGGCGGCCACCGTGACGCGGGCCTGCCAGATCGGAATCACGGGCACGTCCTGCGCGATCACTCCCTGTAGCTGCCCGATCAGGTCGTCGCGCTTCAGCCCGTTCTGCTCGGTCCGTTCCTGCTGCAGCAACTTCGTGGCCGCCGCCGAGCGGTAGCCGTTCTGCAACGGTGTGTCGGTGACGAACGGCGCCAGGTAGTCGTCGGCGTCCGGGTACTGCGGGGTCCAGGCGGTCTGGTACAGGTCGTACGCGCCGTTCTTGGTGGCCTGCTGGTACTGCGGCCACTCGGAACTGCGCAAGGTCACCCGGAACAACCCGGTCGCCTCCAGTTGCCGCTTCAGCTCGAGCACTTCGGCCTTGGCGCCGACGCCGTACTGCGACGGCGTCCACCCGACCGTCAGCGGTACCGGTGCTGCGATGTTCGCGTCCTTGAGGATCGTCGCCGCGACTGCCTTGTTCGGCTGCTTGAACGCGGTCCGGAACGCGTCCACCTGCCCACCGAAGCCCGGCGGTACGACGGAGAACAGCGGCGACACGTGATCGCCGTACGCCTTCTTGGCGATCGCGGACCGGTCGATCACCTGGGCGACGGCGCGCCGGATCGCCGGGTTCCGGGACAGCAACGACTTCATCTGGAACGCGAACAGCCGGATCTCCGCGGAGCCCGTGTCGACCACCTGGACCTGGCCACCCTTGCGCAGGTTGTCGAGCAGGTTCGGGCCGAGCCCGTGGAACGCGAGATCGGCCTTGCCGGTCGTGATCGCCTGGTAGACCGCGTTCGAGTCCGCGACCGTGCTGATCGTGACGCCGTCGTTCTGCGCCGCCCGCGGACCGCGGTACCCGGCGAACTTCGTCAGCGCGATCTCGGTGCCGGCCTTGTACCCGGCGAGCTGGTACGGGCCGCTGCCCATCGCCTTGTCCGCCAGCAGGCCGTCGGCCGGGTAGGTCTGCTCGTCGACGATCGACGCCGCGGTGGTGGTCAGCAGGTACGGCAGCCGCGCGTCCGGGGTGGTCAGGTTGAACACCGCGGTCAGCGGGTCCGGCGTACTGACCGACTTCACCGACGAGAACAGCGGCGCCAGTCCCCCGGGCGTCTTCAACCGGATCAGGCGGTCGAAGCTGAACTTCACGTCCGACGAGGTCAGGTCGTGCCCGTTCGGGAAGGTGAGCTTCTCCTTCAGGCTGCACGTGTACGTTGTCGGCGAGTCGAACTGGCAGTCCGCCGCGTCCGGGACCGGCGTCGGCTTGTCCGGGAGGATCGTGAGGAGCGTCTGGTACAGGTTCGCCTGGACGGTCCGGGAGGCCTGGTCGTACGGCCCGGCGGGGTCGAGGGACGTGGCGGCGTCGGTGGTCGCGAGCCGCAGCAACATCAGCTTCGGCGTCTGCTCCCCCGGGTGCGGCGCGTTGTCGTCCGGTTCACCGCAGGCAGCCAGGCACAACCCCAGCGCACCGACAGCAACGGCCGCCGGCATCCGGCGCACCCACCTACTCACCATCTCACCTTTCCCCAGCGCACCAAGTGACGTTAGCTCGTCAGCGGAGCAGCGCGCGCAGGGACTCCGGTGTGAGCGGTTCCAGCGACTTCACCACGAGCCGCCGCGGCGCCTCCGGGATGCTGATCCACTGCGGTACGGCGACCACGTACATGCCGGCCGCCGCACCGGCCTGGGTGCCGGTCAGCGAGTCCTCGATGACGACGCAGTACGCCGGGTCGACGCCGAGCTTCTCGGCCGCGGTCAGGTACGGCTCGGGGTGCGGTTTGCCGTGCGTCACCTCGTCACCGGCCACGACCACGTCGAACGGATCCGGCGGCAGGTGCCCGAGAACGGCGTCGATCATCGAGCGGAACGACGCCGACACCAGCGCGCACGGGACCTGCTCCTTGCGCAGCGCCTGAAGCAGCTCGAGCGCACCCGGCTGGAACGTCACCTCGCGACGGAGCGCCTCGACCACCTCGGAGAACATCCGGTCGGCCAGCTCGTCGGCGGTGATCACGCCGGCCGGGATCCGCGCCATCCAGACCTTCACGGCCTCGCGCAGGTCGCTGCCGATCAAGGACAGGCAGTCCTCCATCGTCCAGGTCGCGCCGAGCGACGGGAGCAGTTCGAGCTGGACCTCCGCCCAGACCTTCTCGGAGTCGACCAACGTCCCGTCCATGTCCCACAGCACCGCTTGCAGGGCCGGCAACTACCGCTCCTCTACTCCGTGATGGTTCGCGTCGGTCCCATTCTCCCTGGCCGGGTGCGACACGTTCCGCCTGGGGTGAAACCGGACACGTGACCCGCGGGGAGCACGTAGGCTGGCAGTCCGGATTCCGGCGACTGACAAGACAGCGCCGGTGTGGCTACAGAGACGACAGGGGGCCTGCGAGTGGTTGACCTCGCGAACCTGAGGGACCCGGTCGTGATCGCCGCGTTCGAGGGCTGGAACGACGCGGCCGAGGCGGCCACCGGTGCGGTCGACCACCTGATCGACGAGTGGGACGCGGAGCTCGTCACGGCGATCGACCCCGAGGACTACTACGACTACCAGGTGAACCGGCCGCGGGTCGGGATCGACGAGGACGGCGGCCGGCAGCTGACCTGGCCGACCACCCGGATCTACCTGGCCCGCCCGGCCGACACCGGCCGCGACGTGCTGCTGATCCGCGGCGTCGAACCGAACATGCGCTGGCGGGCGTTCTCCCGCGAGCTGCTGGAGATCGTCGACGAGTCGAACGCGCAGATCGTCGTCGTGCTCGGCGCGCTGCTCGCCGACTCGCCGCACACCCGGCCGATCCCGGTGTCGGCGACGTCGTCCGACGAGGAGCTGACGGCGGCCTGGAGCCTGGAGCAATCGACGTACGAGGGCCCGACCGGCATCACCGGCGTCTTCGCCGACCTGTGCAGCACCCTCGGCGTACCGTCGGTGTCGATCTGGTCCGCGATCCCGCACTACATAGCCGGTACGCCGTGCCCGAAGGCGTCGCTCGCCCTGCTCGGCAAGATCGAGGAGCTGCTCGACCTGACCATCCCCGAGGGTGAGCTGCCCGAGCTCGCGCGAGCCTGGCAGCGCGGCGCCGACGAGCTCAGCGAGGAGGACCCGGAGGTCGCGGAGTACGTGCACTCGCTCGAGGAGCAGCGCGACACCGCGGACCTGCCGGAGGCCACCGGCGAGGCGATCGCAGCCGAGTTCGAGCGCTACCTCCGCCGCCGCAACAAGAACCGCGGCGACTGAACACGGGCCCGGTGACTAGACGGGCAGCTCGCGGTTTGCGGTGGCGATCACGTCGTCGAGGACAGCGCGGGACGTGGTGAGGTCGGCGATCATCCGGTCGATCCGGTCCCGCTCGGCAGTCAGCTCCTCGATCAGCTCGGGCGTCGCGCGCTCGTTCGGACCCCCGTCCGGGTCGCGCATGCACGGCAGCAACTGCGCGATCTTCTTGCTGTGCAGCCCGGCCGCGAACAGCTCTTGGATCAGGATCACCCGATCCACGGCACGCTCGGCGTACTCACGCTGACCCCCGGGAGTCCGCTCGGACACGAGCAGCCCCTGCACCTCGTAGTACCGCAAGGACCGCTCACTGACTCCGGTCCGGCGCGCCAGTTCGCCGATTCGCACGGTCCGACCTCCGGGGCTTGAACCTGACACTGATGTCAGACTCTACCGTCCAAGTATGACGCTCCCCCTGTACGACTACAGTCCACTCCCCACGCGACCGCGCCTGACGTGGCCCGACGGCAAGCGCGTCGCGTTCTACGTCGGCCTCAACATCGAGCACTTCCTCCTCGGCAAGCCGTCGACGAGTATCTGGCCGCTCGACCTCGATCCGGATCCGCTGAACCACGGGTGGCGTGAGTACGGCGCGCGGGTCGGCATCTGGCGGATCATCGACATCCTCGACCGGTACGGCATCCGCGCGAGCGCGCTGCTCAACTCCGACGTCGCGCAGCACAATCCGCAGATCGTCAAGGCCGGCGTCGAGCGGGGCTGGGCCTGGCTTGCTCATGGGCGGACCAACTCGATCCTGCACACCGGGTACGAGCCCGACGAGGAACGGCGTGTGCTCACCGAGATCACTGACACGATCGAGGCCGCCACCGGTCAGCGGCCCCGAGGCTGGATGGGCCCCGGTCTGACCGAGACCCACAACACGCCACAACTGCTGTCCGAACTCGGCTACCAGTACCTCCTCGACTGGACCAACGACGACCAGCCGTACCGCCTCACCATTCCCGGCATGTTCAGCGTCCCCTACACCCTCGAACTCAACGACCTGGGCCTGTTCCAGCGCGGCCTCAGCGGCCCCGACTTCCTGCAGATGGTCAAGGACCAGTACGACGTACTTCGCGACGACTTGGCCGGGACCGGCCGGGTGATGGCGCTCGCGCTGCACCCGTTCGTGATCGGGCAGCCGTTCCGCGCGAAGTACCTGAACCTCGCCCTGGAGTACGTTGCCTCCCAGAGCGACGTCTGGCTCACGACGAGTGACGACATCGCCGCGCACTTCGCGACGGTGTAACCCGGCTGGACCTGGCGCGTTGTTACTGATGGGTTTATATTCGACCGCACTACTGGGGGGTGACGGCGCGCCGTCACCGGGACCACGGGGAGCAACGAGATGCGCAGGCAGGACGAGCGGGGCGGGAGCTCGATCCCCGCGCTCGCTGTGCTCGTGCTGCTCGGGGTGGTCGCGGCGGTCGGGATCTTCGGCAACAAGGACCAGCACAAGACCGTCGACCTCAGCACGCTGACGGCGTCGACGACCGCCACCACGATCGCCGCGGCGCCGCTCGACACCGATCCGTACGCCGGTACCACCGGGGTGGTCGTGCATCCGCGGTCCGAGGCGGCGCTGTTCAGCTCACCCGACGCCGACGACGCGTTCGGGAAGATCGCGCCGACCCAGTTCGGGCCGACCTGGCTGCCGGTCGTCGACCAGACCGACGGGTGGGTGCGAGTACTGCTGCCCTCCAAGCCGAACCGGTCCACCGGGTGGCTCCAGGACGAGGACCTCGACCGGGCCACCTCGTCGTACCTGATCCGGGTGCACACCAGTTCGCGGACGCTGGAATTGTTCGACAACAACAAGAGCCTGGGGACCTGGAAGGCCGGGGTCGGCGCGAAGAAGACGCCGACGCCGCCCGGCCGGACGTTCCTGCTCGGCTCGATCATCGACCACAAGCGCTCGGCGTCGCCGATCGTGCTCCCGTTGGGTGCGCACAGTCCCACCTTGGACACGTTCGGTGGCGGACCTGGTACCGTCGCGATCCACGGCTGGCCGAATCCGCACGTGTTCGGTGCGGCGATCAGCGCGGGCTGCGTCCGGGTGCCGAAGACCGCGCTCGCCGACCTGCAGAAGGTTCCGCTCGGGACGCTCGTCCTGATCGACAGCAAATAAGGAGATTCCGATGCGACGCCCACTGACTCCGACGGTGCTGACGGCTGCGGCCGTGGCCGGCGTCGTGACGTTCAGCCTGGTCGCGAGTGCCCCCCTCGGCAACGCAGCGGCCCGCCCCTCCTCGGCGTACGCGGTCAGCGCCGAAGGCCAGGTGCCGATCCCGAAGACGCCGTACGCCGAGTCGCTCGACGGCAAGCGGCAGACGACGTCCGCGCTCGAGCTCCCGCAGAACCCGTTGCTCTCGGTCCGGGCCGGTACGGCGACCGCGGGCAACGACTCCGCGTCGGTCGAGCTGTTCGACATCGTCGTCGGGCCGGACATCCTCAGCCAGGTGAAGATCCCGCCGGAGCTCAAGCAGCAGTGCGCGAACCTGCCGGCCATCGGCGCCGGCGACCTGCCGCTGCCGGACCTGGCGCTGCCCGACCTCGGCCTCGGGCTGCCGAAGCTGAGCACCAAGGACCTGCCGGTGAAGAACCTGCCGGACCTGTGCAACCTGCTGCTGACACCGCCGAAGGCGCTGCTGTCGATCGACTCGCTGAACGTGTGGTGTTCGGGAGCGAAGGGCGGCATCGACATCGGCTCGCTGTCTCTGCTCGGCCAGACGTTCAAGGTGCCGACCACCACGCAGGGCGCGGCCCTGCCGTCGAACCCGCTGGCTGCGATCAAGGTCAACACCCAGACCAAGCACTCCGACGGCGCTTTCACCGTCACGGGCCTGACCATCGAGCTCGGCGGCGCCGAAACCATCACCCTGGCCTCCGCCACCTGCGCCAAGCCGGCCCCCAAACCCAAACCCAAGCCCGCCCCCAAGCCCCCGGTGGACAACCCAGTCCCACCCCAGGTGAACAACCCACCCGCGGCCCCCGTCCCCACCCCGGTGAAAACCCACCAACCCGTCACCGGCTGACCGCACCACAGAGCCCCCGACCGATCATCGGCCGGGGGTTCTGCACATCACGAGCTACAGCTTCACGCCCAGTAGGGCGTCACAGGCCAGGGCTATCAGGGCGGGGGCTTCAGGGTCGTCGCCTTCGGTCTCGGCCCAGGCGTCGACAGCTTGCAGGGCGGCCAGGGAGTCCAAGTCATTGGTGAGGGCTGCGCGTACGGCGTCTACTGCAGCTGCACCATCCGGGCCGGACGGACGTGCGACGGCAGCGCGCCAGCGGTCGAGTCGCGCCCGGGCATCGGTGAGATCGGCAGACGTCCAGAACCAGTCGGTGCGGTAGTGATGCGTGAGCAGCGCCAACCGGATCGCCATCGGGTCGGCACCCGCCAACCGCTCCTTCGACACCAGCACCAGATTGCCCTTGGACTTCGACATCTTCTCGCCGTCGAGCCCGACCATCGCCTGATGCACGTACGCGCGCGCGAACGGATGCTCCCCGGTCGCCACCTGCGCCCCGCTCGCCGACATCTCGTGGTGCGGGAAGATCAGATCCGTCCCACCACCCTGGACGTCGAAGGTCATCCCGAGGTACTCCAGCGCGATCGCCGAGCACTCCACATGCCACCCGGGCCGCCCGCGCCCGAGCGCGGAGTCCCACGCCGGCTCGCCCGGCCGCTCGTGCCGCCAGAGCAGGCTGTCCAACGGGTCCTGCTTCCCCTCCCGCTCGGGATCCCCACCACGCTCGGCGAACAGCTCCGTCATCGTCGCGCGGTCGTACCCCGACACGCCGCCGAAGGCCGGATCCGTCTTCACCGCGAAGTACAGATCCCCGTCCACCGAGTACACCGCTCCGGCCCGCCGCAGGTCCTCCACCGCCGACGCCACCAGGTCGATCGACTCGACGACCCCGATGTAGTGCTGCGGCGGAATCACCCGCAGGGCGGTCATGTCGTCGCGGAACAACTGGATCTCCCGCGCCGCGAGGTCCGTCCACTCGACACCCGTCTCGGTCGCACGCTCGAGCAGCGGGTCGTCGACGTCGGTGATGTTCTGCGTGTACACCACGTCGTACCCGGAGTCCCTCCACAGCCGGTTGATCAGGTCGAACGTGACGTACGTCGCCGCGTGCCCCATGTGCGTCGCGTCGTACGGCGTGATGCCGCACACGTACATCCTGGCCGTCTTCCCGTCGCCGGCCTGCACCTCGACCAGACCGCGGGAGGCGGTGTCGTAGAGGCGAAGCCGCCGGGCCGGCCCGGGTACGACCGGGATGTCTGGTTTCGTCCACGCCTGCATGTGTCGGAGCTTATGCCAGTCCGATTTTCAATGACGCGACACGGTTCCATTCCCTGGTCCGTCCCGTCGTCCATTCCGTGGTCAGGTTCACGCTGCACCCCGCCGCCGGATAATCTCGCGGACGATGAGTGCCGACTTCGTTTCCGAGTTCAGTGCCGAGTTCAGCGCGTACGGCGCCTGGATCGCCGCCGCGGCGATCCAGCAGCAGGACCTGTTCAACGAGGTCGTCGGGCCGGACTCGCTGCAGGCCGACCTGACCGAGCGGACCCTGAGCAGCGAGCGCGGCGTGCTCAGCGGGATCACGTTGCTCGGCAGCTTCTCCGAGGTCGACCGGACCTGGCTGTGGGGCTGGGCGAACCCGGGCTTCGGCCCGGACGCGCCCGCCGTCGCACCGACCAGCGCGATCCGCGAGTTCGGCGCCCGGCACGGGATCACCGAGTTCACCACCGACAGCCCGGACCTGAGCGGTTTCGCGGAGCCGGCCCAGGCCGCGATCGTGCTCGCGATCACGGCCGGTACCGTGCTCGGCGGCCGCGGCGTCTGGTCGACCGCGATCAACGAGGGCCGCGGTCACGTGTACCTGCACGTCGCCGACGAGCAACTGCCCGAGGCCGGGTTCGACCCGATCGCCACGCCCCGGCTGCTGCTGACCGCGGTCAGCGTGTTCCCGTCCGACCACCGCCAGGTCGTCCGCGGCTACTTCCAGCACTTCGGCCTGCAGCTCGACGAAGGCCCCGACGCCATCCGCGGTACCGCACCCGACGGCAGCACCGTCGTCGCCTCCTTCGACGAACACAACCGCCTCGCCGACGTCAGCGTGCAACCGAAGGTTTAGAACGCCGGCCAGGGAATTGCGGGCCAGTCGTCGCTCGGGTACGGGAAGGTGCCGGTCTTCAGCAGGGTCGCGCAGCGTTCGCGGGTCGCGGTCAGCTCGACCGCGGTGATCAGCTCGCACAACTGCTGCCCGAGCGCACCGGCCAGCTCGTCCGCCAACCGGCGTACGTCGGTCAGCAGCTCGGCCGGGATCGGGTCGCCGGCCCAGCCCCACAGGACCGTCCGGAGCTTGTCGTCGGCGTTGAACGTCACACCGTGGTCCACGCCGAACACGCGGCCGTCGCCCGGGTTCAGCACGTGGCCGCCCTTGCGGTCGGCATTGTTGACCACGGCATCGAACACCGCCATCCGCCGCAACGCGTCGTTGTCCGCGTGCACCAGCGTCACCGGGTTGTGCCGCCCGTCGAGGGCCTCCAGGACGCCGACCCAGCCCTTCGGTACGCGCCCTTGCGGGACGATGTCGACCAGCTCGGTCTCCCCCGGCCCGAGCTCGGCCTCGTCGATCCACAGCTGGACCATGCCGACGCCGAGCGGCCCGTCGCGCAGCAGGGTCGGCGGTACGACGTGCCACCCGAGCGCCTCGGAGACGACGTACGCCGCGAACTCGCGCTGCGCGAGTGTCCCGTCCGGGAAGTCCCACAGCGGGCGCTCGCCCTCGACCGGTTTGTAGACCACAGTGGCGGTCTGCCCGGACAAGCTCACCGAGCCCTGGTACGTGCCGTTCGAGGCCGCGACCAGGCGACCGTGCAACGACAGCTCCCCCAACGCGAGGAGCTCCGGGTCCACCATCATCCCCGTGTCATTCCGGCAGGTGCCTGCGGTAGCCGTTGGCCCGCGGGCAGATGTGGCCGTCGGCGTCGATCGGGCGGCCGCAGAACGGGCAGCTCGGCCGGCCGGACGCGACCAGCGCGACCGCCCTCCGGGCGAAGGCCCGCGCCTGCTCCTCGGTGATCCGGACCACGAACACCTCGGCGTCGTCGGACTCCATCGCCGCGGTGACCGGGTCGGCCTCCTCCTCGAGCTCGGCCGGGTCGACGGCGACCACCGCGAACACCTCGATCACCACCCGCTCCGCGTCGGCCTCCCAGGCCAGCGTCATGGTGCCGGCCCGGAACTCCTCCTCGATCGGCTGCTCCAGCGGCGCCGTGTCGTCGGAACCGGTCGGCGGCACCGGGTCGCGGTCGAACCGCCGGGCGACCTCGTCCAGCATCACGTCGAGCCGCTCCGCGAGCGCCATCACCTGTTCCTTCTCACACGCCACCGAGGTCAGCCGGTGTCCGGCCCTGGCCTGCAGGAAGAACGTCCTCGCCCCTGGCTCCCCGACGGTGCCGGCGACGAACCGCTCGGGGTCGTCGTAGGAGTGCACAACTCGCGCCATACCTATGACCCTATTACCGTCCGCCGACGACTGCGTCCGAGGAGGCCTTCTTCGGCTTCGCTTTCGCTGACGGCTTAGGGACCAGCGAGGCCAGCTCGCTGCCGGAGTCGTTCAGCCGGACCAGGAACGGGCGGGTCGCGGTGTAGGTGATGATTGTGGTCGAGGCGGTGTCCACGACGATCCGCTGGAACGTGTCCAAGTGCTGACCGAGCGCGTCCGCGACGATCGACTTGATCACGTCGCCGTGCGAGACCGCCACCCAGATCGCCTGGTCACCATGGGTTTTCGCCAGCTCCGCGTCGTGCGCACGGACGGCGTCGACGGCGCGTTGCTGCATCGCGCGCATCGACTCGCCGCCGGGGAACGTCACCGCCGACGGGTGCTGCTGGACGACGGTCCACAACGGGTCCTTGGCCAGCGTCGCGATCTTCTGTCCGGTCCAGTCGCCGTACCCGCACTCGGTCAGCCGGCGATCCGTTGCCGGACGCAACCCGTCGTGCAGTTTCGCGATCGCCGCCGCGGTCTGCTTGCAGCGCTCCAGCGGCGAGGTGACGATCGCGGCCAGCGGCAGGCCGGCCAGCCGCTGCGCGACCGCCTCGGCCTGCTGGAAGCCGGTCTCGTCGAGCTTCACGCCGGGCGTCCGGCCGGCCAGCGTGCCGGAAGTGTTCGCCGAACTGCGGCCGTGGCGGACCAGAATCACCGTGGGCATGCACTGCACGTTAGCGGGTCGGGCCAAGCCGTGACGCACGCCACTGTCATGATGGACAGGTGATCGTGGACTGCGGGGTGTACGCCGGCGGTGAGCGGCAGGCGCTGCCCAAGGACCCGGAGACCGTTGCCCACGCCATCGACGAAGACCACGACAGCTTCGGCTGGATCGGCCTGCACGACCCGTCCGACGCCGAGATGGAGCGGGTCCAGCGGCTGTTCGGGCTGCACGACCTGGCCGTCGAGGACGCGCTGCAGCTGCACCAGCGCCCCAAGGTCGAGCGCTTCGGCAACACGATCCTCGTCGTACTGCGGACCCTCTGGTACGTCGACGAAGGCGATGCCGTCGAGACCGGCCAGGTGACCGCGTTCATCGGGCCGCGGTACGTCGTCACCGTCCGGCACGGCGAAGGCGGCGAACTGGCCACCACCCGGCACCAGCTCGAGGAGCGGGCGTCGATGCTCGGGCACGGCCCGGCCGCGGTGCTGTGGGCGATCTGCGACGCGATCGTGGACGACTACGAGAAGGTCGCCGAGCAGGTCGAGTTCGACGTCGACGAGATCGAGAGCTCGGTGTTCTCCCCCGAACGGACCAGCGACGCGGAGCGGATCTACCGGCTGAAGCGCGAGGTGCTGGAGATGCGCCGCGCGATCGACCCGCTGCGCGAGCCGATGGAGCAGTTCGCGCACGGCGTGGCCGGTCTCGGTCCGAAGGCGAGCCCGTTCTTCCGCGACGTCGCCGACCACCTCAGCCGGGTCTCCGACCAGGCCGAGGCGATCGACACGCTGCTCACCTCCGCCCTGAACGCGCACCTCGCCCGCGTCTCGGTCCAGCAGAACGACGACATGCGGAAGATCTCCGCCTGGGTCGCGATCGCCGCCGTACCGACCATGCTGGCCGGCATCTACGGCATGAACTTCGACAACATGCCCGAGCTGCGCTGGCACTTCGGCTACTACGCGATCCTGATCGTGATGGCCGTCATCTGCGTCACGATGTACCGCTTCTTCCGCAAGGTCGGCTGGCTCTGATACGCACGGCGACCGCAAGACATTCAATCCACTTCGGTACTGAACGGATCCGATCCGCCAGGCGTGTTAGTCGCCATGCCAATCGACCCACAGCGAGCCAACACCCGCACCAGCACGACGTCCCGCCGCCAGGCGCTGACCGCGGCCGTCTCCGCCGTCGCGCTCGGCGCGAGCGCCCTGACCGCGCACGCATCGGTGCCCAGAGCAACAACCAGTACGAACGTCGTCGTGGAGTGGAACCGCATCCTGCTGTCGCTGGTGCAGACGCCCGGCGCGCAGCCCGCGCGGATCCAGCCCACCCGCGACTTCGCGATCATGAGCAAGGCCGTGTACGACGCGGTCAGCGCGTCGAGCCACGTGATCGGGGTACGCCGTACGTCCGAGCAGCGCGCCGCCGCCGCGCAGGCCGCGCACGGCGTCCTGACCGCGATGTTCCCCGGCTCCTCGAGCGGGCTCGACCGCCAACTCACCGATGATCTCGCCCGCATCCCGTCCCACCATGCGCGGGCCGCCGGCGTGCGTGAGGGCGCCGCGGCGGCCGCTCGCGTCCTCGCGGTCCGTGCCGCCGACGGATCCGGGGCGACGCCGCCGACGTACCGGACCACCGGACGGCCGGGCGACTTTCGTCCGACTCCGCCCGGTTTCGCCGCACCCGTCTTCACCCACTGGGGCGCGGTCACCCCGTTCGTACTGCGCAGCGGCGACCAGTTCCGGCCTGGTCCCCCGCACGCGATGACCAGCCGGCCGTACGCCACCGCGCTCAACGAGGTGAAGAGCCTCGGCCGCGACCACAGCACGACCCGAACGCCCGAGCAGACCGAGATCGGTACGTTCTGGTCGGCGCCGATCCAGAACTACTGGAACGACATCGCCGACCGGGTGCTGACGTCGCGGCACAGCGGCACCGAGGCCTCCGCCCGGGCTCTCGCGCTGCTGGACCTCGCGCTCGCCGACTCGACGATCGCGCTGTACGACGCCAAGTACACCTACCGGCTCTGGCGCCCGATCACCGCGATCCGCCTCGCCGACGCCGACCGGAACCGCCTGACCACGGCCGATCCGACCTGGACCCCACTCGCCGCGACGCCCGCCGATCCGTCGTACCCCGGAGCGCACAGCGCCCTCAGCGCGGCCGCGGCCGAAGTACTGACGACGCTGTACGGCGACGTGGACTTCACCGTCACCTCACCGACGTTCCCGGGCGTGACGCGGTCGTTCCGGAGCTTCCGCGACGCCGCCGCGGAAGCCGGACTGAGTCGCATCTACGCCGGTGTCCACACCCGCATCGACCATCGCGCGGGCCTGCTGCTCGGGACCCGGGTCGGGTCGTACGTGCTCAGGTGGCGGTGATCGTGCTTGTCGACAGCAGGATCAGCAGCACGATGCCGAGAAGCACGCGGTAGAAGGCGAACAGCTCGATCGAGTGCTTGGCGACGAAGCGGAGCAGCCAGGCGATCGAGGCGTACGCGACCACGAAGCTGACGACCGTGCCGATGAGCAGCGGGGCCGCACCGACCGAGCCGCTCAACGCGTCCTTCAGCTCGTAGACACCCGCTCCGGCCAGCGCCGGGATGCCGAACAGGAACGACACTCTGGTGGCGGCGACCCGGTCGAGGCCGCGGAACAAGCCGGCCGAGATCGTTGCGCCGGAGCGGGACACACCCGGGATCAGCGCGAGGCACTGGACCAGGCCCATGACCAGTGAGTCCAGGAAGGTGATCCGGGTCAGCGGCCGGGCCTTGCTGCTCAGCCGTTCGGCGGCGACCATCACGACCGACCAGACGATCAGCGCGCCGGCCACCCACCACAGGCTCCGCAGCGGCCCGGAGATCAGGTCCTTGGCGAGGAACCCGACGATCCCGATCGGCAGCGAGCCGACGATCACGTACCAGCCCATCCGGTAGTCGAACTCGTCGCGCCGCTCGCGATGGGTGAGACCGCCCACCCAGGCGCCGATGATCCGGACGATGTCCTTCCAGAAGTACAGGACCACCGCGATGATCGCGCCGACCTGGATCACCGCGGTGAAGCCGGTGATCGACGGGTCGTCGATCTTCAGCCCGAGCATCTTCGACACGATCGTCAGGTGCCCGGTGCTGGAGACCGGCAGGAATTCGGTCAGGCCCTCGACGATGCCGAGGATGATGGAGTCCCAGATCGTCATCAGTGGCCGACCCCGGACAGCTCCAGCGCCTCGGCGGCGGTCCGCAGGTCGGCGATCCGCTGCTCGAGTGTCGACGCGAACGGCGTCACCGATACGGTCGTCGCACCCGCCTCGGCGTACGCGGTGAGCTTCTCGGCGATCCGCTCCTTGCCGCCGAGCAGCGAGATCGAGTCCAGGAAGCCGAACGGTACGGCGGCCATCGCCTCGCGGTGCTTCTTGTCCAGGTACAGGTCCTGGATCTGCTTGGCCTCGTCGGCGTACCCCATCTGGACCGCGAGCGCGTTGTAGAAGTTCTTCTCCCGGCTGCCCATGCCGCCGACGTACAGCGCGGCGTAGCCACGGATCGGGTCGGCGGCGGCCTGCAGGTCGTCCCCGGTCATCAGCGGCGTGGAGACCACGACGTCGAAATCGTCGAGGTCCTTCTGACGGACGGCGCGGCCCGTCCTGATGTGCGTCAACTGCTCTCCAAGGAAGCCTGGGTCGTTGAGGATGCCGAGCCAGCCGTCGGCGATCTCGCCGGCCAGCTCGAGGTTCTTCGGGCCGACCGCGGCCAGGTACACCGGCACGTGGTCGCGGATCGGCCGCACGGTCAGTTTGAGCGCCTTGCCCGGACCGTCCGGCAACGGCAGGGTGAAGTATTTCCCCTCGTACGCGACCGTATCCCGGCGGAGGGCCGCGTTCACGATGTCAACGTACTCACGGGTCCTGAGCAGAGGCTGAGAGAATCGGACGCCGTGCCAGCCCTCCGAGACCTGCGGTCCGGACACACCCAGACCGAGCCGGAACCGCCCGTTCGAGAGCCGGTCCAGGGTGGCCGCCGTCATCGCGGTCATCGCCGGCGTCCGGGCCGGGATCTGGAACACTGCCGCGCCGACGTCGATCGTGGTCGTCTGGGCGGCGATCCAGCTGAGCAGGGTGGCGGCGTCCGAGCCGTACGCCTCCGCGGCCCAGGTGACCGCGAAACCGAGTGCCTCGGCCTCCTTCACCAGCCTCAGGTGGTCCAGATGGTCGTCGCCGCCGAAGACGAAGCCGATGTTGAGTCCGAGTCGCATGACTGGCGAGCCTAGCGAGAGGTTGTCGGTGGCCCGCAATAGGCTCGGGTCATGCAACAGCGCTATCTCGGTCACAGTGGACTCGCGGTGAGCAGGCTCGGCCTGGGCACGATGTCGTGGGGCCGGGACACCGACGAGCACGAGGCGCGCGAGCAGCTCGCCGCGTTCGTGTCCGCCGGCGGCACGCTGATCGACACCGCCGCGGCGTACGGCGACGGCGACAGCGAGCAGCTGATCGGCTCGCTGCTCGGCGACGTGGTGGACCGCGACGACGTGGTGATCGCGACCAAGGCCGGCTTCAGCGTCCGCCGGGGCGAGCGGATCACCGATACCTCGCGCGGTGCCCTGCTGCGCGACCTGGACCGATCGCTGCGCCGGCTGAATACCGATTACATCGACCTGTGGCAGCTGCACACCTGGTCCGACGACGTCCCGCTGGAGGAGACGCTGTCCGCGCTCGACCACGCGGTCAGCTCCGGCAAGGTGCGCTACGTCGGCGTGTCGAACTACGCCGGCTGGAAGTCCGCCCGCGCTGTCACCTGGCAGCAGGCCTGGCCAGGCCGCGCGGTCCCGGTCAGCAACCAAGTGGAGTACTCACTGCTCGCCCGGGACGCCGAGGTGGACGCGCTGCGCGCAGCCGCCGGCCTCGGGATCGGGGTGCTGGCGTGGTCGCCGCTTGGCCGCGGCGTGTTGACTGGGAAGTACCGCACCGGGATCCCTGCGGACTCCCGGGCGGCGTCTCAGCATCTGTCCAGATTCGTCGACCCCTATCTCGACGCCCGGTCATCGGGCATCGTGGAAGCGGTCGCGCGAGCCGCCGACGGGCTCGGCTGGACCGCGCTCGAGGTGGCGCTCACCTGGGTGCGGGACCGGCCCGGCGTGTCGGCGGCGATCGTCGGGGCCCGGACCGCGTTGCAATTGAAGTCGATACTGGGTGTCGAGGAGCTCACGCTGCCGCCGGCCATCGTGGCGGCGCTGGAGGATGTTTCCTGAAGTCTGCAGGTGGAGGTGTGGATGGCCGAGTACGAACTGCAGCAGTTCGAGGTGTCCAGGACGGAGTCCCGCGGCGCGGTGCGCAAACTGCTCACCGAACACGCCGAGTACGGCGGCTGGGAACTCGCCCGGCTCCGCCGCTACCCGGACGGCTCCCGCCGCGTGTGGCTGCGCCGCCGGATCATCCGGGTGATGCGGACCCTCTGAGCAGGACGCTCACCAGTTCCCGCCGGCTGCCCACGCCGACCTTGTCGAACGCCGCCCGCACGTGCTCCTGCACGGTGTGCGGCGACAGGCACAGCTGCTCGACGATCTGCCGGGTCGAGTAGCCGCGGAGCACCAGCTCGGTGACCCGCTGCTGGGCCGGCGTCAGACCGTGCAGTTCGAGCAGCAACGAGCCCAGCTGCGCGGGTGTCACCGGTTCGATCACCACCACGGTCTGCCCGTCTTCCCCGAGCCTGGACGCCTGGATCTCGAGCCACTCACCCCGGTGCGTCCGGATCTTCAGCCGGGTGGTCACTTGATCGAGCTGCATCCGCGCCGCCACAGCGCGGACAGCCACCGGCAACTCGCCGATCGGCCCCAGCTCGGACAGCCAGTGCTCCGCTTCCGGGGTTGCCGAAAGCGGTCGCAGCATCCGGTCGAGCACCACCACGCCGGGACCGATCCGCGGCGGCGCTTCGGCAGGTTCCCGGCCCGCAGACCGCCCGGCGTCCGCCGCGTCCTCCGGTAGGGCGCCGCGGAGTCCTCGGCGCAAACCTTCGCCGAGGTGCGGCGCGAGTCGCCGTACCAGCTGGATCTCGTGGTCGGTGAAACCGGCGTCGGCGTCCTCGCGGTGCAGGCAGAGGACGCCCCAGCAGCGCCCGTTCGACATCAGCGCCGCGCGCAGTTCGTCACCCAGTCCGAGTGGTCGCATGAGTTCGACGTACCGCCGGCTGGCCCGCCAGTCGCCCCGCGTGGCCTGTCCCAACGACCGCACCGGCTCGGGCCCACCGGCGAGTACGGCGAACTTGTTCACGTCGTCCTGACCGAACTCGTTCGCGATGAACTGCTCGGTGACCGCACCGAGCGGCTCGTCGGCGACCGCCGAGGTGAACAGCACGGTGCCCGGGTCGACCGTCGCGAAGAACGCCGCGTCGACGGTCAGCTCCCGCCGCAGCCGGGCGAGCACCTCGGCGCGCAGCTGATCGGCATCCAGCCCCGTGTAACAGCGCCGGATCATGACCTCAAGGCGATCGCCCGCCCCCATGATCGTGATGCTACGCCGTACCTAGGCAGGTACCAGGCCGAGCTGCCGGAGCATGCCGAGCTCGTCGAGCTGGCCCCAGCGCTCCACGATCAGCCCGTCGCGAACCCGGAAGATGTTGATCCCGGGCAGGCTGACGGACTTTCCGGTCGCCGGCACGCCCATGATCTCGCCCCGGTGCGTCCCACTGGCGGTGAACCGCTCGACGACCAGGTCGTCCTCGGCGATCAGCTCGTGCAGCTCGCTGTGCCAGTCCGGGAACGCCGCCCGGATCACGGTGGCCGCGTGCCGGAAACCCTCGCGGTCCGGCGTGGCGCCGAATCCGGGTGAGTTGTGTGCGACGAAGTCCTCGGCCAGGTAGGTGTCCACCGCTCCGAGGTCGCCTTTGCTGAACAGCCCGTCGATGAAGTCCTTGACGACGGCTTTGTTGCGCTCTGTTGTGCTCATGCCTCGATGCTCGGCGCGTGCCGCTGCGCGGTGTACCCCGATTAGTTGGGGTTCTGACGGCGCAATATCTCTGCGGCAGAGGTATTCTTCGGGTATGAGCGAGGCGCTGACCGAAGACCTGCTGGCCGCGATCGGGCTGGTGCGGCGGCATCTGCGACGATCCGTCGGCCGGCCGTTCCCGGAGGGCGCGCTGACCGACTCGCAGGGCGAGCTGATCCGGACCGTCCGGCGCAACCCCGGCATCTCGGTCGCCGAGGCCGCTGCCGAGCTCGGGCTGGTCGCCAACACCGTCTCCACCCTGGTCGGCCAGCTCACCGAGCGCGGCCTGCTGCAGCGGACGCCCGACCCGACCGACCGCCGGATCGCCAGGCTCACGCTGACCGACCCGGCCCGCGAACAGGTCGAGGCCTGGCGCGATCGGCGTACCGCCCTGGTCACTCGCGCCCTCGACGACCTCTCCCCAGCCGACCGCGACGCGCTCCGGGCTGCCTTGCCGGTGCTCGCCGTACTGGCCGAACGCCTCCATCCCGAAGAGCAGAAGGAGCGGGTATGACTGCCGTCGAGGTCAGTGGGTTGAGTCACCGGTTCGGCGACCACGTTGCCGTGGACAATCTCGACCTGACCGTCTCCGACGGTGAGTGTTTCGGGCTCCTCGGGCCGAACGGTGCCGGCAAGACGACGACGTTGCGGGTGCTCAACACGCTCTATCCGCCGCAGTCGGGATCGGTCCGCGTGTTCGGGCTGGATGTGAAGGCCGACGCGATGGCGGTCCGCCGGATGCTCGGGTACGTGCCGCAGCAGCTGTCGATCGAGGGTGCGTTGTCCGGTCGCGAGAACGTGTCGTGGTTCGCGCGGCTGTTCGACGTACCGCGGCGGGAACGGGCCGCACGGGTGGCCGAGGTGCTGGACATCGTCGACCTGACGGACGCGGCCGATCGGCTCGCGTCGACGTACTCGGGCGGCATGGTGCGCCGGCTCGAGCTCGCGCAGGCGCTGGTGAACCGGCCCGCGCTGCTCGTGCTGGACGAGCCGACGGTCGGCCTCGACCCGGTCGCGCGGGACTCGGTGTGGGCGCGCGTCCAGGAGATGCAGGAGCGGTACGGGATGACAGTGCTGCTCACCACGCACTACATGGAAGAGGCCGACATCCTCTGCGACCGGGTCGCCCTGATGCACCTCGGGCAGCTGCGGGCGGTGGGTACGCCGGCTTCGCTGAAGGCCGAGCGGGGTCCGGACGCGAGCCTCGAGGACGTCTTCCGGCACTACACCGGCTCGAGCCTGGAAGGGCAGGAGAAGGGAGGTTTGCGCGATGTCCGTGGCACCCGTCGTACGGCCCAGCGGATGGGCTGAGTCGCGTCCGCTCCGGCTGATCTCACGGATCGGCACGTTCTGTCTCGTCGAGCTGCAGAAGCTGCGGCACGACCGGACCGAGCTGGTCACCCGGGCGATCCAGCCGGTGCTCTGGCTGGTGATCTTCGGCCAGACGTTCAGCCGGATCCGTGCGATCCCGACCGGCAACGTCCCGTACCTGGACTACCTGGCGCCCGGGATCATCGCGCAGTCGGCACTGTTCGTCGCGATCTTCTACGGCATCCAGATCATCTGGGAACGTGACGCCGGCATCCTCACCAAACTGCTGGTGACGCCGTCGCCGCGATCCGCCCTGGTTGCGGGCAAGGCGTTCGCGGCCGGAGTACGGACGATCTCGCAAGCCGTCGTCGTACTGATCGTCGCCGCGCTGTTGGGCGTCAGCCTGACCTGGAATCCGCTGAAGCTGCTCGCCGTCCTTGTCGTGGTGGTGCTCGGCGCGGCGTTCTTCTCCTGCCTGTCGATGACGATCGCCGGGCTGGTGTTGCGTCGCGATCGGCTGATGGGCATCGGGCAGGCGATCACGATGCCGCTGTTCTTCGCCTCGAACGCGCTCTACCCGGTCTCGTTGATGCCTGGCTGGCTGCGGGCGGTGTCGCACATCAATCCACTGACGTACGAGGTCAGCGCCTTGCGCGGGCTGCTCATCGGTCAGCCGACGACGTACTGGCTCGACTTCACCGTCCTGATTGTGGCTGCCATCGCGGGTATCTGCGCCGCATCCGCACTCCTCGGCCGGCTCGCGCGCTAGCGATCAGGACCAGGACGGCGACGACTGCCGTGACAAGGCCCGCGCCGATCAGGGCGGTCTCGGCGCCGGCCGCGGCGATGATCGGTCCGCCGACGAGCAGGCCGGCGGCGCTGGCCGCGTTCACGACGACGCTCTGGCCGGACAGCAACGTACGGCGGTCCGGACCGGTCGACGAGCGGGTGATGAGCACGGAGATCGCGGCGATGCCGATCACGACGGCGACACCGGAGAACGCGCCCATCAACGCGATGGCCGGTGGCGTCGTCCACAGTCCCATGCCGATCCAGCACAGTCCGGACCAGCCCCACGCGACGACGGCGGTCCGCACGGGCTCGGTCCGACGTACGACGGCCAGCGACACCGCGGTGCCGATCAGTGAGCCCACGGCGTACCCCGTCATTCCGGCGGCGAGGTAGACGCCGGGCCGGCCGCGCTGCTCGCCCAGTACGGACAGCCCGAGGGTGAAGGCGAACCAGGTGACGCAGCCGGTGCCGCGCACGATCCAGCCGTACAGGACCTCTCTCCGACCACGCAGACTCTCCCGGATCGACGGTCGGGCGCTGTCCGGGCTGACCTCGGTGGGCCGGACCGTGCAGGCAAGGAGTCCCGCACCGATCACGGCTGCTGCCTCTGCCCAGAGCAGCTCGCTTGTGAACCCGGCCGCTACAGCGATGGCGCCGACCGACGGACCGACCAACATCCCTAGTCTTCGGAGCCCGTCCTGCCAAGTGAGGAGCAGGACCGCTTTGCCAGCTCCCCAGCGGTCGCCGGTGTCGGCGAGCAGCGCCGACCTGCCCGGGTTCGCCAAGGCGTCGCCGAAGCCGAGGAGGAGACCGCTGACAACGAGCAGTTCGGGCGACAGGACGCCGAGCCCAGCGGCCGCCGGAACCACCGCCAACGCGATCGCGGACACCAGCGCCACGATCGCCAGACGTGGACCGGAGTCGACCCATTGCCGCGCCTTCCGCGCCCACCACGGTGAGAGCAGGACCGGGATGCCTGCCGCGCCACCGACGAGTCCGGTCGCCGCGACGGAACCCGTCTCGCGCAGGATCACCAAGGGCAGGGCGACCTGGGTGATCCGCATCGCGAAGTCCGCCGTACCGCTCCCGGCCAGCAGCGCCAGCGCCTCGGTTCTTGCTCTCACACCTTGAATTCTTGGCGTTTGAGCGGGTCGCAGGTAGCCGGCTGGACTTGCCTGCTTGCCATAGGCTCAGCCTATGGCTTCATTACCCTCGGTCGAAGACCTGCGGCTGGTGCAGGCCGTCGTCCGGACCGGCGCCGTCGGTACGGCGGCCCGTGAACTCCGCATCTCGCAGCCGTCGGCGTCGCAGCGGCTGGCCCGGCTCGAACGGCTCTGCGGGACGAAGCTCTTCGAGCGCGACACCCGCGGTGCCCGTCCGACCCCGGCCGGCGCCGAGCTCGGCCGCCGCGCGGACCACATCCTCGCCCACCTCGAGGAGGTGTACGACGCGACCCGTGCCGCGGCGGTCGCCCAGCGGCTTGTGATCGGCACATTCGCCAGCCTCGCGCCGATCCTGTTCCCGGTCCTCGACGCCGACCTGCCCGACCTGGAGATCCAGCAGCAGGTCGACCACGGCCACTTCCTGGTCGAGCGCGTCGCCGAGGGCACGATGGACGCCGCCTTCATCGCGATCGCCGATCAGATGAGGCTCCCCCGCGGTACGGTCGCCCGCAGCGTCGGCCGCGACGAGCTCGTGCTGTTCGTACCACCTGGGGCCCGCCCGCCGGGGCGTGGCCGGCAGCCGTTGAAGGACCGACCGGTCGCGTTCTCGACGTACGACAAAGGCAGCGAGGAGATCCACACCCGCCTCGCAGCCCTCGGCGCGAACCCCCGCCGCGGCGTCACGCTCAGCACCACGATCGCCATGGCCCGCCGCCGCGCCCACCTCGCCCTCATCCCCCGCAGCGCCCTGGCCACCGAACTCCGCCCAGGCGAACACCTGACCGCAGCCCCGTTCCACTACCGCCTGACGCTCTCCGTCATCACCACCCCAACCCCACCCGAACCCCTACTGACCCACCTCCCCCACCTCCGCACCACCCTGAACCTCTCGTGAGACCAAGGCTGTGGGTGGATCAGTCCGAGCCGAGGATCCGCAGACCGTGGAAGGATCGAAAGTCCTCGAAGTCCTTCAGGTTGAGCGTTGCCAGCGGGAGATCGTAGGTCAGGCAGCACGATGCGATCCACATGTCGTTCGCCGGCCGAGGTCGGCCTCTGCCCACGGCTGCAGCAGACAGCCGACCCCAGGTCGCGGTCACTGCTTCGTCACCGGGCAGAACAGGAATGCCGGATATCCAGTCGGCGAGCGCTTGCCGGTTCCGGGCGCCCCACTGGCGAATCTCAGCCCACTTCGCGAGCTCGCCAAGAGTAACGAACGTGATCATGGGCTGCCGGCCGATCAGACGCGTCGTCAGTGGGCCGCTGAGCTTTCGTTTGTGGACAAGAGACGCAACATCGGTATCCAGGACAACGGGCTGCATGGGTCAGGCGATCTCACGATGCCGTTCGGCATATGTGTACGCCAGGAAGTCATCCAGTTCCTCGTCCGATCCGAACGTGTCCGCGGCGAGATCATCCAGTGACTTGATGGGCTCGGTCCGCTTCGCGGCGATCAAGTCCATCACGGACTGCGATGGCCGCACAAAAGGCGCACCAGACTGGTCTGCGGTGCCTGTATCCATGAGCCCTCCGTCCAGCCGATCTCCCACCTCAACCATCATACGGCCCCGCGTGACGTCCGAACCATCACGAGCCGTAGTCGGCGGGTGCCGGTCGCCGTCTCAGCCTCGTTGCTATCAGCAACAGCAGGGATGTCTCCGGCCGCTACCTCCCGGGGAGTGGCCACTGACAGGATCGGCACACGCCATCGGACAGTAGTGAGCAGATCTGACCGGTAGTGGTCATTCGCGTTGACGGGCGGGGGCGGCGGTTGTGGGGTTGGGGGTATGGCGAGCGTCGATGACGTGCGGCGACAGTTCCGGGAGCCGCCGGCCGAGGGGCGGCCGATGGTGCGTTGGTGGTGGTTCGGGCCGTCCGTCGAGCGAGACGAGATCGACCGCGAGCTGAACGCGATGGCAGCGGCCGGGCTCGGTGGCGTGGAGGTCGCGTTCGTGTATCCGATGGGGCCGGTGACGGCACCGTTCGGGTCGCCGGAGGTCCTCGAGCTGGTCGGATACGCGGCGCGGACGGCCCGGTCGCTCGGACTGCGGTTCGACGTGACGCTCGGGAGCGGGTGGTCGTACGGCGGTCCGCACATCGGGCCGTCGCTGGCGGCGCGGCGGTTGCACTGGGATCGGCGGGAGATCGGGGCGGCGGCGTACGACGTACCGATCGTGCCGGCGTGGCCGGGTGACGAGTTCGTCGCGGCGTACGTCGGGGACGGGAACGTGCCGTCGTCGTACGTCGAGGTGCCGGTGAGCGACGGCGTCATCCATGTGCCGGCGGGCGGCCAGCCGCGGGAGGTGCTGATCGCGACGTCGCGGGTGACCGGGCAGCAGGTGAAGCGGGCCGCTGCCGGGGCGGAGGGGCACACGCTCGACCACTACTCCGAGGCGGCGGCGCTGGAGCACATCCGGTGCGTTGCCGAGCCGCTGCTCAAGGCGGCTATGCCCGTCGGGTCCGCGTTCTGCGACAGCCTGGAGGTGTACGGCGCGGACTGGACGCCGGCGATGTTCTCGGAGTTCTCGTCACGGCGCGGGTACGACTTGCGGCCGCGGTTGTACGAGCTGCTGGTGGATGGGCCCGGTGCGCGGGAGTTGCGGATCGACTTCGGGCGGACGTTGTCGGAGTTGTACGAGGACAACTTCCTGAAGGTGTTCCGTTCGTGGGCGGCGGGTTACGGCGTACCGTTCCGGATCCAGAGCTACGGCGAACCGCCGGCGACGATGAGCAGCTACCGGCACGCGGACATCTTCGAAGGTGAGGGGTGGGGCTGGAAGGGCATTCCGGAGACGCGCTGGGCGTCGTCCGCGGCGAGCGTCTACGGGCGGTCGGTGGTGTCGGCGGAGGTGTGGACGTGGGTGCACTCGCCGTCGTTCCGGGCGACGCCGCTCGATCTGCAGGGCGAGGCGCACGAGCACTTCCTTGCCGGGGTCAACCAGCTGATCGGCCACGGCTGGCCGTACTCCCCCACCGATGGCCCGGGCCTCGGCTGGATCTTCTACGCCTCCGGCGCCCTCGACGACCGCAACCCTTGGTGGCCGGCGGCAACCGCCTTGTTCGCGTCGTTGCACCGCCTGTCCTGGGTCCTGCAGCAAGGCACGCCGGTACGCCCGGTCAAGATCTACATCCCGACGTCCGACGCCTACGTTGCCGGCGGCCCCGAACCGCTCAACCTCTACCGGGTCGCGCGCCGGCTGATCCCACCGACGATCCCCAGCACGATCCGCGAAGCCGGCCTCGACTTCGACCTGATCGACGACGACGCCATCACGGTCCTCGACCCCGCCGACATTCCGTTGGTCGTAGTCCCGGCCGGCACCACAACACCTGACCGAACCACCCGTTGGCTCGACGAAGTCACAGCCTCCGGCGGAACGGTCGTCACCGACCCCACCGCGCTCGCCAGGCACCTACCCCCACCCCCATTCCCGCCGGTCCCCGACGTAGGCGTGGTCCACCACCGCCTCGACGACGCCGACCTCTACTTCACAGCCAACACCTCCCCCGAACCCCGCACCCTCACCTTCCCCACCCCGGTAGAACACTGGAACCCCCGCACCGCAGACCTCACCACAACCCAAACCCTCACCCTCCACCCCTACGAATCAGCCATCCTCATCCCCACAACCGACGATGAGTCTTCGGCCACGCCTGAGCGTTTTGTCGGTGTGGTTCTTGGCGGTTGGACGGTTGCCTTCGGCAAGGAGAGTCAACCTGTCAAGCTGCCGCATCGATGGGAGGAGCCGGGGCGTACGGCGTACTCCGGGTCTGCCACCTACCGCACCGAGTTCGAGCTGGAAGGCACCACGAGGCTCATCCTCGACCTCGGTCCAGGTGAACCCGTCGCGCCCGACAGTGAGCCGTACCTCCCGGCCAACTCCTACCGCGCGGTCATCGTCCCGCCAGTAGGAGTTGCCGCCGGCATCTACCTCAACGGGACGCACTGCGGCGACCTCTGGGCGCCGCCGTACCAGCTCGACCTCACCGACGCCGCCCGGACAGGCGTCAACGAACTGGAGATCGTCGTACACAACACAGCAGCCAACGCCCTGTCCGCCGACCAGCACCTACTCGAAACAGCCGCCGAGGTCACCGAACAGTACGGCCGCCGCTTCGACCTGCAGCACATCGAGCACGCCGCCGACTACCTCAACTCCGGGCTGCTCGCCGTACCGCGAGTTCTCCGTCAGGCCTGAGACAGGAACCGGTCCAGCACCCGCGACCCGAACTCCAGCGAAGCCGTCGGCACCCGCTCGTCGATCCCGTGAAACATGCCCATGAAGTCGAGCTCCGGCGGCAGCTGCAACGGTACGAACCCGAAGCACCGCACGCCCAACCGGCTCCACGACTTCGCGTCCGTACCGCCCGACATCAGCAGCGGCGCGAACCGGGCCTGCGCGTCCTCGGCCTGGACGCACGCCTTCATCGCCTCGACCAGCCCACCGCTGAACTCGGTCTCCAGAGCGATATCGGTGACCACGGTCTCGCGCTGCACCTTGTCGCCGAGCAGCTCGTCGATCGTCGCGTAGAACTCGTCCTCGTACCCCGGCAGGAACCGCCCGTCGATGTGCGCCTCGGCGTCGCCCGGGATCACGTTCACCTTGTAGCCGGCGTTCAGCATCGTCGGGTTCGCGGTGTTCCGGATCGTTGCCCCGAACATCCGGCTGAAGCTGCCGAGCTTGGCCAGCGTCGTCGTCATGTCGTCCGGGTCGAGCTCGGTGCCGAGCAGGTCCTCGAGCGTCTTCAGGAACTCGCGCACCGTCGGCGTGACCCGCAGCGGCCACTCGTGCGACCCGATCCGGGTGACCGCCTCGACCAGGTTGGTGACGGCGTTGTCGGTGTTCACCATCGACCCGTGTCCCGCCGTACCGCGGGCCTTGAGCCGCATCCAGTTCATGCCCTTCTCGGCGGTCTCGATCAGGTACAGCCGCAGGTCGTCCTTGACCGTGACCGAGAACCCGCCGACCTCACCGATCGCCTCGGTGCAGTCCGCAATCGTGTCCGGGTGATTGTTGATCAGCCACTGCGCGCCGTACACGCCGCCGGCCTCCTCGTCGGCCGTGAACACCAGCCGCACCGGCCGCCGCGGCTTCACCCCGGCCCGCTGACGCGCCCGTACGACCGACAGCACCATCGCGTCGAAGTCCTTCATGTCGACCGCACCGCGGCCCCACACACAGCCGTCGAAGATCTCCCCCGCGAACGGGTCGACCTTCCAGTCCTTCGGATCGGCCGGTACGACGTCCAGGTGCCCGTGCACGAGCAGCGGGTCCGCATCCTGGTCCTCACCGTCCCAATGGGCGACCAGGGTCGCCCGGCCCGGCTCGGACTCGTAGATCGTCGACTCGATCCCGACCTCGTCCAGCTTCGCCGCGACGTACTCCGCCGCGACCCGCTCGCCGTTGCTCTTGCCGTTGCCATAGTTCGTGGTGTCGATGCGGATCAGTTCACTGCACAGCTCCACCACCTCGGCGTCGGCGGCGTACGACGTACTGTTATTCGAGGTCGTCATGCGCCCCATCCTAGGTGTGCCGCGCTCCCCACTGCGCACGGCAGGCGCTACCGTCGGCTGCAGCGGATCTCTGGTTCGTCCGGGGCCGGGAGCGCACGAGCGGTCGGGACAGCCAGTGACATCAACGAAAACACGCGGGCGCCATCCAGCCATCCTGGCACTCGAGGCACAGCGGGCGGCGAACCTGCAGTTGCGGATCGCCGACGCGATCACCGCGTTCGCCGGCTCGATGCGGTTCGTCTACGTACATGTGGTGGTGTTCGCGGTCTGGATGCTGTTCATCGAGAAGAGCCCGTGGCCGACCCTCACGCTGGTGGTCTCGCTCGAGGCGATCTTCCTGTCGACGTTCGTGATGATCGGCCAGAACCGGCAGGCCGCCTTCCAGCAGATGAAGGCCGACCACGACTTCAACGAGTCGGAGCTCGAACTCAAGACCAACACCCAGCTGACCCGCGAGATCCACGCCCTCACCACCGAGCTGCACCGCCGCCTGGTCGAGGAGGGCAAGGGGTAGCGTCACACCTCACGTCTCGGTGATCGAGTCGCCGGTGATGGTGATCTGCTTCGGCGGGAGCGGTCGCGGGGCCGGTCCGCGGACGACGGAGCCGTCCGTTATCGCGTACTTGCTGCCGTGGCAGTCGCAGTTGATGGTGCCATGGGCAACAGTCGCGACAGGGCAGCTCAGATGCGTGCAGATCGAACTGAACGCCTTGAACGTGCCCTTCACAGGTTGCGTGACGACGATCCGGTTGGCGGCGAAGATCACCCCACCACCCACCGGGATGTCCTCGGTCTTCCCGAGGACAGTGTTCGCCGGCGCGCCCTGCGGCGTTCCCGGTGACGGGTTCGTCGGTTCGCCGTACTTCGCGCAACCGGTGAGCGTGACGAGACCGGCGGCAGCGGTAATGACGGTACGACGGCTGGGCTCGGCCACGGTTGCTCCTTTCAACGGATGATGCCGAAGGTGGTGAAGAACCACAGCGACGAGGTCAGCCACAGTCCCACTATGCCGATGGCCACGGCGCCGCCCGCGACCGGGAGGAGCCAACCGGGCGTGTCGGTGCGGCTGAGCGCCAGCATCTTCACGACGAAGGCGCCGTAGAAGAAGCAGCCGAGCAGCGAGTGGATCAGTACGCGCGGTTCGCCGTACTGGAATCCCAACGCGTACAGGCAATGCGCGACCACCGGCAGCGTGACCGCGACGGCGGCCCGGCCTGTCCATCGGTGCAGCGGCGCGACCCATCGTCGCCCTGTGAAGACCCGTCCGAAGATGGCCATCGCCGTCACGATCTGGACGAGAGCAAGCACGAGCGCGACGGTGGCCAGCCAGGACTTCACCGACCGGAAACTCGAAAAGCCCGCGATGTCGATCGCGACCCCTGTCGGTGCGTGTACCCGGCCGTAGACACCCAACGCGATGGCGACCGCGGCGCCGCCCGCGAGCGGGATCGCGACCCTGCTCGCCCTCCGCATCGGCACCGTCGTCATGGTCCCTCCCCGGTCAGAAAGTCTCGTCGCCGGCGATCGACTGCGCAGTGACTTGTACGCCGTCGACGCTCGCGATCCTGCGTGCCGGATCGAGTCGCGGCGCCGGGGCCGGCGTACCGTCGTTGTCGATCCCCACCTGATTGCCGTCGGGCAGCACGATCCACCCGATGGTCCGGCCGCTCGTCGCCGACCGGTAGAGCCCGGCCGGCGGACCCGCGACGCCGATCTCGAACCGGATGGTGCGCCCGCGGAGGGTGAACGATCCGGTGGCCGTTCGCGAGCCGATCGTGGCGACGAGGCGTTCGCCCGTTCGGGATCGCAGGGCGACGTGAGCGTCGGCGATCACACCGACCAGCCAGGCCTCGAGGCGGCTGCCATCGCAGACGTAGGCGACCGCGCGGTTGCCCTTCACCGCCAGCGCGACCGTGGCTTGCCGGTGCTCTGTCTTCCCGACGTACACAACCGTCCGGTGGGTCGGAGCGGTGGTCCGGGGCGGCTGTGGTGACGAACTGCTGGCCGGCGTGTTCGTCGCGGCCACGGTCGGCGGCGCAGTGGTCGCGGGCACGTCGGTCGGCGTGCTGGTTCCTGGCGCGGTCGTGGGCGCGCTGGTTGTGGGCGCGCTGGTGGCCGTCACGGTGCCGTCGGTTGCCGCCGTCGTACCGGTCTGGGTGCTGTCGACCACGAGCAGCGCGACGAGACCCACGGCCGTGGCCGCAAGCGTCACCAACGGACTGCGTTGTCCCATCTCGTCCCCCGAGACGAGCATCCGCCCGGCGTCAGGTCCTGGTCAACGACTCAGCGGGCGCCGTAACGGGCGAGTACGTTGGGTGTATGAAGGGCGACCGCGTCGAGATCGTCGTCGACACCGGCAACGGCGTCGCGACGTACGACATCACGGCCACCAAGGCCGGCCGGCGGGTCGAGATCACCTCCAGCCGAAACCTCACCGAGGTCGTCGAGGTGACCCGCACCGGCGTACCCGTTCGGACCGCGCGCTTCCTCACCGCTCGGGTGGTCGCTCTGGTGGAGCACCCCTCGAACGGATCCGGACCACGATGACCGTCGCGGGTGTGCTGAACCTGGCGTGGTTCGCGGATGAACTGGCCGACGACCAAGGCTGAGCTGATCTCGTTGCAACTCGAGCTGGCGTCGGCCACCCCCGCGCCGTGGGTGTTGCCGGATCGGCCGCTGATCGGTGGGGTCTGGGTGTGCTTTCCGCGCGGATTGTCCGGCCCGGGCGCCGCCGGAGATCCCGCCTGGGCCGCGGCCGTCGTGACGGACGGGCGCCGGGTTGTCGAGCAGCAGTCATCTCGCGGCACCGCACTGGCTTCGTACACGCCGGGGTTGCTCGCGCTGCGTCTTGGCCCGGTGTTGGAGGGCGCGGTACGACGGCTCGCGGGACGGCCCGACGTACTGCTGCTGGACGGGACCGGGCGGGATCACCCGCGCGGAGCGGGGTTGGCTGTGCAGCTCGGCGCCGTACTGGATCTGCCGACGGTCGGGGTCACGCACCGGCCGCTGGTCGCATCGGGTGATTGGCCGGACGATCTTGCCGGAGCGACTGCGCCGTTGCTGGTCGACGGTCGGCACGTCGGGACGTGGGTGCGGACGAGGACGGGGACGCGGCCGCTCGCCGTACATCCGGGGTGGCGGACGGACCTCGCCACGTCGGTTGCTGTCGTGTCGACCTGTCTTGCCGGGCGACGTACGCCCGAGCCGCTGCGGCTGGCCCGCCAGGCCGCGCGGCTGCTCAGGGGACGTTGACCCTCAGAGGACCTTGAGGCCGTACATCTCGCCGAGCGGATCAGCGATCAGCTCGATCCGGGCGCCGTCGGGGTCGCGGAAGTAGATCGACGTACCGCTCTCCTCCAGGAACTCGACGCCGTTCGCGGTCAGCCGTCCCTTCAGCTCCTCCCAGCGCGCCGGCTCCACCGAGATCGCCAGGTGGTGCAGCCCGCCGAGCACTTCGGCGTACGGTCCGAGGTCGAGGCCGGGGAAGTCGAAGAACGCGAGCAGGTTCCCGTTCCCGATGTCGAAGAAGAAGTGCGTCGACCCCTCGTAGTCCCGATTCCCGACCATCTCGGTCAACGGAAACCCGAGCACCTCCTGGTAGAACCGCACCGTCCGCTCGACGTCCGCACACAGTAACGCTGTGTGATGAAGCCCACGCGCGGACGACGGCGCGCCTGCTTTCAGGTACGCCGTCCTGAGCCGCTCCCGCTCCGCCTCCACCGCCGGGAGATCGATCTCCGTCATCTGCACCCACCCTTCGCTCACCCCCATCAGACACCCCGATCCACCCGATGTGAATTCCACCCCTGGAGTTTGCTACTGTTCTCCGGTCGGCACCGCACCAGCGGTCAGACCACTCGTCCGGGTGGCGGAATAGGCAGACGCGCTAGCTTGAGGTGCTAGTGCCCTTCGCGGGGCGTGGGGGTTCAAGTCCCCCCTCGGACACTCATCCACAATCGGCCGACAGGTCGACCCCAACGTCGGGCTTCTGCTCGACGTTGTTCTGTTTCAGGGCCGGTTGCAGCGACTGACGCGGTCGATGGCGAGTGCGTCGAGTGGACGGTTACCTAGGACCGGTATGGCGCCTTCGGGCAGCGAGTCGAGCTGCCCTGCGACGCCGGCTGGCGCAGTGGAGCGCCAACGCACCTGCATTGTTGAAGAGGTGACGTAGTACGGCTGGGGATCCGCGCGAATGCAGACCCGCCGTGCACAACGTCAATGAGCCGGCCGGAGCGCGTGCTCCGGCCGGCTGGGGATGGGTGCGGTCAGCGGGCGGCTCGTTCGATGACCTGGGTTACTGCGGTCGGTTGGGACACCGCGACCAGGTGCGAGGCATCGGGGATCTCGATCTGGGTGGCTCCGGCCCGGGTGGCCATGAAGCGCTCGGCCGCCGGGGCGATCGCGTGGTCACCGGTCGGGATCACCGCGTACTTCGGAAGGGCTGCCGGAGCGGTCTTCTCCACCGGCTCGCTGAAGGCCGCCGCCGCCACGGGCCGCTGCGCCGCGAGGATGACTGCGCCCTCCCGGGCCGGGATGTCCTCGGCGAGGACCGGACCGGCCGTCTCCGGCTTGAGGGCGAGGTCAACGCCGCCGGGGTAGCTGATCACGTTGGTCGTGTCCGGTCCGAGCTCGCTACCGGGGAACTGCGAGTTGAGTGCGCCCAACGTCTCGCCGGCCTGCGGGATGAACGCCGCGACGTAGACGAGCGACTTCACCCCCGACGTGTCCGCGAGCTCGCTGACCAGGGCGCCGCCGTACGAGTGCCCGACGAGTACCTTCGGCCCGGAGACGGTCGCGAGGACGGCACGCAGGTACGACGTGTCCGAAGCGATCCCGCGCAGTGGCACCGCGGGAGCCAGGACGTTGTACCCGTCGTGTTGGAGGCGATTGGTCACTCCGGACCAGCTCGAGCCGTCCTCGTACGCCCCGTGCAGCAACACGATCGTGGGCTTGTCCTGCCCGGATTGGGCGGCGGCCCGCCCGGATTCCGTGGCCTGCGCGGTCGTTGCACCGGCCAGCAGGATCCCGGCACCGGCCGCGGCAGCCAGCAGATTCTTCGCGTTCAACATCAACTTGCTCATCAGTCTTCCAATCCTCGGAGGGGTTTCCGTTACCACCACGGTGCGTGGGCGGTTGATGTGTCACCCCAGGAGAGGTCACGGTCCAGTGACTGGTGCGTGCTCGGTGTCCCGGTGTTCGGATCAGGGGCGACGCCCACTCACTGGGCGCCCACGAACCGGCCTGACGGCCCGTGGCTCTCCACGCGTGCGCACCAGGGAGCACCCCGGACGCGACCGCTCGGATTCAGCGCGATCGTCAACGGTATGAACACAAACCAGCTCACCTTGGCGAACGCCAAACGGGTACAGATCGGCGAACGCGCCGACGTTGCCCGACTCACCGCCGTAGCCCATCCGCGGATGGAGCTCGTAGTCCGGCTCGCGACCGTGCCCGGCCTGGTCCGGCCCGGCATCAGCCACTGGGACATGAAGACCCGGTTGCCACTGCACCCACTCTCCAACGAGAACGCGTACGGCGACCCGCGCCTGCTGAAGGACCTCGCCGCACCTGGTGCATCCTTTGCCCGTCGCCTGGGCGCCGACGTCGTCGTTGGCGCCGAGACCGGCGGCATCCCACTCGCGACCGCCGTCGCGCTGTCCGGCGACCTCCCGTTCGCGTTCGTCCGAAAGCCCGGGTACGTCGGACACGAAGACCACGAACCGCGCGTACGCGGGGCGTCGGTCGCCGGCCGGCGGGTGCTCCTCGTCGACGACGCCGTGTCCTCAGGCAAGGCCCTCGAGGCGTTCGCCGACGAACTCCAGAGCGAAGGCGCAGACCTCGTCGGAGTCTTCACGCTCGTCGACATGCGCGACGTCTCGACCTCGGTGGCCCCGATCGCCACAACACTCCCGATCGAGTCCGTCGCCACCTACCTCGAAGTACTCGAAGCTGCCGCCGATCACGGTGTACTCGACCCGAGAACTCACCGGCTCGCCGTCGATGCCCTCGTCAACCACTGGTCGAACGACGACCCCCGCTGGGCGCAGCTCAGCGACGCCGCCTGATCAGAGCCGGTGGCTCGCGGGGAGGAAGGTGTTCGTGTCCTCTCCTTCCTCGGAGCGGATGACGTGCATGATGGCGTTGATCATGGCCAGATGGGTGAACGCCTGCGGAAAGTTGCCCAGATGGCGTCCGGTCAGCGGGTCGATCTCCTCGGCGTAAAGGCCCAGCGGGCTCGCGTAGGACAGGAGTCTCTCGCAGAGCGCCGTAGCCTCGTCCAGTTCGCCGATCTCGACGAGCGCGGACACCAGCCAGAAGGAGCAGATGGTGAAGGTCCCCTCCTCTCCGTGCAGACCGTCGTCAGTCTCCGAGACGCGGTAGCGCAACACCATGCCGTCCTCGGTGAGCTCGTCGGCAATTGCTCGTACGGTGGCGCGAACGCGCGGATCGTCGGCCGGCAGGAATCTCAGCAACGGCAGGAGCAACACCGAGGCGTCGAGGGCGGTGGAGCCGTACCGCTGCACGAAGACCCCTCGGTCATCGACACCGTTGGTGCAGATGTCTGCGCGGATCTCGTCGGCGACTGCCTGCCAATCGTCAGCGTAGCCAGGCTCGTCGTGCAACAGGGCGAGCTTTGCACCCCGGTCCATCGCCACCCAGCACATCAGCTTCGACGAGGTGAAGTGCTGTAGTTCACCGCGTGATTCCCAGATCCCGTGGTCCGGTTCGCGCCAATGCTTGGCGGCCGCCTCTGCCTGCCTCTTGAGGAACGGCCACAGACTTTCGGTCACCTGGTCGCGCGACCTGGCATGCAGATACACCGAATCGAGGATCGCTCCCCAGACGTCGTGCTGGTTCTGGAGGTAGGCGGCATTGCCGACCCGGACCGGCCGAGCGCCTTCGTAGCCGCTCAGGTGGTCCAGAGTCTGCTCGGGAAGTTCGCGTTCGCCGTCGATGCCGTACATGATCTGGATGTCCTGATCGCCGCCGCACATCTCCATGAGGAAGGAGAAGAAATCGTTCGCCTCGCGATCGAGTCCGATCGTGTACAGCCCCCAGAGGGCGAATGTGGAGTCACGCACCCAGGAGTAGCGGTAGTCCCAGTTGCGTTCACCATGCGGCGTCTCCGGCAACGACGTCGTCGGGGCCGCCAGCAGCGCACCCGTAGGAGCGAACGTGAGTCCTTTCAAGGTGAGTGCGCTGCGCGCCAGATAGCGGCTCCACGCATGATCCGGGAACACACCGACGTTGATCCATTGCCGCCAGTACTCGGCTGTCCGCGCCATCCGCTCGATGGCCTCGGGCCAGGTCCGTGGAGGTGACAAAGCCGACCACGAGAGCGACACGAACGCCGTATCGCCCTGCGACATCCGGGTCCGGGCCTGGGCCGTGCGACCTTCCAGACCGAGACGCAGATCAGTCGTCAACTTCAGAGCGACATTGCGACCCAGGTCGGGGCAGTCCGCAACGGCCACGCCGTACCCAGGGCCTTCGTACCGCCAGGTTGCTTCCCGACGGCCATAGCCGAACATCGGCTCGCACATCATCGAGAGATCCACGGACCCGCTGACACACTTGACGGTCCGCAGCAGGCAATGCTCCGCGTCGTAATCGGTCGGCGTCCGACGGTGCGTCAGCGATCGCTGCGAGACGTCGTGCCACGGTCCCATCAGCAGGGCGTCACGGACGACCAGCCACCCCGTCGGCGACTTCCAGGTCGTTTCGAGCATCAGACTGCCCGGCAGGTATCGACGTGCGGCCGGCACCTGTACGCCGTACGGACCGAGCCGGAAACTGCCCGCAGCGCGATCGAGAATCGCCCCGAACACGCTGGGTGAGTCGTGTCGCGGCAGGCACATCCACTCGATCGCGCCGCTGGGCGCAATCAGGCAGTTGGACTCGCAATCCGACAGGAAGGCGTAGTCGGCTATCGGCGGATGTGCGCTTCGAGGTAACCCCGACCGGACAGACTCAGCCAAGGTCAATCACCCTCGACGAACTTCCTGATCCGCGGCAGCAGGCCCGCGTCGATGGAATGGCCGCCAGAGAACTGAAGCAGTTCGACGTCGGCGTCTCGTCGGCGGAGCTGCTCGCCCAGCCTGCTGGTCTGCTCGGGTGTGGCCATAGGGTCGCTGTCACCGTTGACGATGAGGACCCGCTTGCCGGCGAGAGCATGATCTCTGGGCTCGTCCGCCGCGAAGGGCACCATCGCGGCCAGCAGTACGGCGCCGGCGAGCGCCTCAGGATGGCGCAGCAGCAGAGCCGATGCCATGTTGGCTCCGTTGGAGAAACCAACAGCCAGCCAGGAGCCAGCTGCCACGTCGTACTTTTGCTCAGCGGCGGTGAGGAAGGCGGCGAGCTCGTCAGCGCGAAGCCGAAGGTCATCCTCGTCGAACACGCCTTCTCTGAGCCTTCGGAAGAACCTCGCCATCCCGTTCTCCGACACGGTCCCCCGTGGCGACAGCACGGGGGCATCGGGTGCCAGGTGCTGCCGCAGCACAAGGAGGTCGTGCTCGTCTCCGCCTGTGCCGTGCAGCAGTAGCAGCGGCGGTGTCGACGAGCCTGGGTGAAAGACGTGCGGCCGCCGGAGCGGGTCCTCCGTCATCTGCCGGCCGCGTCCGGCTGCGGAGCCGGTGGCACGCGCAGCGACGGCAACGTGGCTTGGATCTGCTCGCGGTTCGGTTCGAGCCACGGCGGGAGCTTCAGGTGCTGGCCTAGTTCCAGCAGCGGTTCGTCCACAGTGAAGCCTGGCTGGTCGGTCGCGATCTCCAGCAGGACTCCGCCAGGTTCGCGGAAATAGATGGAGGTGAAGTACTGCCGGTCAAGGATCTCGGTTACCTCGACTCCGGCCTCGATCAACTCGAGGCGCCACTTCGCCTGGGTCTCGCCGTCCGGTGCCCGGAAGGCGATGTGGTGGACCGTTCCGGCCGCCTGAAGTCCGCGAGGCGCGTTGCTGGGCAGGACATCCACTGCCGTTCCCTCCGTTCCACCCGACATCACGAACCGGGTCCCGTCAGCAGTGTCCCCGCCGTGCCGCATGCCCAACATGCCGGCCAGCATTTCTGCGGTCGGGTCGAGCAGCTGCTCTGTCATGGTGACCGAGAACAGTCCACGGATCGCGCTGTCGAACGGTATTGCGGCGACTCCGTCCCAACCGGATCGGCTGTCACCTTCAGACGCGACCAACTCGATCACCAGGCCATCGGGGTCACGCAGCCGCAGGATCTCCTCGTCGGAGCCCGCGACCGGCGCGTCCGCATCGACACCGAGCGCGGACAGCCGCTGCTGCCACCAGCCGAGAGACTCCGGTGGGACGCTGAACGCGGTGGCGGTCGTGAGGCCGGTCCCCTGCCTGCCGTTCGGCGCTCCTGGCCACGGAAAGAACGTCAACAGAGTCGACGGCCGGCCCGAGGCATCTCCGTAGTACAGGTGATATGTCTCCGGAGCGTCGAAGTTGACGGTCCGTTTCACCAGCCGCAGCCCCAGCACCGTCGTGTAGAAGTCGACGTTGCGCTGCGGATCTTCGGCAATTGCAGTCACGTGATGCAGCCCGTGCGGTGCAACCGAGTCAACCATCGCTCCACCCCTCCCAGCCCCGGGCAGCGTCAACCGCCCGTTCTCGACACTACGACCGGATCTCGTCCGCCACCATGGAGCGACCGCACGAATCTGAGGGCCCGTCGCCAGGCAGCGCGGACCAGTGACTGTCCCTGGCGCGAGCCGGTCGGCTGTGCGGCATCGTCGAAGGTATTCACCACACACAGATCGAGGCGACGATCATGACCGACATTCTTGTCTCCCGGCTGGCCGCGGTGCCAGGGGTGGTGCAGCCGGGGATTTCGCAGTGGGACGTGAAGGCTCGACTCCCGCTGCACCCGCTGTCGGTGGAGAACGTGTACGGCGATCCGCGGTTGCTGCCCGAGCTCGCCGTACCGGGTGCGGACTTCGCCGAGCGGCTGGGCGTCGAGGTTGTCGTCGGCGGCGAGACCAGCGGAATCCCGCTCGCGACCGCGGTCGCGCTGGCGGCCGGCCTGCCGTTCGCGTTCGTCCGCGAACCCGGGTACGCCGGGCACGAAGACCATGAACCCACCGTCCGCGGCGCATCCGTCGCGGGACGCCGCGTGCTCCTCGTCGACGACGTCGTCGCACACGGCACCGCGGTGGAGATGTTCACGCGAGCGCTTCTCGACGCGGGCGCGACCGTGGCAGGAGTGTTCACGGCTGTCGATATGCGTGAAACCGCCGCCTCCGTGACGCCGACGGCACGGCACCTCCCGATCGAATCCATCGCGACGTACCTCCAACTGGTGGCCGCCGCAGCCGAGTCCGGCGGGCTCGGCGCGTTCGGGCGGCTGGCTACGCCCCTAGGCGCGACCTCACCGCACTCGCGGGCTGATCGTGTTCGACTTCCAACGGCTCCGTCGCTCGAGCGATCTGACGTCCAGCCCGTTGCTGGCGGCATCGATCTTCCTCGGCATCCTGAACGTGTTGCTGTTCTTCCTGCAGCTCTTCTCCCGGCCGAGTGACCGAAGCAGGCATCTAGCCGACGAAACATTTCTCTCTGCCGGCGCCGAGTTCGAACAGCTGCCAAGATCGCGAACGTGTCGCTCAACGAGACTGACGGCACCTAGGCGGGCTTCGGGACGAACAGTTCGATCGCGATGTCGTCCGGATCCTTCAGATTGAGATGCAGACCGAACGGGCTCGCCTCGATGCCTGAGCAGACCACTCCGTTCGCTTGCAGACTTGTTTCCCAGGCCTCCAACTCGGCTTCGGACCCGACCTGGAAAGCGATGTGGTCCAGTCCGATGCGGGACGGGTCGAAGCCTTGGTCCGCAGAGCCGGAATGGTCGCGCAGCGCGATCGTCACTCCAGCACGCGCGACGATGAACAGCCGATTCCCGTCGTCGTCGGCCGAGAAGACCGTCTCTGTGCCGAGTACTCGGTTGTAGAAGTCGGCGCTACGCTCTGGATCGGTCACCGTCAGCGAGACGTGCGAAAAGGCATCGAGCGCGGGCAAAGCAACCTCCGAGGCTCAGTAAGCAGCACAGCGCGTGAGAACTCAACCGCCCACGAGCAGCCACTCGTTGCCGTCGGGATCGCTGAATCCCACCCGCGACGCACGAACGGGACCGAGAGCAGCCCCGTGGCCCCGGAGTTCGGCGCAGGCCTCTTCGAGGTCCGCCACACGCAGTGCACAGGATGACGAACCCGGGCGTCCCGAACCGAGATTCGTGCCGACCAGGATCGAGCACGCCGAACCGGGAGGCGTCAGCTGAACGACCCGGAATCCGTCGACCACCTCGTCGCGATCGAGCCGGAATCCGAGAGCGCGATAGAAATGCCGGGCCCGGTCGACATCGGACACGGGTACGACGACTTGCTCGAGCTTCATCTCCACAACCCCAGAGTCCGCGACCAGCACCCCGATCGCGTCCGTCGAACACCCTGGTCTCAGGCGGTCGAAGCCAGCGCCGTGCGGAGTTGGCGGCGGGACTTGATGCCGAGCTTCGAGAACGTCTTCCGCAGGTGCCATTCAACGGTCCGCGGGCTGATGAACAACTGCGCCGCGATCTCGGGGTTGGTGAGCCCGTCCCTGGCAAGCTCGGCGATCTGGACCTCCTGCGCGGTCAGGTCGTTCATAGTCCCCGGTACGCGTTTCCGCGCAGTCTCGCCGGTCGCGAGCAACTCGTGCCGAGCACGCTCGGCAAAACCGCCAAGGCCCATCTCATCCAGCTCCTCGTACGCCGTCCGTAGCTGCTCGCGCGCGTCCACCCGGCGACCGTCGCGCCTCAGCCACTCGCCGTACAGCAAATGGGCGCGGGCGGTTTCGACCCGGTTCCTGGTCCGGCTCAGGTGCTCGATCGACCGGAGATACGCGTCCTCGTCATCACTCAGCAGCGCCCGGGCCCGGGCCTCCATCCCGCTCCCCCAGTCGGTCGGCGTCACCGCGACACGCTCGGTCAGCCAGGCAAGAGCCGTCTCGACGAGCTTCGTGTCCCCGGTCCGCGACGCCGCCTCCATGAGCTCACCGATGACGAGTACGTCGTACCCGACGACGTCCTGCTCGAACACCTGCAGCGCGGCATCCCGCCCGACCTCGTAGCGGCCCAATCCGTTGTGCAGTACGGCGTTCGCGTACGTCGCGAAAGCGGCCATCCGGCCCTGGCTCTGCTGCCGTGCCTCACGAACGGTCGCGTCGATCAGGGCGGCTGTCGTGGACTCGTTCCCGCGGTACGCCTCCAGAAGCAGCTCGCCGACACCGAGCGGACGGTTCCCCGTCGCCGCCGCGATCTGGCGTTCCTCCTCGACGAAACCGGCGACTGCGGACAAATCCCCCGTCAGACACACGATGTTCGCTCGGAAGTTCAGCGCGAACTGGAGCTGGATCAGCGCGCCGGATTCGCGGGCGATCCGGTCCTGCCGCATCGCGAGCTCCAGTGCGGCATCGAGATCCCAGACCTCCACGGCGACGATGCCGCTGACGCGGTTCCCCGCGAGCCAGAGCCAACTGCCGACGTCCTCCGCCGCGATGTCGGCGCGTCGGGCTTGCTCCAGTGCTGCGACGAGCTGCGGCGCAGCCGCGGTGTAGCCGCGGGTGATCCGCGCAGCGAGGGCCTGGAGCAGCAGGTCGGCCGGCGGTTCCCATTCGGCCGGAGGAGGCGCCGCTGATGCGGCGTAGGAGAGGATGCCCGGAATCTCCGGACCGCTGGCCCAGATCGCCGCCGACATGGCCTCGAGATAGATGGGACGTGCCCGGACCGGGTCGTGCGGATCGAGCTGCCGTGCCGCATCGAGTAACGTCCGTGCCGCCTCGCGGGCGCGGCCGTGGTCGAACGCGATCTGACCGCGGAGTCGTTCGGCGTCGGCCGTGCGTACCGGGTCGGGCGGACCCGCAAGCACACCGCCCAGCAACTCCCGGGCCGCGTCGAGCGCGCCCGCGCTGCGCTTGGCGACGGCCGCAGCCAGCGCCCGGTCGGCCCGGCGAGACGGGTCGGGCGTCAGCTCGGCAGAGCGTTGCAGGAACGACCCAGCTGCGAAGAAGCCACCGCGTGCCTGCGCCCGCTGCGCGGACCGTTCCAGGTCGGCCGCCACGTCCTCGTCGGGACGCGCCGTCGCTTGGGCGCGATGCCAAGCACGCCGGTCCGGGTCGAGGGCCGGATCGGTGACCTCCGCCAGCGCCGTGTGCACCGCCTGGCGGTCCTGCGGCGAGGCCATCCGGTACGCCGCCGAGCGCACCAGCGGATGCCGGAACCGGATGTGCTCGCCGAACGTGATCAGCCCGGACTCGATCGCCGAGGCCGCCGGATCCGCCCCCAGCCCGAGTACCTCGGCGGCTCGCCACAGCAACGTCGCGTCCCCGAGCGGTTCCGCGGCTGCCACCAGGAGCAGCAGCCTGGTGTCTGCCGGCAGCGCTTCGAGTCGCCGTACGAAGCTGTCCTCGATCCGGCTGGTCAGGGTCCCCGCGCCGAGGCGGTCGGTGAGTTCCGCGGCCGTCCAGGTCCGGGGCAGCTCGAGCAGTGCCAGCGGGTTGCCGTGCGTCTCTGCCACGATCCGGTCCCGTACCCGCGGGTCGATCGGGCCGGGCAACACCGACTCCAGCAACGCCCGGGCGTCGGCGTCGTCGAGACCCCGGATCTCCAGCTCGGCCAGGCCGCCGAACTGGTGATCCAGTCCGTCACGCACGGCGAAGACCATGACTACGGACTCCGCCTCGAGCCGCCGGGCGACGAACGCGAGAATCCGTGCGGACATCAGATCGACCCACTGCGCGTCGTCGACGACACACAGCACCGGCTTGCTGCCGGCCGCATCGGACAGCAGATTCAGGACGGCGAGGCCGATGAGGAAGCGATCCGGAGGCGAACCGCTCCGCAGACCGAGCGCCGTACCGAGAGCTTCCTGCTGTGGTGGCGGGAGGTGGTTCATCCGGTCCAGGAACGGCCGGCAGAGCTGGTGAAGGCCCGCGTAGGCGAGCTCCATCTCGGACTCGACTCCGGTGGTCCGGGAGACGTGGCAATCGCGCGCTCCGGCCGATAGCGCGTCCAGCAACGCCGACTTGCCGACACCGGCCTCGCCGCGCAGCACCACAACGTCGCTGCGCCCCGACCGCGCGGCCGCGAGCAACTGCTCCAGGGCAGCGCGCTCCTGCCGCCGTCCGCGCAATTCCAGCTCGGCCATGCTCCCTCCGCCCCATCGGGAACGACCGGTCCACCCGGGCGCCTGTGCACGCAGGATCAGGCTGGCACCCCGATTCGCTGTCCGCAACGCGCCGCGCAACGGCTGACCAGCCCTGATTGGTGGATCGGTTGTCTCAGCGCTTCCTACCCCGGACGAGCCGGAAGGCCGCTGCAGTGGTCAGACCGTAGACGAGGTGCGCGCTGAGGTGGCTCCGGCGCGGATCCGGCGAGGACGCCGTACGCGGCACCGTTCAGGATTCCGAATGCCCAGTGGGTGACGTTGTTGACCAGCCCGGCCCGGCTGTCGGGCAGCTTACGTTGGAGCAGGCCCTCGAACAGTCGTCGGCCGACCTGGGCGGGCGCCGGTGCCTGCTCCCAGCTCTCGATATCCGCCGAGAACTCCCACCGACGGAACGGGCTCTTGCCGCCGCCGGATCGGTACTCCGCGTACAGCAGAGTGTCCATGGCCATCGTCCCGACCGTGCCGGCAACCAGGCCGCGGGCGACGGCGCCCAACGGGGTGAGACTCATGATGCTGCTCCTTAAAGGAACTTCTCCGCGGCCCGCAGCGCGGCCACGCTACCGCCGAACCCGGAGCCGACGATCAGCACGTCGTAGTCGAATCCCGCCATCTGGGTCCACCCACCTTCGTACTAGTTCTCCAGCGCGTCGAGGACGATCGCCGCGTAGTCGGCCGGGGTGTCCTCCCACGCGAAATGGCCGGACTCCAGCACCACGAGCCGGTTGTCCGGGAGCCGCTCGGCCAGGAACTCGGCGTTGGCCAGCGGTACGACGCGGTCGTTCACGGCGCCGATGACGGTGACCGGAATCGCGATCGTCGACAAGAGCTCTGCCAGCACTGGGAGCTCTTCGGGATATCGCCGTACATAGGCCAGCGACTCGTAGAAGCGGTCGCCCTCGTACGACGTCAGGTAGTCGGCTCGGATCTCGTCCGGTATGTCGTGAGCATGCGTGTCCATCGCGGTGTTGACCACGACCTGTGGGTCCACGTGCCGGTACTTCTCCAGATCAGGATCAAGCACCCAGGACCTGAGCGGATCACCAAGCTGCAACGGGACGGCCACACCGCCCGCGCCGACCACGACGCCCGCAAGCTGTCCAGGATGGTCCGCGGCCGCGAACAGCGCCGCGGCCGTCCCGACGTCCGGCGCCACCACGTACGGCCGGTCGAGTCCCAGATCCTTGATCAGACGGATCAGGAACCCGCCCATGGCGCGCGGCGACATCAGGTCGGCACGCCGTTCGGACTGTCCGAAGCCCGGCAGGTCCACCCCGATCACCCGGGCCCGTGCGGAGAGCGTCTCCCAGATCGGCGCGAACGCATACAGGCTCTCCGGCCACGGGCTGGTCAGGAGGATGGTCGGCTCGAGTGAACCTTCGCTGTCGGCGTAGCGAACCCGGACACCGTCGACAGTACGGAACCGGGCGTCGGGCATGGTTGCGATCTTCATACCGCCCACAGTCCTCGGTCGCGGCACCGATCGCGCCCGTGTCACTCCCTGGTCGAGTACCGGGATCATCGTTCCTCCCCGAGCCAGCGCAACGCCGACAGGGACGGCAGGAAGAAGTACTCGCCGCCGCGCAACACGTTGAACGTCTCGATCCCGTGAAGCCGATGCCGGACCGGCTCGCGCGGGATCGTGAAACTCGCGCCGGGCTCCTGCACGCCGACGTTCGGATCGCGCTCGTCGCCGAGGCTCATGAAATTGCCGTTGTTGATCCACTCCTGCTGCAGGAACTCCAACGTCGCCATCGCTTTTGCGCTGATGAACAAGAAGTACAGGCCGCGCGGCGTCTCGTCGTCCCGCTCGGAGAGCGCCTGCGGATCGTAGGGGGCGCCAAAGGTTGTGCTGCGCCGGATGACCCGGTGGACGTTGACATCGGCAAGCACCGGCATCTTGGTGTCGCGTGGATTCATCCGGCGCATATGCGCGCCCCGCGGCACGCGGTAGCCGTCCTGGTCACCAACTTGGCTGCCAGCAGCTCTCGGTCCTGCTCAGTCCGAGCGTTCGCGCGCAGAAAACGATTGAACGCTCCGACGCGGGACTGATACTTGCGCAGCGCCACATACGTACCGTTGCGCCCGAGAACCGCCGGGACGGGCGCCGGCAGCGGTACGCCGGATTCGCCGGGGTAGCCGAGCACGAACTCACCGGCCTTGATAGCGGGTCCCTGGCCGGGAAGCGGATCCACGCCGCTTCCCTCGACAGCCGGTTGCCCGATCGAGTCCCGGTACCCGAGCGGGTTGAGATCACCGGGCTGTGCCCCGAAGTCCTGCGTCGCCACGACAGTGATGCCCGGGCGTCCGGCATAGTGCCGCTGGGCCGCGTTCATCGCGCGGCGCCAACCTTCTTCGGAGTTGCCGAAGACGCTGACGCCGACGTGAATGACACCAGGTCCGAACATCGCCTCCCAGTTCCGAGGATCGTTGACGCCGCGGTCGCGGAGCTCGGTCGCGCGGGCCGCCATTCCCACCCGGAACGCCTCCGGGAAGCTCACGAGCGATTCGTCCGGTACGCCAAGGGCTCCCAGCCCGGCGTACGTCACCGCCACGGCGATCCACGGTCCGTCCGCCTGCCACCAGTCGGCAGCAGATTCGATGTACGGCGTGAGATCGCGCAGGAACTCCCGCCCGGACCGCGCGTCGTCGACGTGCAGCATCACATGGGTGCCGTAGTACGGCTCCGGCCGGTACCGCAGTACCGTCGCCTGGATGTCCTCGAGCTCTACGGTGACAGCACGGCGTGATGCCATGACGCTAGTCCCCGATCTTGTCCAGGAACTCGTCGACGGCTTCACCGATCCGGCGCAACCGCCGCGTCTCGGCCACCGTCAGGTCGTTCGCGACGTACCAGCCCTCCGCACTGACCTGGTACTTCGCCAGATAGTCCTTGGCCTCCGGGCTACGGATCCCCGGCCAGCCCTCCCAGGCGGAATCGATGATCGTCAGCTCCGAGACCTTGCCCAGCCGGCTACCGATCCGGCCGGCGCTCTGCACCGGTGGTGGCGGCGCGCTGGACGCATCGGACGCGAGCCTGCTCAGTACTCTGTCCAGCGCCTTCTTCCCGACCTCGGGTGCATCGGCGAACAGTCTCCGTAGCGTCTCGATCTTCTCCTCGACCACCTGGTCAGGCCGGGTCTCAGGGTGCTCAGTTGCCATTTCTCTTCTCCTTCTACTTGTTTCAGCAGACGAGCTGCCGTCGCGGGCTGCGCTCAGGACCTCTGCTCGATCGCGCGCACCGAATTCCGGAAAGCCTTCACCAGCACTCCCTTACCGACCGTGGCGAACAGCGCCGCGAACAAGCGTCCGCGGAGGTTCTTGCCGTCCCGGACGACTGTGTAGTCGATGTCCGTCGTCCCGTCCGCCCGCGGTGTCAGGTTGTAGACGTGACCTGACTTGCCGCCCCAGGCGTTCGAGTCGGTGGTCGTCAGTACTACCCGGTGCGGGTTCGACCAGTCGTAGCTCAGCCGCTCCCAGACACCTCCCGAGCCCTCGGTCACGTCGGCGTGATCGACACCCTTGTCGTGCACCACCAGGTCGCTGTCGGCACTGTTCCCGAACAGCTCGGCCCGACCAGGTCCGAAGTCGGTCAGCCCTTCGATGAACTGCTCCGGGGTAGCGGTGGTGTTCGCGTGCATCTGAATCGTGGTCATTTGTCCTGCTCCTCATATCCGATTGGTGTCTCCCACGATTGCGTGACAAGCCCACCACCGCGCCCGGCGAAGTCACGGGTCCAACCACGGGCGTGTACCGAACCCACTGGCCTGGGGGCGGCGACGTACCGGCCCGTACTGGACCCGGGTCTTTCCCTGGTGTGATCGCGCAGCCACAGCGCGACGGTTGAGCTGTTGAGGGAGGTAGCTGATGAAGCATCTGCGGCAAACCACCGGCACGCATCCGCGTCCGGCGACGACGGCCACAGCGCCCGACAGCGGTCCGGTGGTGGTCCTGATCGACAACCCCAGGATCGACAACGACGCGCTCGAGTGGGCAGCGGCGGAGGCAGCGGCCCGCGGATCGGACCTGCGGATCGTGTACGCCTTCCCCTGGACCTACCTACTGGATCCTGGCGGAAACGTGACCGTGGAACTCCGAGGACGAGTTGACGCGCAGGCGAAAGTGGCAGCAGCCGTACGTCGAGCCGGCCGGGTCGCGCCCACGATCTCCATCAGCACGTGCGTCGTACCAGGCTGGGGTTCACGCAGTCTCGTTCGCGAGGCACGGCGAGCCGGTGACCAGGCACTCGTCGTCACCAGCCGTTCCCAATGTCGGCTCGTGCGTACGATCGCAAGCCGTACCGGGGCCTCGCTCGCGGTGATCGGGCTGGCGGACCAGCAGGCCGCCGGTTCGTCAGCAGGCCGAGTCGTGGTAGACGGCGGTTCCCTCGCGGCGACGGCCTTCGGCTTCCAATCCGCCCGCCGTCGCGCCAGTGGGATCACGATCGTCGGGACAGTGCAGCGTGACGAGTTGTCCGTGTGGCGCAAGTTCTTCCCCGGGGTCGACGTACGACAGCGACGCACTCCCGACCCGACTGCGGGCATCCTCCTCGCCGAGTCGCTCGGTGCCGCCTTGACCGTGGTCGCCCGTGATCACGACGGCTCATCGGCGTACGACGTCCTGCGCCTCGCCCCCGGCCCGGTCGTCCTGGTCGGGTCCGGGCCCCGGTATCGGACCCGCCGCTAATGCTCACAGGTGCGGAAGTACCTGGCCGCCGAGGAGCGTGATCAACTGCGCAAGGCGTGCGTCGAGCTCGCGACCGACCTCAGCGATCTGCGGGTTGCCGTAGCTGTCGAACAGCAAGCCGGGTTGATCTACGGCGAGTTTGGTGTCGCCGTCGGGGTCGGCGTAGATCATGCAGGGCATCGGTGCGTATAGCCCAGCCGACGCCTCCTCGCGGAACGCGCGCTCGGCGATGGTGTGGTTGCCGATCAGGTACTGGGTGGCCTTCCAGAGGGACGGCGAGCCGGCCATCAGCGCGCAGAGATCGCTCCTGTAGTACCGCATGAATCCAAACGGGCCGTTGATCTCGGCGAGTTCCAGCGTGGCTCGCCAGGAACCCTGCTGATAGAAGCGGTGCAGATCAGCCTCCGGCACGAGAGTCTCGAAGTGCTCGCACGCCGCGTCGTACGCACGCGGAAGCGTTACGACAAGTCTGCGGGTGGGGTGGTCGATCATCACGCTGTCCGTAGTCATCAACGCGTTGTCTGTGGTCATGGCCGTACCTGTTCGTCAGAGCGGACGAGTTCAACATCGTGGACGTCGACCGTGATGGACGGGAAGTTGAGGTTGACGCTGCTGTCGGGGTTGCGGCGGAACATTCGTCGTCGCGTCGGCATCACCAGACCGCCGAAGCTCTTGTGGTGTCCGGTGTAGTGGCCGACGAGGAAGCTGCTGTTGACTTCGGCGACGTAGTCCATGCGACGTTGCATACCGAAGGCGTCGTAGTAGAAGACTGCGTTCGGGCTGTGAGTGGCGATGTCGGGCGGGAACCGTACCTTGAGACGCCGCCAGGTCTGCCCTGCCTCGTGCCACGGGTCGACCTCGCGGGCCTGCACGCCCGGATATGCGAACAGGAAAGGGCTGGTGAAGCAGTTCCAGCAGGCATAGCCGAGGAAGTAGCCCAGGTGCGGAGCGTCCCAGTCGGTGTTTCGCAACATTCCCTTGAAGGCTGCGCGCGCCGGCGCGAGCGTCTCGACCGGTTCGCCGTCGAGGGTCTCGACGGTGACGCTGTCGGTGGCCGCGTCGAAGGTCATCTGCCACTCCGGGCGGGTGAAGGGGGTGAACACGATGTGCTCTCTGGCCGTGTCGACCGTGAGGACCTGATCGAAGCCTTCGCCCTGACCCGCAGCCGGTCCGGAGCCGGGGAGGCCGACAACGAGTACGGGTTGCCCCGCGACCACCCCGGACCGTCCAGGAACCGGAAAACGAAGTACTGCCCGGCCCGCACCGGCATCCGATGCAACCCACGACCACCGAGTACGACGGTCACCACACCGGGCGCCTCGTAGATCACCTCACTGACCGTGAGCCCGTGCCGTACCGTCCGCCAGAGCGGCAGCATGAACCGGTACACCACGATCGCCCCGGCCGCCACGCCGTACGCCGACCACCAGTACAGCTGCGCCGAACGGGAACTCGTGAAATCGGCACCGGTCCAGATCTCGTGCGGAATCGACAGGCCGACTCCGCGGCCGGCTCATCGCCGGTGCTGCTCCGCGTGACGTCATGCCCCCGACGATGCCCGCCGATTCTTAGCCCTTCCTCGCACCGCCTGCTCAAGCGCCGCAGGCCGAAGTCAGATGCCGCCGCCGAGCTCCCTCCGGCAGCAATTCGCCGACCCCGCAACCGCCAGTAGTGAGATCGCTACCTATGACGGTCAACCGGCCCCGGACGGCACCCGTTGCACCGGCTCAACAGTCACCACGGACCTCCGGGTACGGCGGTACCGACGCAGGAGGGCATACGCGACGGCCGAGGCGAGCAACGCGACCGCCACCGCGAGGCCGGTTGTCCACGGCGCCAGCGGGCTGTTCGACACCACCACCGGCCGCCGAGGCAGGCCTGTCGGTACGACCCAGGTCGTCGTGACGACCGCAGGGCCCGGGTGGTTGCGCGCGGCCACGATCCGCAGCGGTACCGGACCTGTCGCCTCGACGTCGACAGCGGCCTGCCACTGCCCCCCGCCCTGTCCGCCGGTTTGTGCAGCGCTCGTCGTACGCCGCAGGACGATTCCCGAAGTCGACCCAAGGTCGGCCGTCACCGCCGTGATCGGCCCGGGGGACGGACGCCTGCTGCTGACCACGTCCACCAGCAGGAGGCTCCGGCCGGGCTGGTTGGGCCCGAGCGAGACCGTGATCAACAGATCGTCCACCTGATAGTCGGCCCGCGAGGCAGTCGCTTCGGGCTTGTCGAACTGCGGTCCGCGGGCCGGCGGCGTTACTGCCAGTACGACAGCCATCAACGCGACGGTGACTCCCAGCAAAGGCGAGATCGCCTGCGCTCGGGACGACGGCAGCACGGCCGGGCCGACCCGTCGCCGCAGCCACGGGTGCAGGCGCAGTGCGTGTCGCAGCCCGAGCGCCATCAGCACCCCTGCCAGCGTCAGCTTGATCAGCAACGCGCGCCCGTACGACGTGCTGAGAGCGGCGTCGACAGAGGCAACCTGGCGCCCGGTCAGCAGTAGCCCGGTGATGGTGAGCACCGCCACGGAGCACGCTGCAACTGGTCCGAAGGACCGCCACAGGTCCAGAGTCAGCCTCCGCTCCCCGCGCAACCGAGCGGTCAGGAAGCCGAGTACGACGAGTCCGCCGACCCATGCCAGCGCGGCGACCTGGTGGATCGCCAGCACCGCGAGCGACAGCGGCCCACCACGTGCATGGCTGGTCGCCGCACGCAGGACCAGGTCCCCGAACAGCAGGCAGATCAGCGGCAGCGTTGCCGCGCTGCCCGAAGCCCCGCGGCGCGACTGTCGCACCAAGAGCGCGCAGATGACGACCAGTACGACCTCACGGAGCGACCACCGCAGCAGCTGACCGGAGTCCTTGACCACCGCCAAGCCGGAGTCGGCCCCGGCCGCCTCCGACCATTGCCTGGCGCCCCGTGCCAGCGACGCGAACACCGAAAGCATCGCGAACGCTGCCGCCAGCCCGCGCATCGTGACCACCGATTCGGCCGGCAACGCGAACCCGCGACGCCGGGACCACAGTGCGACCAGGAGCACCCAGCCGGAGACGACCGCCGTCGCAGCCAGATCGAACCAGCCCAGTACGACGTCCGCGACCGTGCCCGCCGGGCCTGTCACCGACTCGGCCGGCCGGCCGGACGACGTCGCGGCGAGCCCGACACCGAAGACCAGCGTTCCCTGGAGTCTGTGCAGGTCGTACTTCGACACCACACTCCACCGCAGCTCGTAGACCGAACGCGGCAACTCGGGAAAACCCGTCAGCACCACGTGAATGCCCTGGTCGGCGATCCGGGCCGTGACCGGAAAGGCCTTGCCGTCGCGGTCGGAGAGTGCGATGTCAAGACCGGCCGCAGTCGGGGGCTCGGAGAACCAGAGGTCGATCTGTCGCGGCGGCGTCCGGACCGTCTGCCCGTCCGACGGAGTCGAACGCAGCAGCACCGGATGAGCCTGCGCCACTGCGCCCTGACTCAGCCAGACGATCGCGGCAACGAAGAGCAGGAGCAGAAACCTCATCGGCCCAGCTCGTCGCCTCGTCTCTCGGCGCATGCCCACGGTTGCCCCCTCGGACACCAACAGTCCTGCTGGCGAGGATCCCGCACGGGACCGAACCGATGTGTCAGATGACAAAGTTTTCACCTGGTTTTCACGCTTCCCGAGTGCTGACCAGGCGGTGTGGTCTTCCCTCTCCGTCACTCTCAGGTCACTATGTCCTTGGGGCTCGGGGAGGGACTCACGACGGCGGGCACGCGGCACAGCGCGCCCAGCTGGGGGGGAAACATGGCAACTGTGCTGGTGATCGACGACGAACCCGAGGTGGTCCGCTTCGTGCGCCGCGGGCTCGAAGCGGAGGGATACCAGGTCTGGACCGCGACGGACGGCGGCGACGGGCTGCGGCTCGCGCTGACCAAGCGGCCCAACCTGATGGTTGTCGACCTGCGGATGCCCGAGGTCGACGGTGAGGCGGTGATCGCGGCGGTGCTGGTGAGCAGTCCGGACACCCGGATCCTGGTCCTGTCGGCAGTCGCGGACGCGGAGGCACGAGTGCGTTGCCTCGAGCAAGGAGTCGACATCCTGCCCAAGCCGTTCACGATCCGCGAACTGCTCGCCCGCGTCCGGTTCGGCCTGCGCGGCAGCGGCGGCAAGACCTCGGAGGAGCTCGTCCTGCGGGTCGGGCGGATCGTGCTCGACATCCGCACCCGCAAGCTCCGCGTCGACGGCAGCGAGGCCGCCCTGTCCGAACGTGAGTTCCTGCTGATGCAGCACCTGATGCGCAAGCCCGACAGGGTGTGCTCACGCAGCGAGCTGCTCTCGGCGGTGTGGGGGTACGATTTCGATCCCGCGACGAACATCGTCGACGTCTATGTCCGGCGGCTGCGCGGGAAGACGACCCGCGACGTGATCCAGACCGTGCGCAATGTCGGCTATCAGCTTCAGAGCGCCTGAGGCGCCGACGGCGACGACCGGCAGGCGCACCGCCGACCGGTCGGCCCGGCAGTGGCACCGATTGGTCGACGGTCTGCTCGCCGTCTTCGTGCTGGCCATGCTGACGCTGATGCACGTGATGATCGAACGCGAGGTGATCCCGTACCACCTGCTGTTCCTCGGCCTGACACTCGTGTACGGGTTCCGCGTGTGGCCCCTGGGCCAGACCTTGGCGGTCACCTTTCTCGTGACGCTCACCACCGGCTGGATCCTCGTCGTCCACCAGCTCGCCGACGGCACCAGCCGCGCCGAGTGGGCCGAGATTCCGCTGATGCCGCTGCTCTTCCTGGCGATGGTCTGGCATGCCCGCCGGCGCAAGGCGGCGCAGATGCAGGTCGAGCTGATGTCGGAGGAACGGCTGGCCGTCTTCGAGCGTGAGCGGGAGTTCTTCCGCGAAGCATCGCACGCGATGCGTACTCCGGTGACGATCGCACTCGGCCATCTCGAGCTGCTCGAGGTGGCCGACACCCCGGAGTCCGCCGAGGACTACGGGATCGTCGTCCGCCAGATGGATCGGCTGTCCGCGCTGTCCACCCGGCTGCTCGCGCTCGCCAAGCTCGACTCGGGCCGCGCCCTGCGCTACCTGGAGCTGGACCTCGGCCAGTTCCTCGACGCCATCGGCCGGAACTGGCGGGAGAGCGCGGACCGGGACTGGGTGATCGAGCGCCCGCCGGGCACGTACCTTGTCGAGGCGGACGGGGCGTGGCTCGAGCTCGCGCTCGACGCGCTGATCGAGAACGCGGTCCATTTCACCGCACCGGGTGAACGAATCCGGTTGTCGTGCGAACAGACCGGGGCCGGCTACGTGATCAGCGTCGCCGACGCCGGCCCGGGCATCCGCGCGGTGGACCTGCCGCATGTCTTCGAACGCTTCTGGCACCGCCGTCCACCGGCGAAGGTACCGATGGGCAGTGGGCTCGGACTGGCGATGGCGCAGGCCACGGTCCAGGCGCACGGCGGGCGGATCACCGCCGGGAAAGCCCCGGAAGGCGGCGCCCTGTTCCAGGTCTTCCTGCCGGCCGCGACGGACCTGCGCGCGGCGGCCGGCTGACCTGCTGCTCACAGCACCGGAGCATGGCGGAGGGCGAGGTCGCCGAGCTGGATCGTTGCCCGTTCTCCGTGGCGCAGCGCGCCCTTGGTGTTCTGGTACACGAGATAGTACGTCTGGCCCGCGCGCAGTGAGTGTCCTTGCTTCATCACCGACACCCGCTTGGTACCGCCGTCGCGTGCCTCACTGCGAAGCTCCGGCGGGTGGCCGACGTCCGACTGGAACCGAGTGGCCTTCTCGCTGTCGAGAACGACGTACGTCAGGGTGATCAGGCCGCCGTCCCCGACGACCGCGATCCGGCTGAACCGGACGCCGTACTGTTGCTCGATCTGTACGCTGCTCGGGAACGAGCCGGGATCGCCCGGCGACGACCAGAGCTTCAGACCGACCAGCAGTCCGACGACCAACGCCGTCGCGAGTACCGCGCTCAGCACCACCAGGCGATTGATTCCGCCGGCCCGCCCGTTCGGCCGGCCAATTGTTGCTTCGAGCATTTGATTCCCCTCCCCCACGGGTGCGGCCGGGACTCCGGTGGGAGGAGCCCCGGCCGCACGCTGCTACGGCATCGTGTACCTGGTCGAGTTGAAGGTGTCGAAGTACGCCTGACCGGCCGAACTCGTACTCAGGCCGGCCGAGACCCCGAGCCAGGCCGTCTCGATCCGCAATGTGCTGGTGTTCCCGGTCTGCAGTGAACGGCTCACTCCGTCGACCAGCAGCCGCAGCGAACCGGCCGAACCACCCGTCGCCGGACCGGACGTCCAGTCGACCTGCAGCGTGTGGTTCCCCGGCGTGAGCGTCACCCATGCGCCGGTGAGTGCCCCGGCCCCGCTACGGTCGAGAACCGTCCGCACCTGCGCCGAACCCGAGGCGTAGCGGTACTCGAGCGAGAACACCTGGCCGTTCGCAGCCGTCCTGGTCTGCAGCAGGCTCAACGCCGTGTTCGCGTTCGTACCGGAGGTCAACGTGTTCCGGTTGAAGACGAACCTCGCGTGGTACGAGGTCTCCGCCGCCGGAGTGTTGTCCGTCAGGTAGCCAGCCCCCGGCAAGGTCACCTGCAGGCCTCGCAGGCTGCCCGGCTCCAGCGCACCAGGCCTCGCCGCTGTCGTCGTGTTGGCCACGCCGCCGGTGGTTCCGCTCCAGAACCCGAAACCGCCCGACTCGAAGTCGTCGGAGAAGATCCGGTTCGGACGCTGCACCGAGACGGTCGTGTTCACCGCCTTGCTCCAGTTGCCGGCCAGGTCCTGCACCCGAAGGTTGAACACCTGGTTCCCCGGCGGCACGGAGGTCAGCGGAACCGTCACCTGGACCTTGCCGGCCACCACACTGACCGGCACCGAGATGCCCTTGCCGACGCCCGGATCGGTCGTGCCCAGCCAGTACTCCGCCTTCGCGATCAGCGAGGCGTCGGTCACCGGTGCGGTCAACGTGAGGTTCTCCGCGCCGTTGGTCGGGTTCGGTGCGGCCGTCAAGGCACCCAGCACTGGAGCGGTCTTGTCGACCACCAGGTTCACCGCGAACAGCGGACCCCAGTTGCCGGCCGCGTCCTGGCCGCGGACGTAGACATGATGGGTGCCATCGGCAAGGGCCTTGACCTGGGTGAGTGGGATCAGGCCGTAGAACGCCTCGCCGGTCGAATCGAGCTTCCCGTCCACCGGCAGCAACTGCAGGCCGGTCCCGCCGGACGGGTTCGGAACGGTCGGGTCGAGGAATGCCTCGGCGTCCACGAGCAGACTCTGCAACGCGCCGCCCGCATCCTTGTCGGTGATCTCGGCCGAGACCAGCAGGTTGCCCGGATGGCTCTTGTCGGCCAGGACCCCGTTGCTCGGGTTCGGCCCGACCGCGGCGGCATCGACCGCCGGACCGGTGACGTCGATCGGCAGCGCGATGTCCAGGACCGGACCCCACAGACCCAGCGAGTCCTTGCTGTGAACGAGCACGTGATGCGTGCCCTCGGTCAGGCCCTGCAGCAGGGCCGGCGCCAGATCGGCGTCCTCCGAGACCACAGTCGCGGTCCGGTTCAGAGTCATCGGTGTCCCGGTGCCGTCCGTCCCCGCAGTGTCGACGAAGTACTCAGCCGCGGTGATCAGACCACCCGCGTCGGAGTCGTCGCCGGTCGCGGACACGCTGACGGCCACGGCACCGTTGGCCGGTACGTCGGCGATCGACCCGTTGATCGTCTGCGGGCCCGTCTTCGGCAGGTTCAGGATCGCCGAACCGACGACACCCCAGTTGCCTGCCGCATCGAGCGCCCGGACGAACACGGTATGGCGCCCGGCGTCCAATGCACCGAGGACCGCGGTGCTGATCGTCCCGGTCGCTCCAGTGATGCTGACACCAGTGCCCGGCAGGCTCATCGGCGTACCGAACCCGGGCCCGACCGTGACCGCGTCGTCGATGACGAACTCGGCCTGGGACACCACCGAACCACCGGTCGTCGCGTCACTCAGGTCGGCCGTCACCGTCACCGGGGCCTGGCCAGTTGCCGGGTTCGGAGCCAGCCGGACGTGGGTCGCGACCGGTCCGACGCCGTCGGTGCTCGGCGGCGGTGCGTTCGTGTCGAGGAAGGTCAGCATGCCACCGAACGCGAACTGCGCCGGATCGGCGGTGTGCTGACCGTTGTTGTCGAGGTGCCGCGCGGGCTCGTAGAGCGCCAGTTTCGCTTCCGGCCCGGTAGGCATCGTCACCAGCGTGTCCAGCGTCTGCCCCGGATCCACGCTCTCCGCCGCGACCGTGGCTGCATAGTGCAGCGGATGCCCGCCCTGGGCCACCTCGGTCTGCAGACCGCCGAGCACGGTCATCGGATGCGTGACCGAGCCGGCGTTGACGTAGCGCAGCAGGACCTTGTGTCCCTGATCGGTCGCGATCGGATCGGTGGCCGGGAACGGCTTGCCGTTGATCAGCCGGTACTTCGGCGCGAACGACCGCAGGTCGAACCCGGCCGGGTTCGCGTTGAACGCCGGATCGACCTCGCTCAGCACGACGACCGCATCGTCATCGTACGTCGTGGCCGGATAGCCGGCCGGTTGCGCGCCGTACGCCGTACCGTCGGACGGGAGGACGACGAAGGCGCCGGCCAACCCCATCGCGACCTGCCGGGCGCCTGCCGGGGTGTGGCCCGCCTCGTAGAGGAACGTCCCGGCCCGGGACGCGGTGAAGGTATAGGTGCGGGTCCCCGATGCGATGCCGGTGGTGTCCTCACCGCCGGCCGGCATCGGTTGTCCCGGGAACGCCAGCGCGACGGTCTGACCGGCGACCTGGTTGTGCAAGGTGACGGTCACTGCGTCGCCCTGGTGGACCACCAGCACGGGTCCGGGTGCGGTCGCCGTACCGGCCGCTCCGGTCGAGGAGAAGCCCCAGATCGGTACGGCGGTGCCGAGCAGCGTCGTCGTACCGGACATCGCGTACAGGTCACATGCGGCCGTGCCGGTGCCGAAGGTGCAGCCCCGAGGGGTCAGCTTGCCGACGGCAACCGATGCGCGGGCGGGTGCGGCCGGGACGGCCTGCGCCGCGGTGGCTTGTACGGGTGCGAGCAATGCGGCGGCCAGTGCCGTGGTCGCGATGCCCACGATGGTGACCCGAAGTCTGTTCGTCATCGTCGGTGTCCTCACTGGCTCACACAGCCGGCGGGCGGATCGATGCGGAAGACCGTCATCATGCCGCCGAAGGCTGCCCCGTAGTTGGTCGCCTGCTCGAGCGCGTGGCTGTGCGCGATGTGGTAGTACTCGCCGCACTCGTTGTTCTGCGTCAGGTTCGACGGCACCGCGTTCTTCGTGCCGAGATAACCGCTCTCCGAGAACCACGTGTCCGATCCGACCAGCAGTTGATCGGTGATCGCCGGGAGCTGGGTCGGGATCGGGTTGGTCGTCGCGTTCCAGTGCTCGACGTCACGCCAGTCCATCAGCACGTCGAGGGTCTGCCCCGGTCCCACGTCGAGGTCGTACTTCAGGTACGACAGATCCTCGCCGGACCCGCCCTGCAGCGCATGGCCGTCCCGGTTGATCACCCGCTCGTCGCTACCATGCGGATGGAACGGGTAGTTCACACTGCCGGCGTTGAGGTAGTGGATGGTCGCCGGAAGCGGATTGGTCACCGCGTCGTATGGCTTGATGTGCACCAGAGCGCCGTACGGCTGACCAGGCAGCCAAGGCGCGTTGTTGGGCGCCAGGGTGTCCGGCATGCTGCGGCCGTTGATCATGAAGTACCGCGACTTGGACGCGTTGACGTCGACGGGCTGGTTACGCTCGACCGCGAGGTGGACATCGGGGTCGACCTCGGACAGCAGGTACACGTACTCCTTGCCGTTCGCGAACGCCGAGTCGGCACGGTCGTTCACCTGGTTCGGATGACCGGCCGGCCGGACGACGAGAGCGCCGTACAGTCCCATCTGGAGCTGTTTGTCGACGTCTGTCCCGGTCTCGTAGAGGTAGCTGCCAGGGCTACCCGCCGTGAAGGTGTAGGTGACAGAGCCGTCCGTCGCGGCGGCGGTCTGGACGAGTGAAGTCAGTGACCCGCCGGAGTCGAACTGCGGCTGTGCCGGGTTGCCGTTCGCCTTCACGCCCTGTTGGCCGGGGAAGACGATCGAAGTTGCTTCCGGCAACGAGTTGTGCAGGATCACGGTGACCTGCCGGCCGGACTCCACACACAGTGTCGGGCCGGGCAGCTGGAAGCCGCGCTTGCTGTTGCTGTAGCTCCACATGTAGATCGAGTTGCCGTCGGGTGTGGAAATGTAGCCGTCGCGCGCGGTCAGCGAGAACGTCTGGTTCGGATCGGTGTCGCAGAGCACCCCTTCGGACATCTCCGCGGCCGCCGAGGCCTGGGTGCGAACCAGGACCGGCGTCGCCACCAACAGCGCGGCGGCCGTCAGCGCCAGTGCGCGCTGGATCGTGAGTCGTTTCATCGGATCATCGCCCCCGTCACGCGTTCGCCGCGGTCTGCGCGGGATAGGTACCGGGCGCGCCGACGACGATCTTCGTCATCATGCCGCCGTACCCGGCACCGCCGCCGTTGTCCAGGTAGGAGTACTTGCGGTCGTACAGCAGGTACTCCCCAGGTCCGGGCGCCACGAAGATGGCGTCGCGGCTCTCCCCCGGTCCGACCTCGACCGCGTTCGAGGTCAGGTAGTTCGTCGTCCCGTCGCGGCCCTTCAGCAACGCGGCGTCCTTGGCGACGACAGTCAGGTCGATGTTGTCGACCGTCATCACGTGGTTCTGGTAACCGAGGTTCGACATCCGCAGCAGAACCCGATCGCCGGCGTTGCAGCGGATCAGCGACGAGATCGGCTGGTACTGCAACCGGCCGGCCGCAGTGCTCAGCGGATCGCCGTTCGGAGCGGTCGTGTCGGGATACGCGCGGCCGTTGAGCAGCCAGAAGCTCGGGTCGTAGTCGGTCCAGTCGTTCACCTGGATGTGCGCGTCCCGGTAGTGCGCCGCCGACCACAGCTCGGTGATCATGAACGCGAACTCCCGGTCGTACGCCGTCGACCCGTCGCCGTCGTTGTACGCGTACCGCTCGCCCGGGTGCAACGGCGTACGGTTCTGGGCCGGGCGGACGAACACCATGCCGGTCATGCCCATCTGGACGTGCTCGACGTCCTCGAAGTGACAGTGGTACATGTACGTGCCCGCGTCGTGCGGACGGTAGAAGTAGGTCAGGTCCCGGCCGATCGGCACCGCGAGCGACAGCTCCGGCACGCCGTCGAACAGCGGGATCGCGTTGACGAATCCGTGCCAGTGCAGGGTGTGCCCGTCGAACAGGTCCGGCCGTTGCGCCAGCCCGAGGTTGGTCAGCGTCAGGTAGATGTCGTCCTCTTCGTCGAACGCCATCATCGGCGCGCTGATCTGCGCCTTGCCACGCTGTGCGGCGACCAGGTTGGAGGTCATGCCGGTCACGTCGCGGAAGCCGAACACGTACGTGTTGAACGGACTCGGCGCGAGCGGGTCGGGGAAGAACGGCGGGTCCGGCGGAGCGTCGCCGGGCATGCCCACCCAGCCGTCGGTCCCGGCCAGGTGAACCTGTTTCACCGGATGGGTGGCGGCCGCCGAGGACTTCGCGACGGCCGCAGTCCGGCCGGGCGCCGCCATCACTGTGCTGGTGGTGAGAAGCCGGCCACCGAGCGCAGCGCCCGCTGCCACCGCGGTACCGGTAAGGAAAGAACGCCGCGTGGGTCCACGCGACACGGAGTTTTCGGTCACTGGTGTCTCCCGTTGCTGGTGCAGTTACTGGTCCAGGTGCTGGACGGGGGGCGGAGAAGGTGTGGCCCGCCGGAGGGGTACGGCGGGCCACACGGCTCACGGCGTCATCTGGTCCGAACCGGCGTCGTAGCGCCGCACGAATCCGGTCACGGTCGGCCGGGGCTGGCCGTCGATGTCCGGACTCGGCGCGGCCACGGTGTAGCTGAACGCGGTCGTTCCGGTCCCCCAACGGACGATCGTGTTCGCCGCGCCCAGACCCCGCGCGGACGACGCCGGCGCAGTCGTCGCCAGGTGGTAGTCACCTGCCAGCTCCGGAGGCAGCAACTGAGCGACGATGGCCGCTTCCCGGAAGGCCGGGTAGGACCGGACGGCCAGGATGTTCACCGACACCTCGTACGGCGACACGAACCGCGGATCCACCGACGAGTTGGTCGGATCCGGCGCCGTCCCGGTGGTGTCCTGCAGCACCGAGTGGGTCGGTGTCAGCAGGGCGTCCGGTACGTCGGCCACGCCCATGTCCCAGTTGTTCACGGAGTTCGCCGTACCGTCGGGCAACTGCCCGCCGATGCCGTAGACGTAACCGCCTGAGAACGAACCGGCCCGGTTGTCCCAGAACACGTTGTTCAACAGTGTCGGCTTGCTGTACGTCGTCGCCGCCAGTGTTGCCGATCCGGAGAACAGCGACGCTGTACGCAACCGGGCCTGCAGCGGGTCGCTGTTCGCCGCGCTCGACAGCCCGGCCGGGGCCGGTTGGCCGTTGCTCGTCACCGCTGAAGCCGTGGTCAGGTTCTTCGTGATCGTGTTGTTCACGATGTTGACGAACACCGCGTCGTCCAGGGCCAGGCCGCCGCCCTCGTGCGCGGAGACGTTGTCGGCGATCGTGTTGTTCGTGATCGTGACCGTCTGCGGATCGGACCGGGAGATGTGCGATCCGCTGACCTGCAGCAACCGGATCCCGCCGCCGTCGTCGTTGGCCAGGTTCGCCGCGATGACGTTGCTGTCGATCGTGACCGGTCCGGTACCCGGAGACAGCGCCGTCGGTGTCGCCGGTAGTTCACCCGCGACCATGACTCCGCCGCCTTCGTCGTACGAGGCGTTGAACCAGATCCGGTTGCCGGTGACCCGGCCGCCGGTGCTGCCGCCCGGATTGGCCATGTACCCGAAGGCGGTCATCGCCCCGCCGTACTCGGCGGAGAAGTTGCCGCAGAGTGCGTTGTTCTCGACCCGGTAGCCATCGCTGCCGGTGAACAATCCGATGCCGCCGGCAAGGTTCGTGCCGCCGTTGTCGCGGATCTGGTTGCGTGCGATCACCGGGTCGTAGTTGCGGTTGTCACCGACGTACGGCGTACCGATCCGGATCCCACCGCCGTACGAGCCGCCGTTGCCGTGGATCACGTCGTCGGTGACCTGGAGGCCGCGGACGTTGGCGTGAACATAGATGCCGCCGCCCTGCGTGACGAGTGCGCCGGCTGCGCCGTACGGCGTGCTGATCGCGCCGGTCAGCACGTTCACGTTGCCGGGGATATCGGCTTGCGCGCCTCCGGTGATGCTCAACCCGTCGAGCGTGACCGGCCAGCTGCTCGGCACGAAGCCCGAGCGTGCCGGGTCGTCGAGCACGGTGACGACCGCCGAATCCGGCACCGCCGGGTCGCCCGAGTACCGCAGGCTGCTCAGCAGGTTGATCCACGCCGTCCCGTTCGGGTTGTCGAGGTTGAAGCCGGAACCGTCGAGGATCGAGCCGGGTACCCAGGTGCCGGCCGCATCGAAGCCACCCGGGCCGACGCCCTGGATGCGGACCTGGTGGTGGACGATCAGGTTCTCGTTGTAGTCGCCGTGCGGATTCGCGGTGGTCTGCGCGTTCGGCCAGACCACCACCAGCCAGTACGGCCGCAGCCGCGTCGGCGTTGCCGCCTCGAGCGCTGCCTGGACCGTCTTGTACTGCTTGGTCGGCCCGACCTCGGCGATCAGCGGGTTGGCCGCGGACATGCCCGCCAGGAGCGGGACGCTCAGACCCAGAACCTGCAGGGTGAGGCCGTTCACGCTCTTCCTGCCGTTGTGGCCGGTGATCTCGAGAACCGCGGGACCCGTTGCGAAGCCCACCGGCACGGTGAGGGTGATCTTCGTGTCGCTCCAGCTCGTCACGGACATCGCCGTGCCGTTGAGGGTCACCCGGTCCGGACCACCGGCAGCGCCGAATCCGAAGCCGGTCACGGTGACCGTCCGGTTCGTGTCACTGCGGCGCACGTACGGCCGGTCGACGGCCAGCAGTTGCGGCACCGACGTCCCGAGATCGCACATCGTCGGATTGACCGTCGTGGTATCCGGCGCAAGGACGGTCGCAGCGACCTGGGTCGGTGCCGTGTCCGTCACGGTATAGAGCCCCGGCCAGGCCTGGAAGTTCGTCGCGATCGTTCTGAACCGCGAGTTGTAGTCCGGATTCAGCGCGCCGGGTTGCCCCGGGTCGTTGCCGACGAACCTGTACATGTTCGGGCACGGGCCGGCCGGCAGCGGACAGTTGTAGGTGCTGGTGGACGGCTCGAGCGCCTCGTAGAGCCCGTTGAAGTCGGTGTGCACGGTGTCGACCAGGCGTCCGGACCAGTCGTAGAGGCCGACCGGGACGAACGGCAGGCCCTGCGCCTCGCCGTAATTGACGCTGCGCTTGTCCAGCGTCAGCCCGAGATCGTTCAGCGTCAGGCCCCAGAAGTGCGTCGGGATCGGGACGTCGGTGAACAGGTTGAAGTTGGGTGCGGTTGCCTGGTTCGCCCGCAGACCGATCAGCTTGTCGGCGCAGGACGGGCGCTCGTAGCCCTGGAACGGGCTGCCGCCGCCGGCGTTGAAAGCCTGGTCGGTCACGTTCACGGTGTGCAGCGGCCCGGCGCACGGCGAGACGATGCCGGCCTGCTGTGACGGCGGCTGAGCGGGTGGCGTCGGCGTCGCGTCCGGCGGTCCGGCCGGGTCGTTGGCCGCTGCCGGGGTCGCCGGTGGATAGTTCTCCTGCGGCAGGTAGGTATCCCCGTCGAAGACGTTGACATCTTCTTCGCGGGTCACCTTGTACATCGGCTTGCCGTCGACCGGGTCGTTCGGGATGTCCACCGACACGATGTAGTCACGTGCCGGAAGATCCTGTTGCTGTCCGGCGGGCAGCGGTGCGTACAGCGCCAGCCCGTCGGGGTTGTGCACCGTGTCCGTCGGCGGGTAGAGGTTGATGTTCGAGGTGGCGAAGCCGTAGTTGCCGTTCACTGTCTGGCTGCCGCCGGCGCTGTCGCTCGCGCCGACCGCGACACCCATCATCGGGGCCTCGACGCACAGCCTGTTCTCGGCCGTCCCGAACGCCGGCAGCGCTTGCTGATCGGTGAGCGGCTGGCCGTTGTAGGTACGCGCCGTACAGCCGCGGGGTGGTGCCCACTCCTCGGACGTGTAGGCCTCCTGGACCTCGGGGCCCTTCACGAACGCGCCGTACTTCGGGTTGTCCACCATCCCGCCGTTGCCGTCCGGAACCTGCTTCGGCTCGGTCTGGTAACCCTGCCGGCACAGCTCTGCCGGTGTCGTGTCCGTGCAGGCCTTCGGCAGGTAGAGGTGGACCGGAATCCCCGGGATACCGGGCTGGTAAGGCTCGGTGGCCGCCATCGCCGGGTCGAGCTCGTTGCGGGTCGTGTCGTAGGTGACGGTGCCGACGATGCCGCCGTTCGTTCCGGGGTCGTACGGCTGGACACCCCAGTCGATCCGCCCGCGCAATCCGATGATCGGCAGGAAGTTGATGTCGACCAGGCTGCCGAGCTGCGTCGTCGGCTTGGTCTCGTTGGCTGCCTGGTAGGTGATTCCGGTGGTCTTGTACCGGGTGTTGAACCCCTCCAGGACCAGCCACTTGCCGAGCGGGTACGTCTCCTTGATGTCGTAGTTGCCGGCCGAGTCCGTCACCGTCGTGTTCGTGGACTGATCCATCAGCGAGTTGTCCCGCTCACGGACGGTCAGCGCGAAGCTGGGTACGGCGCGCTCGCCGGTGTCCCGCTTGCCATTGCCGTTGGCATCGATGAAGACACTGCCGTTGATGTGGGTGAACCAGCCGACGAGCATCTTGTTGCCGACATCGGCCACATCGCCGTTGTGGACCTCGACGTTGAAGCTCCACAGGATGTAGTCCTGGTCGTCGTCCCAGAGGGTGAGCTGGTACGTGCCGTCCGGCACACCGGTGATGTCGAAGCTGCCGTCCGCCGCGCCACGGCCGACGTACACCGCCGCGTCGCCGGCGTCCAGGTCGGACAGGGCGACCCACGGGTACGGGATCGGGCCGTCGGACTTCGCGCCCGCGAAGCCGGTCTCCGGCACGACCTGCCCGTTCTGTCCGCCGATGTACGGCAGGCCGGCGATCACGACGCCCTTGACCTCACCGGTCGGCGCCGTACCTGCAGGCGGGGTCAGCGCCTTGGTCCGGACGAATCCGAACTGCACGGCCGATACGAGTTCGGCGCCGCGGATCTGCTCGGTGTCGTACCCGGTCTCGCCCTCCTGCTGCCAGATGTCGTGGTCGTGGCCGCCCTCGAGGGTGGTCGTCTGCACCCATTGCCCGGTCTGCCCCGCGGGTGGTGACACCGTGGCTGCGTACCGGTTCGGGCCCAGGTTCGGGATCACGATCGCACCGGTCGCGTCGCTCACACACTGTCCCGTCGAACGGGCGGTGTCGACGATCGGCCGGTTGTTGTCGTCGAACAACATCGGGCCGGTCCCATTGGCGTTCGCGTGCTTGTAGACGGTGCACAGCGCGTTGCCGTAGTAGTCGGTGCTGACCAGGCCAAGTACGTCGGTGAGGGACGCTGTGAAGCCTGCGAGACCCTGCTCAGCGTCGGCCTCGTAGGTACCGTCGACCGGGATGTTGTCGTTGAAGACCTGCAACCGCAACGTCGTCAGCGGCAGCGGGGTCGGGTTCATCCGGACAACCGCGTGTGTGGTCGCACCGGAGCCGATGGTGAAGTGCTGCCCGTCGATCTTGAAGCCGTCGGCGGTCACCGAGATCAGGTACTTGCCGGCCGGCAGGTTGCCGAGCGCCGTACTGTCGTTCAGGTCCGCCTCCGTGCCCTGCGCAACGATCGGCGCAAAGCCGGACGTCGGCCGGGTCGACGGCCACGGACACGTGTCGGCGTAGTCCGGGTTGGAGGAACCGCCCTGGGCCGTCGCCGGCAGGCAGCGGTCGATCAACTGGTTCGTACGAGTCCCCGGATCACCGGTGTCGTCGACGTTGATCAACCACTTGTAATGCGCTACCGGATCGTTCTCGTGCACGAATCCGGGACCCGAGTTGACCGATCGCGCGCTGGCAACGTGCAGCGTCAGGCTCCCCGGTCCCGCAGCCATCGCCGGCGCCGCGTTCCGCCCCACTTGCCCCGCTGACATCAACGCCGCGATCAGACCGAGCGCGACCACCACCCGCAGCCATCGCCGCGGCATGGATCTCCACTGCTGTGTCACGATCCCTCCCCCACTCGCGCGCCGATTGGGCGCCACGCCATCAGCGCAACAGTGGAGCAGGGACACCAGCGCCGGTTCCGGATGACAGACTTCTCATCTGCTTCTCATCCACGCACCCGTCCGACGACGGCCGCGCACCATCCGGCTGTCATATGCCTCTCAACGGAAACGCCGGCGACGACGGACGACCAGCGCCACGATCACAGCCGTGAGCAAGGTTGCGAGTAGCAGGCCGCTGACGAGACCCAGCCGCTGCTCGAGAGCGCGGTACGACGCTCCCGCCAGGTAGCCTCCGCCGGCGACCAGCACAGCCCAGACCACACCGCGGCCGGGCCTGCCGTGTTCCAGCTCAGTGAGACCTCGGTCGACCTGCACGTGCCGGTGTCGGACACTCGCAACGTTCCGCCCGTCTTGCCGTAGCAAGCATGGATGACCCCGCCGCTGTCAGGGATCGCCGCGTACGCCAGCCCTGCGCCACCGAGCACGATGGCCGCAGTGGCTGCCACTACCAGGCTTGCCTTGCGCATGTTGTCTCCCCACCCTCGGTCCCTGATCGGATCTCGTCGGCAGCGGCGCAGCCACGGCGGAGAGAATCTCGGCGGGAACGGTGGGTGCACGCAGCCGCAACGCCGCGAGCACACCGGCCGCGAACCTTGTGAGATCCCGGTCCGCCGGTCCGAGGCGATAGGACGCACCACCGACCGCCCGCGCCCAGCTGGACAGCAGCGTGGACTTCCCGTACCCGGTGGCGGCTACAAGCGTCGTCAACCGATGGGTGAGCGCCCCGTCCAGGCGCCGGTCCGAGGCCTGCCGAGGGTGCGTCCACCCCTGATCCACGACCACTGGAGTCCTCCCCCCAGCCGGGAACTGCCTCCGCTGCCCGCCCACACTCCGCGCTTCCAGAGACAACTGGGGACCTCGGACCGCCAGAATCTTGCCTACCGCAAGCACCGGTACGTCGAGCTCTCGTCACCGGCACCACACCCGGCGTACGGCGCGAACGTCGATGAGCCGGTCGATCAACCTGGTCATGTCCGCGGTATCGGTCCCGAGTACGTCGGCCAACGCGCGCGGACTCCGCACCGCCTGGCGGCTCGAAACTACGCCGCACCCAGCCGTTGCCGACGGCGCCCTGTTCACCTCGACGTATCTGCTCCGGATGCGCGACAACGAGCCCGTCGGCTGAGCGTCGTTCAGCCGAGTCCCTGGTTTCCGAAGCCGGCGTCGCGGGCTCGGGCTACGGCTTCGGCGCGGCCGGCGACGTGGAGTTTGGTGAAGATGTTCGAGACGTGGTTGCGGACGGTCTTGTCGCTGACCACCAGCTGGCGCGCGATCGCGGCGTTCGTCAGGCCGCGGGCAACCAGGTCAAGGACCTCACGCTCGCGGTCGGTCAGCTCGGGGAACGGCGCGATCTCCGGCCCCGGCCGCCCGGCGGCGAAGTACGCCAGCACACGACCGGCGATCGCCGCCGAGAACACCGCCTCGCCGTGTGCCACCCCGTCCAGCGCTCGCCCGATCTCGGCCCGGTCGGCTCCCTTCAGCAGATAGCCACGTGCGCCGGCCCGGACCGCGGCGAAGACCGACTCGTCGTTCTCCAGCATCGTCAGTACGAGTACGGCGATGTCCGGATGCGCCAGCGTCACCCGCCGGGTCGCCTCCACACCGTTCAGCACCGGCATGTGCAGATCCATCACCACGACGTCCGGTACCAGTTCGTCCACGAGCCGAACCGCCTCCTCACCGTCCGCCGCCTCGCCGACCACGTGCTTGCCCGGCATGGTCGAGATCGCGGTGACCAGGCCCTCGCGATACAGCGGGTGGTCGTCGACCACCAGCACTCGCACCGTCATGGCGCCCCCTTCGGCAGCAGCGCGGTCACCGTCGTACCGGAGGGGCCGGATTCGATCCGCAGCTGACCACCGAGTTCCTCGGCCCGCTCGCGCATCGACGCCGTACCGACCCCCGCGCGCGGTCGATCGGGCAGCCCGCGACCGTCGTCGACGACTTCGACCCGCACGCACTCGTCAGCGTCGCACACCCGGACGGCAACGGTCCCCGCGCCGGCATGCCGGACCGCGTTGCCGGTGGCCTCACCGGCGATGTGGTACGCCGCGACCTCAACAGCGGCAGGCAGTCCGGGGATCTCGTCCGCGCTCACCCTCACCTTCGTCGTACCTGTGGACAACCGGTCCCCCAACTCGCGGACCGCCGCAGCCAGCCCGAGCTCGTCCAGCATCGGCGGCCGCAACTCGTGCACCAGCGCCCGGACGTCGGCCACCGCCGCGTTGAGCCGCGGTACCAGGCGATCGAGCAACTGCCGGGCGGCTTCCGGGTCGTCCGCCGCCAGGTCGCGCGCGGTCTCGACGTGCAGCGCGAGAGCGGCCAGCGACGGCCCCACGCCGTCGTGGAGGTCGCGGCGGAGCCGTCGCCGTTCTTCCTCCCTGGCGACCACGACCGCCTCGCGCGCACGCTGCGCCTCGCGGGCCAGCAGGACGGTGTGCGCCGCGACGGCGGCCTGCGCGGCGAGCTCGTCGAGAGCGCGCAGCTCGTGCCGCCCGAACTCCGACGACCGCGCGACCATGAGCTCACCGAGCGACTCACCGGCGTACGTCAGCTCGACGGTCGTGCCCGCAGCCGAGCCATCGCCGTACGACGTCACCGAACCGTCCCGCAGCTCGATCGTCGCCCGCGCGGCCCGAAGCGACCGAGCCACCCGCTCGACCACCGACGGCAGGACCCGTTCGGTCAGGTCGTCGGGTGTCGTGGCCGCCGCCAGTCGCCGGCCCAGGCGCGTGAGTACGGCGTAGGGCTCCTCGGCATCGCCGTGCACCAGGCGATTGGCGTGCCGCTGCAGCCAGGAACGCAGCGGCAGTGCGGCCAGCGCGACCACGGTCGTCGCGAGGATCGGCGTACCGGTCGTGGCGCCGAGTCCGTCGCCGACCAGCCAGACGGTGCCGGCGTACAGGGCAATCACAAGCGACGACAGCCCGCCGTACACCAGTGCTCGCGAGATGACGACGTCCACATCCCAGAGGCCGTAGCGCAGCACCGCGATCCCGATCGCGATCGGCAGCGGAAGCATCGCGAGCGCCGCGACCGGGCCGATTGTGGCGGCCGGGAGCAGCCTCGCGATACCGAACAGGGCGAGCGTGCACGCATACCCGACCAGGACCCATTTGAGCTGCTGTCGCTCGAGATCCGCGGCGGCTCGCCATCTGGTGACCAGTGAGACGAGGCCGATCAGGACGGCGACGCCAAGTAATCCGCCGGTGAGTGCACCGGCCGTCGGGCCGGCGGCGGCCGCGACGGCTATGGGGTTCGTCGCGCCGCGGAGGGCTTCGGGGAAGTCTTGGGAGTCGTACGGGGTGAGCGCCCAGACGAGCGTGATCGCGGCTACTGCGGCGACGTTCACCACGAACGCGGGCCGGGACCGCGGGTAGCCGTCCGGCAGCAGCAACGGGAGCAGTACGGCGATCGCGACGTACCCGGGCGCCCAGAGCCACGCACCCAACCAGGTCGTCCAGTTGCTGCTGGTGAGCGCCCCCAGTTCGCTGCCCAGCAGTGCGAGACCTTGGGTGAGCGCAATCGCTCCCAGCACGAACTGGATCCGGCGGGCAGATCGTAGGAGCAGGGCCGCGAGCCCGTACGCGAGCGCGGCCGCGAGCTCCATCAACCAGAACGACGGACCCAGCGCGCGGCCCGCGGCGGCATTGACCGCGTGGACGCCAGCGCCGAACAGCCCGGCGAGAACCGCGAGTATCCCGGCAACTACCCCCATGAAGGAATCATCGCCGCCGAGGCGTCCCGCCGTCACGGGACAAGAAGTCCCGAGCCGGAACGTGATCCCCACCCCTGCCGGCCGGGACGCCCCGGCCAGGACGGTGGAGCGCATCAACTTCTACCGAGGAGACACCATGACAACCACACCCAGCACCACTGCTATCACCACCCACCGCACCACTGTCCGCCGGCGGCCCGCGGCGGTCGTCGCGTCGGTCCTGGTCGCCCTGATCGCGGCGGTCGGCGGCTACGGCGCGATCTACTTCACCGGCCTGGAGGGCTGGAACGGCATCGCGGTGAGCTTCGTCGTCGCGTACGAGTTCCTCAGCCTCATCGGCCTGGTGGCAGCCGTCGCCCACCTCCGAGGCCACCGCCTCGGACGCCCAGCCGTCATCCTCTACGCCACCTGGATGATCTACTTCACCCTCTACAAACTGATCGCCTTCCAGGAGCTCCAGGCCATCCCCTTCGGCGTCCTCGCGGCGATCGCTCTCGTCTGCGCGAGCCGCCCGGCAACCCCCTGACCCTCGTCCGGGGATGGGTCTGTGCCTACCCTCGTCGGGGGAGCCTGCTCCTCCTTCGCTTCGACAACAAAAGCCCCGGGCCTGCTGGCCTGGGGCTCGCTTACAAGCAGGGGTGAGTTAGCACAGGGCTCGCGCGCTCTTCTCCCCCGCCCGGTTTGCGGCACCAGGCGGGCGACCCGGCTCAGACCACGAACTGCCCCCTCCGCGACCAATGCGCAGTGATGGCGCAAATAACGCCTACGGGATTCGATCTGGCGGCTCGAGATCGAGGTCAAGGCGTGTGGTTAAGGTGCGTGCTCCTCCTCGGACACTCATCACAGAGTCGGCCTACGAGCTGACCCCAACGTCGGGCTTCTGCTCGACGTTGTTCTGTTTTGAGGGGCAATCTCGGCGGCGAGCAGACCATCTAGCTCCGCTGGCTCAGCCTCGTGGGTGCGGGTGGGTGCTAACCGATCGCTAATCCGTGTTCGGTCAGCGTCTTCATGAGCGAGCCTGTCTCGTGGGCCTGGACCAGGGTGGTTGCCAGGTCCCTCAGTTTCACGTTGTTGTTCTGTGAGCCGCGCTTGAGGACCTCGAAGGCGACCTGTCTGTTCAAACCGTACCTGTGCATGAGCAGGCCTTGGGCCTGACCTATGACGGCCCGAGTTTCCAACGCCACCAACAGTTGATCGATCAGTGATCGGCTGTCGTGGAAGAGTTGGACGTTGTCGAACGCGGCTCCGGCATGCAGTGCGAACAACAGCGCGACGTCGTAGCTCGCGTCGGCGAAGGCATCTGGTTGCGTCGACAGTAGGACGAAACCAGCGCCTTCGCCGCGGGTCCGAACCGGCAGCAGCAGGCAGCTGCGGTGGCCGGTCGCGACCATGGCCGCGGTGAAGTTCGGCCAACGCTCATCGGTGTCGGTGATTCTGTGCGGCTCACCATGGACGAGTACGTCCCGCATCGGGCCGTCGAGCCGGGTCAGCTCGCGGTCGAACTCCGTCGGTCGCACGTCGGCAGCCGGCGACTCGGCCAGCGACTCGGGCAGCGACTCGGGCAGCGACTCGGCCGACGACTGGGTCGGCGTTGCGCAAGCCGGGTGGCGGGTGGCCAGCTCGAACGACTTGTCGTCGCCGACCACCATCACTGCCTCGTCACAGTCGGGCACCGTCGCGACGAGTCGCCGGACGAACCTGCCCAGCGTCGTCTCGACGTCGTCCCCCTCGACGAGTCGACTGATCTCAGCCAGCTCTTCCGCCAACGCCATGATGTCCGTAGTCACTACAGCATCATGCATCGTTAGCCCGGATCTGAGTCCACGTACTCCGCCGGCAGCTGACACGATCTGCTGCCGCGCACGTGCTCAGTCCACGTGTTACGCAGAGGGCTGCCGTGGGCACAGAAAGGCACCCGACCACGATCGGTCCAGCCCGGATATCGCGGAGCCTTCGGGCAGGTGGGGCCTGGGGTCCGGAACCGATGCCCCACCAGGTCGCGCGCGTTCAGAAACCAGCGCGCGCGACCGCTCTGGATGGATCTGCCTTCACCGGGCGGCGCGTCACCGGCATCTCGTCGTACCCGTTCTCACCGACGTGCAGTCGGTATGCGCCGTTAATCACACCGGGGTACGAAGCCATCGGGTGGGCGGAATGCTCGTTGGGCGGTGGACGACGTTGCCGCAGTGATCTGGGTCGGACGGTCAATCGACCCAGCCGGCGCCAGCGGGAGAGATCTGCTCGGCGGGAATCTCCGCGGTGACTTCCTGCCCGCAGTCGTCGTCGTACTGGACGCGTCCGATCCAGCCGGTGGGTTCGTGGGAGCTGCCGATCAGCCATCCGCGCCGCGAGCGACCGTCCACCCGGACGGTGACATGACTGGGCAGGGGCAATCTGGCTACCAGGGCGGGATCCATAGTGGGACTGGGCTGCTGCGTTACCGCGGCGCGAGGATCGATCATGGCGGCGCCTTTCCACCTTTCCAGTACCCTGCCGGAAACCGCGCCAGACCAGGCCAGCGCTCGAAAGCCGTTGCCCTGAAGGTGATCACCGGCGACCACCCCAGTACTGCGAAGTCCATCGCGGCCGAGCTCGACATCGTCAGCGGCAGGCGCGTCCTGCCAGCCTCCGAGCTGGCGACGGGGAGTACGTGTTGGGGGTCGGGTCGACGACGTCACCGACGACGAGGTCACCGTCCGCCTCAACGGCGCCACAGTGCTCGCCGGCACCAGCCCGTTGCAGAAGGCACGTACTCGGCCTTGCTCGTCATCTCTTCGTCCGAGGGCAGCTGAGCGGGGTCGACGTCAGGAACCGGCATCCAGTGCAGGCTCATGAACGCACGGCGTGCGGAGTTCGCGCAGCCGTGGAGATTGCCCCGGGTGACCTGGCCGCGAGCGAAATCGACGCCGTTCCGGTACCGCCATCATGAATCTGGCGAATGACTCGCTTCGTTTGGCGGCGGCCTGCCGCGGCGTTCACACTGCGAAGAGTTGGCCGTACGCTTTCGGTCGCGCATTCGTGCCCGCGGCGTGCAGTAGTCCCCACAGTAGCGCCGAGTTGGCGGTCACGATCGGTTTGCGCAGTTGCTCCTCGAGTGCGGTGATCACGCCGACGGCGCGGAAGCCGTTCCCGCCGAGGAAGACCGCCTCCGCGTCCGGGGGCGTGTGGGTCGCCACCCACGCGAACAGCTCCGCCGGGTTGATGCTGCGCTGGTTGCTCGGCAGCTCACACGATCCGTGGGTGACGACATCCAGTTCTTGCGATTCGAAGTACTCGGCCCCTAATTCGTCGAGCTGTGCATCGAACCACGGCGGAGAGAACACGGCCAGCCTGTGCACTCCGAGAGCGTTGAACCCGCCGATGGCCGCCGAGCAGGCCGACACTACCGGGATGCCGCCCGTGAGCTTCGCCAGCCGCTCCTCGACCTCGCGCTCGCCGTCCGGTCTGAGGACGTACGACGAACTCGTGAAGCCGATGCCGATCGCGGCGATCGGTGCCGCGGCGAGCAAGGCCGTCGCCTCGTCGATCGCCGGCGGTTCGACGAACGCACGGACCGGAGCGAGCGGGATCGTCGGATCCATCTGTCCGCCCATGGCCATCGCCCCGAACGGCACCCGCGCCGCGTGCACCCGGACACCTTCCGGTGCCATCGCCTGAAGCTCCGACTCGGGTCCGACGTCCGCGTGCGGCACCAAGACCCCGACCCGGGCTCGAACGTCCCAACCGTCCGACTCCCACATCATCAGCTCCCCCTATCCCCTGGAACTGAGTGTGCGCCGGGATTCGTCGCGTCGGTACCCTCAGCCGGCGACCGAGCAGGAGTAGCCCGACGCCGAACAGCGCAAGCGCCGAGGAGCATCACCGGTCCTGCCCGCACCGCGACCGCCGCGTCACCGTCAGGCGAGCGGTGGTCGCCACGTCGCATCGGCCTTCTTCCACCGGCTCACTGCGCGGAGCGTCGGCCGTCTCCCCGCGGCGGGGCACGCCGGTGGTCTCCCCGCGGCGGGGCACGCCGGTGGTCTCCCCGCGGCGGGGCACGCCGGTGGTCTCCCCGCGGCGGGGCACGCCGGCCGTCTCCCCGCGGCGGGGCACGCCGGCCGTCTCCCCGCGGCGGGGCACGCCGGCCGTCTCCCCGCGGCCGGACGCGTCGGCCGTCTCCCCGCGGCCGGACGCGTCGGCCGTAACCGCGCGGCGAGGTGCGTCAGCCGTCTCCCCGCGGCGGGGCACGTCGGTGGTCTCCCCGCGGCGGGACGCGTCGGCCGTAACCGCGCGGCCGGACGCGTCAGCCGTCTCCCCGCGGCGAGGCGCGTCAGCCGTCTCCCCGCGGCGGGACGCGTCGGCCGATCCGCGGCAGCTCGTGCGGGTGACCGCGTCGCGAGCTGCTGGCGACTGCGGTCTGGCGGTCGGGTATGCAGCGATTGTTGCGGGCTGGCGGGCCGGACCACCCCGTCGCCGCGACGCGACGAGACGCGGCCGGCCTCGGCGCCATGAGACGCGGTCGAGCCGCGGCGCCATGAGACGCGGCGGGGCCGCGGCACCAAGACACGCAGCCGGGTCGCGGCGCCGTGAGGCGCGGTTGAGCACGGCTGCGGTCGCGGCTGCCGTAGCAGCGCCGGCTCGTCGGAGGTCTTGCTCACGTCGTACGACTCCTGCCGCGGCGCCAGAGCCCTCACGGGCCATGCCGGCTCGTGCCGCCAGGGCAGGCATGTGGCTGGGTACTTGTGGGCCGTACGTTTATCGGACTGGGTGAGGAGGGTGCGTGCGCCGATCGATCGTGGCTGGGCTGCTGCTGGTCCTGCTCCTGGCAGGCTGCGGGAATCCGGATCAGAAGCTGTGGGAAAACGCTGCGCAGGTGGCGCGCGAGGCTGCTTCTGAGGTGAACACGACCCGGCTGGTCGTCGAGCAGTTGCGTTCGCATCGGCTCTGGGCACAGCCCGCCGGCCGGATGGTCGCGGACGCTGAGAAGAGCCTGGCCAAGACCGCGAGTTCGTTCGCCTCCCAGCAGCCGGAGACCGACGCGTCGTCCCGGCTCTACGAGCAGGTCACCAGTGCCCTCGACGCCGCGGAGTCGGCGGTCACCGCGGTCCGGATCGCACTGGGTAATGGGGACCTGGCCGCCGCCGAGCGCCAGCTACAGACGCTTCGGCAGACCACCGGCGACCTCAACAAGATCGGGGAGCTGGCGAAGTGAAGAAGGTCCTCGGCGTCACACTCGGCATCCTGACCGCCATCGGCGGCTTCGTCGACATCGGCGACCTGGTCACTAACGCTCTCGTCGGGGCCCGCTTCGGGATGCACATGGCCTGGGTCGTGCTCGTCGGCGTGATCGGAATCTGTCTGTACGCCGAAATGTCAGGCCGGGTTGTGGCGATCTCCGGACGGCCGGTGTTCGACCTGATCCGTGAACGCCTCGGTCCGCGGACCGGCCTGGTCGCCCTGGTCGCGTCGTTCCTGGTCACGCTGCTGACCTTGGTGGCCGAGGTCGGCGGTGTCGCGCTCGCCTTCGAGTTGGCCAGTGGCGTGAACTATCTGCTGTGGATGCCGCTGGCCGCCCTCGCGGTGTGGCTGGTGATCTGGCGGGTGAAGTTCTCCCGGCTCGAGCAGGTGTTCGGGCTGATGGGGTTGTTGCTGATCGTGTTCGGGGTCGCGCTGTTCAAGCTCGGTCCCGATTGGGGCCAGCTGCTGCATCAGGCGACGAGACCGCATCCGATCGGTCACGAGAGCTGGTCGACGTACGCGTACTACGGGATCGCGCTGTTCGGTGCCGCGATGACGCCGTACGAGGTGTTCTTCTTCTCCTCCGGAGGCGTGGAGGAGAAATGGACCCGGCGCGATTTGTTCACGGCCCGGACCAACGTGTTCGTCGGGTTCCCGCTCGGTGGCCTGTTGTCGTTGGCAATCATGGGGTGTGCGGCGGTGCTGTTCCTGCCGGCCGGGATCCAGGTCGGCACACTCGGCCAGGTGACGCTCCCGGTGGCGGTTGCCCTGGGCAAGATCGGGTTGGCGATCGTGCTGATCGGCGTGTTCGCGGCCACGTTCGGGGCGGCGCTGGAGACCGCGTTGTCCTGTGGATACACGATCGCGCAGTACCGCGGCTGGCAGTGGGGCAAGTTCGTCAGGCCGCGGGAGGCGTCGCGCTTCCACGTGGTGATCATCGTGTGCCTGCTGCTCGCAGTGCTGACCCTCCTGACGGGGGTCGATCCGGTCAAAGTGACGGAGTACTCCGTGGTGTTCGCGGCCATGGCATTGCCGCTGACGTACTTGCCGATCCTGATCGTGGCCAACGATCCGGACTACGTCGGCGAGCACACGAACGGCCGGGTCCTCAATGCGTTCGGTCTGGTCTATCTCGCGCTACTGACGATCGCGTCCGCGGCCGCGATCCCACTGATGATCATTACGAAAGCGGGGCAGTAGAGATGTCCGGACGCGTACTCCATGCCCAGTTGCACCTGCTCGACCGGCAGCTGATCGACCAGTCCGATGGGCACCTGGTGGGCAAGGTGGACGACGTCGAACTGGATCTCGACGCGGATCCGCCGGTGGTCGCGCTGCTGATCTCCGGTCGTGAGCAGATCCCGGCCGGCCGCATCGCCGAGATCGACACCGCGATCAAGATCACCGTCGGGGACCTCGACCTCGACTACTACGACAACTGGATCGAGCATCACGTGATCGACCACATTCCCGGAGCCGGCGATGCGACTGAATGAACTGCTCGGCCACCGCGTCATCGATGCTACCGGCAATGAGATCGGTGGCGTCGCCGACGTCCGGCTGGTCCAGGACGGTCCGCTGCAGGCATCCATGCAGAGCGCCTTACGGATCGACGGCCTGATCGTCGTGGAGAACCGGGCCACCCGGCTGTTCGGCTACGAGCGCCACGTCGGACCTGCTCTGCTGCGCCGCCTGGTCCACTCCGTGCGAGGCGAAACCTGGTACCTCCCGTGGGCCGACGTGGAGCGAATCGCCGACCGCACCGTCCAAACTCGCACCGTCCGCGCCGACCTCAGACCCCTGGACGAGATGGCACGCCACCCATAGCCCTCAGGCCAGGCGGAACACGGGCCACGCGATCTCGGTCCGCCACGAATCCGGGTCGGGGTTGTCCCGAGGACCGATGGTGTAGGTCTCCTGGACCGGTCCGGCCACGGCGAGCGTGTGGTCGTGCACCCAGGTGGCGAGTTCGCCGTACGTGACGTCGATATCGTCGTGGGAACCGGGGTGGACCGTGGCAGCCAACTCCACCGCCGGGAGCTGGAACAAGCGGACCCGGCCGCGTGCCTCCGCCTCGGCAACCGGGTAGTAGACCAGCGCAGTACCGCGGCCGTCCGCGAAGAGCTCGTCGTCGTAGTGGCCGCCCGCTGGACCGAGCGGCTCCGGTACGGCGACGTCCAGCTCGGCCATCACGCCCTCGTACCACTGCAGAACGTCGCCGACGGCAACCACATCGGTGATCCCGGCAACCAACCGCGCGGGCTCCGACCGTAGCTCGACCTCGAGCTCTCCGGGCTCCGGTCGCAACAACCGCTGCAGCGACGTCACCGCCGCCCGTGTCCGAGCCAGCGAATCCTGCAACCGCTCGAGATGCGTGGCGATCAGCTCCGACCGGGTGTCTGGGTCGTCACTCGTCACAATCTTGCCGACCTCGACCAACGGTACGTCGAGCTCACGCAGTCGATGGATGACCTGGGCAAGCGGGATCTGCTCGGTCCGGTAGTACCGATACCCGGTCGATTCGTCGACCGTCGCCGGCTCGAGCAGTCCGCTCTGGTGATACCGCCGCAGCGTCCGCACGCTCAGATGCGTCGCCCGAGCGAACTCACCGATCGTCAACCCGCGGCTCATGGAGCCCACAATGCACCCTCGCCCAGCGGGAGAGTCAACTCCTTGAGTCTCCCCCGCCGGGACCACCGACAGTTGGTGGCGTGGACCTGAAAGACCGTCGAGCCACCGTGGAAGGAACCGTCAAGGCCGCCGCAGCGGTCCGCGCCGAAGTCGGCGCGCCGGACATCGTCGTCCACACCCTCGGCGGATCGAGCAGCCCACCGGGCGGGTACGCCGTACTCGACGACAAGTACTGGGACGCCGAGCTTCAGCTCAACCTTCTCGCCGCGGTGCGGCTCGACCGGGCGCTCCTGCCGGCGATGATCCAGAACGGGTACGGCGCCGTCGTGCATGTCTCGTCCATCCAGCGACGGATGCCGTTGCACGAGGCAACGCTCGGGTACGCCGCAGCCAAGGCTGCTCTCACGACCTACAGCAAGGGCCTGTCCAACGAGGTCGCTGCCAGCGGCATCCGGGTCAACGTGGTATCCCCCGGCGCGATCCGGACCGCCGGCGCCGACCACCTCGCCGAGCGCATCGCCGTTGCCCGCGGCATCAGCCACGACGAAGCCTGGCAGGAGATCCTCGCGTCGCGCGGCGGCGTACCACTCCAACGCGCCGCCGAACCGGCCGAGGTCGCCGAACTCGTCGCATTCCTCGTCTCCGACAAAGCCGCCGCCATCACCGGAGCCGAATTCACCATCGACGGCAGCACCGTCCCAACCATCTGAGGAAGACCCATGTTGCCCGAAGTCATCACCCGCTATCTGACCAGCCACATCGCCCGCGACATCGACGCCGCCATGCAGTCGTACGCCGCAGACGCCGTCGTCACCGACGACGGCAAGACCTACCACGGGCGGGCCGAGATCCGCGCCTGGCTCGCACACGCCGCGAACGAATACAGGTACACCGTCGAACTCACCGGTACGCGGAAGATCGACGACCACACCTACGTCGCAAGTCATCGTCTCGAAGGCAACTTCTCCGGCGGCACCGCGGACCTCGACTTCACCTTCACCCTCGCCGGCAACCTGATCACCGGATTGGACATCAGCTGAACATAACGACCGTCGAGGCCGCAGCATGTTCGGGGGCGGTTTCATTAGATCTGGTGACGACACGACTCGGTTGCAGGGACCAGAGTTGAGCCATCGGAACGATGAGTCGAGGGAGTCGATATGGGCAAGGTTGTGGCGCAGGCGAACATGTCGCTGGACGGGTATGTGGCGAAGGGGGACAACAGCATCGGGCGGTTGTTCGACTGGCTGCAGAACGGTGCGGTCGAGATGCCGAGTCCGGCTGGGGACATCACCCTTCATGTCAGCCCCGCGAGCTCGGAGCATCTGCGGCAATGGACATCTTCGCTCGGTGTGCTGGTGTGCGGTCGGACGCTGTTCGAGGTGGCCCACGGATGGCAGGGTCGCCACACCCTCGACGTACCGGTTGTCGTGGTGACCCACACGGTGCCCACGGACTGGGTCGAAGCCCACCCGGACGCGCCGTTCACCTTCGTCACCGACGGAGTGGAGGCTGCGGTCGCCCGTGCGCAGGAGCTCGCCGGGGACAAGGTCGTCACCGTTACCGGCGGGACGATCGCCCGGCAGTGCCTCGAACTGGGACTACTCGACGAGGTGGCCGTCGACCTGGTCCCGGTCGTGATGGGTGAAGGCAACCGTCCCTTCTTCGGCAAGCTCTCGGCCGACGACATGCTGCTCGGCAACCCGACAGTCTGCATCCAGGGCGACCGCGTCACCCATCTCGTCTTCCCAGTCCAACGCTGATTCCGCGACCAGATTCACACAGGCTCGATCGGGGTGACCGGTTGAGCGGTCAGGTCCGTAGTCTCTCCCCCGCCGCCACCGTCAGTAGAGTCAGGAACCCTGAGCTCGTCGGGAGGTTGCGTCGCCGGTCCATCGGCCTGGCTGGGGCCGAGTTTGGGCAGGCGGCGGGTGTCGATGAGTTGTTGCGCTACGGCGTGCAGCTTCGTGTTCGACGTCTGCGAGTAGCGCTTGAGTACTTCGAAGGCGCGGTCGCCGTCCAGGTCGTACCGCTCCATCAGGATGCCCATCGCCTGCCCGACCAGCTTGCGGGCGTCGATCGCCTGGGCCAGGTTCTGCTCCCGGCGGCTACCGGCGACCGCGACGGTGGCGTGCCGGGCGAGGATGTGCGCGACCGGTACGGCGTCGGCATCGCTGAACGCGTGCGGTTCGCGGTGATACAGCGAGAGCACTCCCTCGACTCGCGATGCGGTCAGCATCGGCACATGCAGCACACTGCCGAAACCGAGGCCGACCGCCTCGTTCCGCCACCGAATCCAGTCGGTCGCCGCCGCGGCATCGGCCACGTAGACCGTTCGCGGACCGGACAGGGCATCAAGCATCGGTCCGGAACCAACGCTGATCTGCCAGTTGTAGAGCCGCTCCACGAGCGGATCGGTCACCGCACCGACGGTCGCCTGGCTGTGTGGCCCAGCCAGGACGATCCCGGCCTGCGTACAGCCGGCCAGGTGCAGCGCCGACTCGATCACCGCGTCCATCGTCTCATCGGGACCGGGCGCGGCGTGCAACGTCAGGGCGAGCTGCGCAAACAACTCGCCCTGGGAACGAGCCGACGGCTCGAGCATGTTCAGCTCCACGGCAAAAGGGCGTACTGACCACCCACGCTGCCGGAGTGAAGCACAACGTCATCATGCACCATCACCCCGGCGCCCGGGGAAACGCCATGCAGAACGGCCCTCTTCGGGAACCATCAAGCGATCGCGCGGACGAAGCGGATGATGTCCGCGTTGACCTGCGCATGGTCGCTCGCATACACACCGTGCCCGGCGGCTGGGTAGGTGATCAGTTCTGCGTTCGGCACCAAGGCTGCTGTTCGCCGGCCGGTGAGCGCCAACGGCGCGGAGGCGTCCTGTTCGCCGTGGAGGATCAGCACGGGTACGTCAATCTTGCTGACCTCGGTGCGCATGTCGGCATCTGTGTTCGTACGCAGGGTCTCCAGCAAGACCATGAGAGGGGTGTCGATGATCATTTGCATGGTCCACTCGATGAGCCCCGGTGAGCTGCCGGCGCTCTCACCGAAGTACGGGCCGGCGGCTTCGAACTGCCGGCACCACTTCGGCACATCGGCGGCTACGGCGGCGTAGTTGGCGTCGACGAGGGCAGCGTCGAGGCCTTCGGGGTTGTCCTCGGCGGCCCGAAGGAACGGGGTGGTGGGCGCGATCAGAACCAGCTTGTCGATGCGGTCGTCGCCGTGCCGGGTCAGGTAGCGAACAGCTTCCTTTCCGCCCACCGAGTGGGTGACGAGCGTGACGTTCGTCAGCTCGAAGTACTCGATGACGGCGGCCAGGTCATCGGCCATCGTGTCGAGGTCGTACCCGCGGCCAGGCCGGTCGGAGCGACCGTGGCCGCGCTGATCGTAGACGATGCACCGCAGTCCGGCGGCGGTCAGGGCGGGAATCTGGTAATCCCACTGGTCCGACCGCAGCCCCCAGGCGTGGACGAACACCAGCGGAGGCCCGCTCCCCCAATCCGTGACGAACAAGGACGTTCCGTCGCCGGTGTTGATGAAGGGCATGGTCGTGTTCCTTTACTCGGAGGGTCGTCTCAGGCGACGCGACCAGAGCAATCCTGGTCAGGACGCCGCCTGAGGTCGATTACCTCTCGAGTAAGGCGTGGGCTTCGAGGAAGGTGCGAAGGGCGTGGTTGAACTCGCGTTCGGCTTCCAGGTTGGGGAGATGGCCGACGCCGTCGAGCACAAGGAGTGTGGGGTCCTTGAGACAAGCGACGATCTCGTCGGTCACCTGCTGATTGGACCAAGGATCCGCCGATCCCGCGCAGACGAACGCCGGCACATCAAGCGCGGCGAGAAGAGGCCGATAGTCCGGCCGTTCGGCTCGGCCGCGCAGCGCGGCTGCCGCGCCGGCAGGTGGCGCCGCAGCCATCATGGCCTCAATGCGGGCGCGGATGGCGGGCGAGCAGTTCGGCCCGTACAGGCCGGTGTGCATGTAGTCCACCAGAACACCCATGCCATCGCGCTCGACCGCCTCGGCCCGCTGCAGCCGGATCGTCCGCTCTTGTGGCGTGACGGGCTCAGCCGTCGTTGCCACCGGCCCGATGGCCCAGTAGCGTTCCGGCCGCGACACGGCCAGTTCCATCGTCACCAGCCCACCCATGCTCAGACCGACGATCGCCGCGCGACCGACCCCGAGGTCATCCAGGAGGTCCTCGATGTCAGCGGCGTACTCACGCATCGTCACCGAGCCCGGTGTGACCGGGCTTTCGCCGAACCCTCTCAGGTCCGGGACGACCACCCGGAAGCGATTACGCATGGCGCGCACCTGAGGTTCCCACAGCCGGCGATCGAACGGATGACCGTGAATCAAAACCACGCACTCCCCATGGCCCGCCTCATCGTAGACAAGTCTCATGCGTTCCGCCTCGCCGATTGCATCACGCCACTGACTATACGTCCTGCGCCAGGCAGGCGGCGCGATGGTGTGTTCCGACCCGGACCGTGCCGGTAGATGATTGCAATATCTTTACTGTTCACATTTCACAACTAAACCGCGACTAGAGCTCCGGGCCGGTGGGTACTGCGGGAAGGACATTCGGGCAGGCACAGGTAGGAGGGGTTGTTGACGTGACCGCGCTGGGCACCGCCACACCGCCGTCGGGCAAGCAGTACGAGCTCTGCCTCGGACAGCAGCGTCCCCCGAACGCTTTCGCCACCGGCACTGACGTCCTGCGCCTAGAACCCGGTCGGTCAGTGACCACGACCTGGGGTGCGCGGTTACTGTGAAAGCTCACTCGTCGCTCTCGTCGTGGCGTCGGCGGACGCCGGTGATCGTGCTGTCGCTGGCAGGCTTCGCCGTCGCGCTGACCCTGACGCTGTTCCAGGTCGGCGTACTGGACTCGATCTGGGACCCGTTCTTCGGCAACGGCAGCCGGAAAGTGCTCACCTCCTCGGTCTCACAGGCACTACCGATCCCCGACGCCTCACTCGGCGCCGTCGCCTACCTGCTCGAAGCCATCCTCGAATCCCTCGGCGGCACCAACCGCTGGCGAGACCACCCCTGGACCGTGGCCGCCACCGGAGCCGTCGCCGCCGGCCTCGGCCTGGCCGCCCTCGGCCTGATCGCCACCCAAGCCCTGGTCGTCGGCGCGTTCTGCACTCTGTGCCTGTGTTCGGCTGCCATCTCACTCACCGTCGCCGCCCTGGCCGCACCCGAGACCATCGCCGCCGCACAGGTCTTGAGACAACGCCACCACGTCAAGATCCAGCACAAGCACCGCTACACCGCCGCACACTCCGACCGGCACACCTCCCACCGCCCGGTCTACGACACGGCCACCGACCCCAACGACCCCGCCTCAGAGGTCAAGGCCGAGATCTTCGACATCCCCCGAGACCAACCGGTCAGCGAAGACGACCGCCGGGCCGACGGCTCGACCGGCCCCAGGCGCCGGCCCCGCAAACCACCACCCGGCTGACCATTCGCTCACCCGGCCGTAAGGCGCAGTCCGATCATGTCTGATGTAAGGAGGTCCCCTGTTGTCTCTCACGGAACTCGCGCGGGAGAACGATGTGTCACGCCGATCAGGTCGGCGTGACGACGTCGCGAGGGCGGAGGAACTCCTGGCGGCCGCACAGGAGGCGACCGGCCGGAGACGTGATCACTTGGTGAATCAGGCGGTCGTCGCAGCAGCGCCGCTGGCGCGGACAATCGCCGACCGCTACCGCGGCCACGGCGTCGACATCGAGGACCTGCGGCAGGTGGCGTACGAACACCTCGTCAAGGCTGCCCGGAACTACCGCCCGGCGCCGGGCGCCGACTTCCGCTCGTACGCGATTCCGACAATTCGCGGCGGTATCGGGCACCACTTCCGCGACCACGCCTGGGCCGTCAAGCTACCCCGGCCGTTGCAGGAACTGCAGAGCCGTGTCAACCAGACCGAGACCAGACTCGCCGCCGAACTGCATCGTTGGCCGACGTACGACGACCTTGCGCAGGCGCTCGGTGTCGACGTCCGCGACGTCATCCAGGCCGAGCAGGCGCGCGGATGCTTCCAGCCCACGTCCCTGGACGCGGACCATTCTCGGGTAGACACCGTCTCGCTGGTCGATACGCTCGCTGACCCCAGCGACACCTACGAACTCGTCGATCAGGTCCACACGCTGGGGCGAGCCATCAGCAGGCTGTCGGGCCGGGAGAGGCTGATCCTGCGTCGCCGGCTCCAGGATCACCGCACCCAGACGGCGATCGCCGAAGAGATCGGTGTGAGTCAGATGCAGGTGTCGCGGCTGCTGCGCGACATCATGAACCAGCTCAGGACCTCACTGTCCGCCTGACCTGAGACTGAGCCCAGAGTTCAGCGGCGGGGTTTGGGGCGGTTGGTGGGGATGGCGGTGAGAGGATCCTCCGGCCATGGATGGCGGGGGTAGCGGGCTCGGAGTTCGGCCCGGACCTGGGGGTACCCCTGCTTCCAGAACGAGGCCAGGTCGCTCGTGACCGCGACCGGGCGGCGTGCGGGAGACAGTAGGTGCAGGACGACCGGGACGCGGCCGTCCGCAACGGCCGGGGTGGCGGTCCAGCCGAAGACTTCCTGCAATTTCACTGCGAGGACGGGCGGCTCGGCGCCGTCGTACGTGAGTCGCACTTCGGAGCCTGACGGGACCTGGAGCCGTTCGGGCGCAAGTTCGTCGAACCGGGCCGCTGCGGGCCACGGAAGTAGTTGCCGGAGCGCCGAAGTCAGGTCGAGGTGGGCAAGATCGCGCGCTGTGGCCAGCTTCGGGCCCAGCCAGTCGTCGAGGCCGGCCAGCAGAGCCTCGTCGTCGACCGCGGGCCATGGGGGTCCGAGATGGGCGTGGCAGAACGCGAGCCGTTCCCGCAAGGTGCGAGCGGCCTCCGACCAGCGCAGTACGGACAGGCCGCTGCGCCGGATCCCGTCGCGGACGGCCACTTGGACGAGCAGCGGATCCGGGTTGGACAGCGGTACGTCGCTGAGCACGATCGCGCCGAGTGCGTCGATGCGCCGCGCCACGATCCGGCCGTTGTCCCAGCGGATCTGGTCGGTGGTCCCGAGCAGCTCGGCCGCGATGTCGCGCGCGGTTTGCTCGTCGATCGGTGCCGCGGAACGGATCCTGGCGTCGGCCCGCCCGGGTGCCCGGTCGGCAACCGCGATCGCCAGCCAGGTCGTGCTCCGCAACGGCGACTGCGGATCCAGCGCGGCACCCGTACCACCGGACATCTGGTACGTCGTCGAGTCGGCTCCCCGAACCCGGGCAATCCGATCCGGATACGCCAGCCCCACCACAGTCCCCACCGCAAGATCATCCGGTACGACGCCTGCCGGCCCATCAGAAGCTGGACCCGCGGGGGCCGGGGCAGTCGAGGCCGGGGCGCTCGAGGCCGGGGCGCTCGAGGCCGGGGTGGCGGGCGGCTGGTGCCTGGCGGGCGAGGGGAGGGCTCGGGTGAGGCGGGTTGTTTCTTCTCGCCAACGGGCTGTGGCTGCGCGATCGTCGCCGCGACGTAGGGATCTCCAGCGGGCCGGCAAGTCGTCGCCGGAGTCGCGGCTGGAGTCGTCCGAGAGCATCGCGACGATCTCGCGGGCCCGGGCGGCGCCGACCCGCGGCGTACCGTCGATCAGCGCACGAGCCAACCGGGGATGCGCTCCGATCGCCGCCATCCGCCGCCCGCGTTCGGTGATCCGGCCGCTGTCGTCGACGGCGTCGAGGCGGCGAAGAAGTTCGGTGGCTGCGGTCATCGCGACGGCCGGCGCCGCCTCGAGCAACGTCAGACCTTCGCCGGCAGGCGCACCCCATGCGGCGAGGTCGAGAGCGAAGCCGGCCAGGTCGGCGATCGCGATCTCGGGCGCCGAATGGTCGTCGAGATGTACATGGTCGGCGGCCGACCAGCACCGATAGACCCGTCCAGGCGCTTCCCGTCCGGCCCGGCCGGCTCGCTGGTCGGCCGACGATTTCGACACCCGGCAGGTGACCAACGCACCGAGCCCACGGGATTGATCGGTCCGCGGCTCCCGCGCCAGACCCGAGTCGACCACGACCCTGACCCCGGGCACGGTCAGCGAACTCTCCGCGACCGACGTCGTGACCACGATCCGGCGAGTGCCGGAGGCGGCCAGCGCACGGTCCTGTTCAGCCCTCGTCTGACGGCCGAACAGCGGTAGGACATTCTCACCGGCCAACCGGCGCGTCACCCCGTTGATCTCGGCCTCCCCCGGGACGAACACGAGGATGTCGCCGTCGTTCTCAGCCAGCGCACGCCGTACGACGGCCGCGACGTGGTCGAGCAGCCGTGGGTCGACCCGGCCACCGGGAAGCAGCGGTACGGCGACGGGCGGAGGAGCCCACTCGATCGCCACGTCGTACAGCGCAGCAGACGCGGTGACGACGGGCGCCGGACGATCGGTGCCCAGTACGCGACTCAACCTGGCCGTGTCCGGCGTCGCCGAGGTAGCCACCAGGGCGAGGTCGTCCCGAAGGTTCGCCCGGATGTCGAGGCAGAACGCGAGCAGCAGATCGGCATCGAGGTGCCGCTCGTGACACTCGTCGATCACGACCGCTGCGACACCCGGCAGCTCCGGATTCTCCTGCAGACGCCGTACCAGCAGCCCTGTCGTCACCACCTCGACACGGAGACCTCGCCCGCCGCTGCGTTCGCCGCGCATCGCGTAGCCGATCCGCTGCCCGAGCGGCTCGCCGACCAGCGTCGCCAGCCGGGCCGCCGCGGCGCGGGTTGCCATCCGGCGCGGCTCGGCGACGACGATCGTTCCGCCGAGCGCGTCGCCCAGGGCGAGTGGCAACAGCGAGGTCTTGCCCGAACCGGGCGGCGCGACCAGCACCGCCGTACCGTGCGAACGCACTGCATCGACCGTGGCGGGCAGGACCGCCCGGACGGGCAGGTCGGCCCCGGGCACCGAGGAGTCAGGCAGTAGCACGCGGGATGATCAGAGCTTCGGCTTGCCCGGCTGGTAGAGCAAGGTCTGGAAGAACGCGTCGAGGTCGCGGTGCGTCAGCCGCTCGACGAACCGGATGAAGGTTCGCGTCGACACGTTGCCGTAGCGGTAGGTGGCCGGCCACTGTTCGAGCACCTGGAAGAACGCCCGGTCGCCGATCTTCAGGCGCAACGCCTGCAACGTCATCGCGCCGCGGTTGTAGACCAGGTCGTCGAAGATGTGGTCCCGTCCGGGGTCGGCCACCTTGCCGGACCAGTCCTTCTCCCCGGCGTACGTCTGCTCGAAGCTCTGTTGCACCGGAATGCCCTTGAACTTCTCCTGGTACAGCCACTCCGAGTAGGTGGCGAAGCCCTCGTTCAGCCAGATGTCCGACCAGTGGACCGGAGTCAGGCTGTCGCCGAACCACTGGTGGCCGAGTTCGTGCGCGAGCAGGTCACCGCTGACGTTGCTGGTGCGCTGGTCGTACACCGGCCGGCTCTGCGTCTCCAGCGCGTAGTGGACGCCGACGTCGGCGAGGATGCCGCCGGTCGAGCCGAACGGATAGCGCCCGTACAACGATGATTCCCACTGAACGATCTGCGCGGTGGTCTGGTTGAACACCTTGCCCTGACCGGCTTTCGTGTCGATCGACCGGCCGATCGCGGTGATGTTCGGCCGGCCGTCGGTCGTCGTACCGCGGGTGACGTTGTACTTCCCGATCGCCAGCATGGCGAGCTCGCTGGCCATCGGCTGGTTCATGTGCCAGCGGAAGGTGGTCCGGCCGCGGTGCGTCGTCGTCGGCCCGGGTTCGCCGTTGGCCAGCACGGTGAGTCCGGTCGGCACGGTGACGGTCTGGGTGTACGTCGCTTTGTCGTCGGTGGTGTCGTTCACCGGGTAGTAGGTCGCCGCGCCGATCGGCTGGTTGAGTGGGACCGCGCCGTCCTTGGTGGCGACCCAGCCGGACACGCCGAGCGCCGGGTCGTCGATCTTCTGCGGGACGCCCGCATACGTCACCGAGACCCGGAACACGCTCCCCCGCCGCAGGCCGTGCCGTGGAGTGATCACCAGCTCCTGCGCACCGGTACGGGCGAACGACGCGGCGCGACCGTTGACGGAGAGCCTGCTGATCTTCAGCGGTCCCTGGAAATCCAGGTCGAACCGGGAGAGGTTCTGCGTTGCTCGGGCCAGGATTGTCGTGGTCGCGCTGATCGCCTTGGTGCTGGGGTTGAACGCCAACCTGATGTCGTAGTGGCTGACGTCGTACCCGCCGTTGCCCATGTCAGGGAAGTACGGATCCCCCGCGCCCGGTGCGCCGGGCGAGAACAGCGGCGCTCGTCCGGGCGCCGCGTTCGCGGCCACGCTCGGCCCGGCCACCAATCCAAAAGCCAGTCCAAGTGCCGGTGCGCAGACCGTCAACAGGTAACCGCGGCGACGTCCCACAATTCCTCCTCGTCAAGGCGCTACAGGGTCGAGCAGGCGGCGACAGCCAGTCCGTCCACGAAGTCGTTCATCTCGTGACCGGAATGACCCTTCACCCACTGGAAGGCGACGTCGCCGCGCTCGGCCACCAGCGCCACCAGCGGTTCCCAGAGGTCCCGGTTGGCCACCGGCTTCTTCGCCGACGTGAGCCAACCACGTTCGAGCCAACCGGAGTGCCACCGGTCGCGGAAGCAGTTGACGACGTACGTCGAATCCGAGACCACCAGCAACGGGCCCTCGATCGCGCGGACGGCCTCGAGCGCGGCCCGGATCTCCATCCGCTGATTCGTCGACACCGCCTCATGACCGGCGGCGTACTCCGTCGTGGACAACGCCCACGCCCATCCCCCGGGCCCGGGGTTACCGGAGCACGCGCCGTCGGTGAACACCGACCGCGCACCGACAGGCACAGTCATATCGGGCGGCCGGGGCCGGCGTGATCGAACGGGACACATCAGCCGAACTGTACTCCCGAGCAGGCCGCGCGACGTGCAAGGATGACCGCATGCCGCTGCCTGTCCTCCCCGAGGAATCCTTTCACCGGGTGCTGTGCGTCGTCGCGCACCCGGACGACATGGAGTACGGCGCGTCCGCGGCCGTCGCGCGCTGGACCGCGCGTGGCATCGAGGTCGGTTATCTCCTGCTCACCCGCGGCGAGGCCGGCATGCCGAACCCTCCTGAGGAGACGGCGCAGCTGCGCGTCGCCGAGCAGCAGGCCGCCTGCGCCGTCGTAGGCGTCGACGACCTGACCGTCCTCGATCACCCGGATGGCGTGCTGACCTACGGCCTGGACCTGCGCCGCGACATCTGCCGGCAGATCCGCCGATTCAAGCCCGATGTCGTCCTGGGCTCCGGTTTCGACGTCGAGACGCCCTTCGGCTTCGACCAGGCCGACCATCGTGCCGCCGGACTCGCGACCCTCGACGCGGTGCGCGACGCGGGCAACCGGTGGGTCTTCCCGGAGCAGATCGACGACGAGGGCCTCGAGCCGCACTCCGCGCGCTGGTACATCGTTCCCGGACTCGCAGGCTTCGCGTCCCACGGTGTCGACGTCACCGGCGAGCCGCTCCGCCGCGGCATCGCCTCGCTCGAGGCCCATGCGGCGTATCTGGCCGCACTCCCCGGTCATCCCGCCCCCGCCGACTTCATCCCGAAGTTCACCGCGATGAGCGGCAAGGCTCTGGGCGTCGAACATGCTGTCCTGTTCCGTGCGCACGACCTGCAAGCGCCACCGGAGTTCTTCACCGAAGCCATGCAGGACTGAACGCCACGCGCTTCAGGTCGTCGGCGACGCGCACGACCGAGGTCAGCCGAGGGCGCGGGCGAATCGGTCACCGAGGAGTTCCAGTCGCTCGACAGGTTCGTTCGCGAAGACGAGCCGGAGAAAGTGCTGTCCGCTCGGACCCCATCCGTCCATGGGCGTTGCCGCGACCTGCGCCCGGTGAAACAAGGCGTGGCTCAGTTCGCCCGGAGTGAGGCCCAGTGGTCTGGTGTCGAGCAGCATCGACCAGCCACCGTGGGGACGGATCACCGGGTACGACGCCAGTTGCCGCAGCATGGTGTCGCTCCGGCGTTGCCATTCGGCGGTTGCCGCCGCGACGTCGGCATCCGCGCCGACCGCGTCGAGCGCGGCGGCGACAGCGTCCTGAGCCAGTCCGACCTGGCAGACCACGTTGGTCATGCCGACCAGCCGGATGTCGGCGACGATGTCGGCGGGGCCGACGACCCAGCCGACGCGCCAGCCGATCAGCCGGAGCTCCTTCGACGCCGAGCCGACGGTGATGGTCCGTGGCGCGAGCGCCTCGTGGGCGGCGGGATGGCTTGGCCCGAGGCCGTCGAACCGCAGCCGCTCCATCGCGGCGTCGTAGATCAACCAGGCGTCGTGGCGCTCGCATGCCGCCGCAAGGGCGGACCAGTGACGGTCGTCCAACACGAGACCGGTCGGCATAGCCGGTCCCATCATCAGAACCGCCGCCGTCTGCGGTCCGACCGCCGCTGCGAGTCGCTCAGGGTCGACGGTCCAGCCGTCCGCTGTCACCTCCGCCGGTACGAAGCGGGGTACGCCGCCGACGAGGCGAACCCGGTTGACCAGGCCGGCGTAGATCGGGTCGCACAACACGACCTCCTGGCCGGGTTCCACGGTTGCGAGCAACGTGTTGAGGATCCCGTTCAGCCCGCCGGCGACGCTGACACACTCGGTATCAGGGTCGTAGACGCGTCCGGCAATCCGCCCGACGTGCGCTACGGCGGCAACGCGTAGCGAGCGGTGCCCCTGGAACGGTAGATAGCTGTTCGCGGCATCGTCGTCGATGGCTGCCCGAGTGGCAGCCAGTGCGACTGCAGGAGGCCGGAGGTCGGTGTCGAGATTCTCCAGGCGCAGAAACGACGGATCGCCAGCGGCGTCCGCGGAGTCGCCCACCACATCGACCCCGATCCCGGGGATTTCCCGCAGCCTGCTCACCGGCATGGTCGTCTCCACGTGCGTGTTCGGTTTACTGATACTGGTGTAGCAGTATGCTGGTACACGTGAATACGACGCAAGTAGTCGGTGAGGCCGTGCAGCGACTGCGCACCGAAGCCGGCATCTCGTTGGCGGCACTGGCACAGGCCTGCGGAATCAGCAAGACGACGCTACACGGCATCGAGCAGGGCCGAGGCAATCCGACGTTGAGCACGTTGTGGTCTCTTGCGACAGCCCTGGAGGTTCCGCTCGGCGAACTCCTGGAAGCGCCGGCGCGCGGGCCGGAAGTCGTCCGCGCCGACGACCCCCAGCGACCGCGGGTCGAAGGTGAGGCGGTCAGCGCCCGACTGCTGCACCGCATCAAACTGCGCGGAACTGTCGAGGTGTACGACATCGACGTGTCACAGACACGGCAGGAATCGGCGCCGCACCTGCCCGGGGTCCAGGAGTGCTTGGTGCTCACGCGCGGCCGGATGACCGCGGGGCCGGTCGACGGATCTCCCGAGCTGGCGGCGGGTGATTCCATCCTCTTCGACGCATCCCAACGGCACGTGTACCAGGGGCAGGACAAGGACAATCACGCAGTACTGCTGATGTTCCACGCCGAGGTTTGACCTGCGTTTGTGTGGACACCGTCCACCAAGCGACGCTAATGTGGACGGTGTCCACCAATTTCAGGTTACCGTCGGGGTGCTGACATGCGCGTTGTGATCAAGATCGTTGTCAACGGCATCGGCGTGTACGTCGCCGCACTGGTGGCCAAGCCCTTGATCGAGTTCGTGGGGTCGGGCCCGGCGCTGGTGTGGGCGATCGTGTGGGTGGCGCTGGTTTTCGGTCTGGCGAACACCTTCGCACTGCCGATCATCCGGTCGGTTCGCGAGGCAGTGCGTTGGCCGACGGTCGCTCTGATCACCTTCTGCCTCAACGTGCTCCTGCTCTGGTTCATTTCCAAAGCCTCGGAACACCTGCATCTGCAGGGCTTCTGGCTCGCACTCATCGGCGGGGCGATCGCGACGACGGTCTCACTCGCCCTGCATGCGGCGCTGCCGGAGAGCAAGCGCCACGGTTCACCCGCGGAGGAGATGCTGTCACGGTGAGAGGAATCGGTCGCGGCCGTCGAGCAGAGCGAGCGTAGCCCGTGCGGCGGACGTTGCCGCCCGGCCGGCGGCCCGGGCTCCCCCGCCGAAGCGGCCGTCGAGGAGAAGCATCGCGTGCCCATGGGCGATCGCCTCGACCGCGGCGGCCAAATCACCGGCAGCCGCCTTGTCACCCGCGGGCGCAAGGGCTCGCACCGAGTCCAGGAACGCTTCCTCGATCGGCCGTTCCGCGGCAGCGACTTCGGGATGACGACCCTTGTCCAGCGTCGCGCCGAACTCTGCCGAGAACAGCAACTGGAACAGCGCCTTGTGAGCTGCGGCGAAGTGGACGTACGCCCGCGTGGTCGCCGCGAGCCGGTCGGCTGGACTGTCCGAGTGCGCGAGTCGTGGTTCAAGTTCGTCGCGGAAGATCCGCAGGGCGTGCACGCACACCGCGGCGAGCAGGTCGGCACGATCGGTGAAGTGCGCGTACGGCGCACTGGCAGCGACTCCGAGCCGGCGACTGGCCTCGGCCAGCGAGAAGCCTTCGACACCGCGCTCGGAGATGACTTCGATCGCGTCGGCGATCAACGCCTCCCGGAGATTCCCATGGTGGTACGAAGCCCGACGTGCGCCGGAACGCCGGGCGTTCAACGTGCCCCCGCAAACGAGTACCTGACCTCTGTCAGCTGCTCGGAAAGCCTCCAGAGCCTGGATGCCGCATCACGGTCGTAGGAATCCGGACTCGTCCGCACCCGGACCGGTGAGCCGGCGTACTGGAACCATCCATCGGGCCCGTAGCACTCACCGCTTTTCGCCGAGCTGTCCGTGGCGGCGCGGAGCTGCGGCAGGGCACCTCGTTGTGCGCTTTGCGCGAGCCAGAAGTTGACCGGTCGCAGATATGACCCGATCAGCACTCGTTCCAGTCTTGAGCTCGTCGCCCACAGCGCGGTGCGGGCGTTGCCAGGATGTGCGGCCAGCGAGGCGGTGCTGGATCCGGACGCCTGCAGTCGACGGTGCAACTCGTAGGCGAACAGCAGATTGGCCAGCTTCGATCGGTCGTACGCCGCACCGGGTTCGTACTCCCCCGCCGGATCGAGATCGAGGTCCCCGCGCCGGTGCGCGTTGCTGGTGACCGTGACGACCCGCGATCCGGATGTACGGAGTAGCTGCGGGAGCAGAAGGCCAGTGAGCGCGAAGTGTCCGAGATGATTGATACCGAAGGTGAGCTCGAAGCCGTCCTCGGTGCGCTGGAACGGCACCTGCATCACGCCGGCGTTGTTGACGAGCAGGTCCAGGCTCGGACAGGTCGAGCCGATGATCTCGGCAGCCTCGCGGACCGACGTCAGCGACGCCAGGTCGAGCTCGACGACACGCGCCTTCGTGCCGGTGAGCGTCCGTGCCGCGGCCTCCCCCTTGGTCGTGTCCCGACACGCGAGAACCACGGTGGCGCCGTGCGCAGCCAGCGCCCTGGCCGTCTCGAGGCCAAGACCTGCGCTCGCGCCGGTCACCACAGCGACTCGCTCGGAGAGGTCCGGCATGTCGGCCGTCATCCACTTGGACATGATCTGAGTCTAGCTCAGAATCTGAGAGGCATTAAGATCTGATCTTATGTGGACGGTGTCCACACCGCTATGCTGTCGGCATGGACGAGCCCGCGACAAAGCCGACACCACGAGGACGCCGACGCGGCGATGTCCGCGCGGGACTTGTCGCAGCCGGAGTCGAGCTAGCACGAGCCGGTGGACCCGATGCCGTCGTACTGCGTGAAGCAACCCGGATTGTCGGCGTCGTGCCCAACGCCGCGTACCGGCATTTCGCCGACCGCGACGAACTCCTCGCCGCGGTCTGCGCCGCGGCAATGAACGAGCTCGCGGACCGGATGGCCGCGGGCATCGCGCGCGTCCGCGGCAAGTACGGCAACGCCGCGGCCGCGACGCGACGACTGGGCGCGATCGGGACCGCCTACCTGCGGTTCGCCCAGGAGGAACCCGGCTTGTTCGCGGCCGCGTTCGCCTTGCCGAACCAGCACAGTTACGCCGCGAGCGACGAGCCGGACCGCAGCCCGCTGGGACTGCTGCGAGCCGCCCTCGACGAGTTGGTCGAGGCCGGCGCCCTGGATCCCCAGCGCCGCGAGGGCATGGAGTACCCCATCTGGGCGCTCGTCCACGGCACCGCCGTCCTCACCGGACAGGGCCCGCTGCGCGATGCGCCGGCCGCTCAGCTGCGGCGCATCGAAAACCTCAACCTCGGCTTCATCGGCGACAGCCTCACCTGACCGCGCGGGGTGCAGCACCGGACGAAGTGAGCGCTCCGGCCATCGAGGGCGCCGCCGGCGCCGACCGGGACGCGCGGGCCAGCACGAACAGGCAACTGAGGTTGAGGGCAACCATCAGCGGCACGTTGGCGGTTGTGACGATCGCGAGCGGCAGTTCGTTGATCGGGGCAATGGACGGCGTGATGTCGGGGATCCCGAATCCCAGCAGGGTGCCGATGGTCAGGCTGGTGACGACGTCGATGATGCCGTAGACGTTGAACCAGATCGCCGCCCGACCCGCGGTGCCGTGCCGGAGTCTGCGGGCGACGAACGGCGCGGCGATGCCCGTCGCGATGTCACCCAGTCCCGCCGGAAGGGCGAACAGCGCCGGGAGATGACCAAGGGCCATGTACAGCAGGAAAAACACCCCGGCCACCCGGAACGAGTGCGGCAGCACGAGCCGGGCAGCCATTCCCGGAGCGTGCAGAGCGCGTGCCACCATCGGGACGCGGCTGAGGGCCAAGAGCGTGCCGAGGTACCCAACCACCGCGACCGCCAGCCATGGCACCTGGTCGGACCGGGTGTCGTACCACCCGCGGCCCGCGATCACCGCCGTGGCTATGAACCAGCCGCCGAACACAACCACGGCCGCTCCGGTGATCAGTACGGCACGCCTTCGCTCGAGGCCGGCGCCTATAGCTCCGGCGTACAGCGCGATGCAGGCCCAAGCCGCGATCGCGACCGGCCCGGCGATGGTGAGTATCCACAGATAGACAGGTGGCTCGTACACGACATCCTCCGTCGACAGGTCGCTGACTGGTGGACGGTGTCCACTAGATTGACCTTCACTGTATTCGACTTAGTGGACAGTGTCCACTAAGGTCACCAGGTGACGGGGAGGGCGGTGAGGCCGCCGGTGATGGTGTCGTCGCGGGGGCGCAGGTCGTGGCGGGGAATGGACAGGCGTAGGCCCGGAAGGCGAGCGGGGATGCGGATGAAGGCTTCCTGGAGCTCGATGCGGGCCAAGGCGGCGCCGACGCAGTAATGGGAGCCGTGGCCGAAGGTCAGGTGCGGATTCGGGGTTCGGGTGATGTCGAAGGCATCGGGATCGGGAAAGACGCGCCGGTCACGGTTGGCCGCCTGGGACGCGAGGATGACTGCGTCGCCGGCCGGAACGGTGGTTTCGCCGATCACCAGGTCGGTGCGGGCGTAGCGCGGCAGGCCGCCGGTCATGCTGGGGGTCGCGGCCAGGCGCAGGATTTCCTCCACAGCGCCGGGCACGAGCGTGGGGTCGGCCCGCAGCGCGTGGAACTGCTCCGGATGACTGAGGAGCAGCAGCAGCCCGACGTCCAGCCGCGTGACAGTGGTCTCGTGCCCGGCGAACAACAGCATCGCGGCGGTCCGGGCGATATCGGTGTCGGTGAGGCCGTACTCGTCCTGGGCGCGGATCAGATCGCAGATCACGTCCTCGCCGAGCTCGTTCTGCTTCCGCGGAATCAGCTGGTGCACGTAGCCGACGAGGTCCCGTCGAGCGGCGCCCGCCAGGGCGGGGTCGGTGAGCGAGGTCAGGTCGACGGCCCAGCGACGGAAGCGTGGATGGTCCTCGTACGGGACGCCGAGGAGTTCACAGATCACCATGACCGGCAACGGGACGGAGAACGCCTGGTGCCAGTCGGCCGATTGCCCTGCTAGCTCGTCGAGCAAGTGGTCGACGAGTTGCCCGACCCGAGGTCTCAGCAGGTTCATCCGGCGAGCGGAGAAGGCCGGGGCCAGCAGCCGTCGCAACTGGCGGTGCCGTGTCTGCTCGGTGTTGTGCTCGCCGACCGGACCGCCGAGCAGCACCGAGGATGACACCCGTGCAGCGCGGTCGGGGTCAGGGTGTGAGCGACCCAGCCGGTCGTCGCCGAACAACGCGGTAACAGTCTCGTGCCGGGTGACCAGCCAAGCCGCGTCGCCTGCACTGGTGAGCACCTGCGTCACGGGCTCCACGTCCTGCAGTTCGCGGTAGCGCGGCGCGAGCGAAAGGATGTCGTCCGAGGGAAAGGGCAACTGTTCCATCCTCCTACTCCTGATTCGATCGGCTCGGGACGGGGGTGTCCGGGGTTGCCGCTTCGCCGAGCCGGTCCTGGCGGGGCCGCAGGTTCCACACGGCGAGCGGACCGAGGAGGACCGGCGCCAACAGCGGCGAGATCGTCACCATCGTCCCGACGGGCAGCAGGTAGGACAGGCCAACGCGTACGGCGGCCTCGGCCAGCAGTGCGATTCCCCAGATCGCCGTGGTCCGGCGAGCCTCGGCCTGTACGGCTCGCGATTGCCAGCTGCCGTCGTACTCGGCCTGAGCCTCGGAATCGTCCGGGACGAACAGCCGCCGCCTGAGCACAAAGATCGCCGGCTTACGTGTCAAGAGCGAGCCGAGGCACACCAGGCCGAGGGCACCGCTGGTGAACGACTCCTTGACCAGCAGGATCCGTCCGTCATGGAAGAGGAGCCCGACGGCCAGCCCGATAGCGATCGCTCCGAGCGACAGCACGGCTAGCGGCTCGACCCTGCGGTTCCGCAGCATGGCCAGCACGCCACCCGCCGCCGGGAAGACCGCCGAGAGCGCCAGCGCATCCACCGTGCTCATGCCGCGCTTCGAGAGCACCCAGTACGCGGCCACCGGCGCGACGATGTTCAGCCGCAGTGCCCGATTCGACAGCAGGCCGACTCCTAGCCGTGGAGGCGCACTCCAACTCGTCATCCTGGACTCCAATGTGTAGGCATTGATGTGTACACTTGGGAGTGTACACATCAGAGGTGCAAGGATGAGCGGCATGACCGAAGTCGAGGAAACTGCGCAGAACAGGCGGCGGCTGCTGCCGAGAGACCGGCGGCGGGCCCAACTGCTCCAGGCCGCCGCGACCGCGTTCGCGCGCCAGGGTTTTGCCGCTACCGGCCTGGAGGACGTGGCCCGCGAGGCGGGTGTGACCCGCGCGATCATCTATCGGCACTTCGCGTCGAAGACCGAGCTGTACCAAGGAGTCCTGGACGACACCCAGGAGCGGCTGCGCGAACGCCTCGGATCGCCCGACCAGTACGACGAGCAGACCGTGCGGGCGTTGGTCGACGCGGCATGCGACGACCCTGACGGCTTCCGGTTGCTGTTCAGGCATGCCCAGCACGAACCGGAGTTCGCCACCTACACCGAGGAACGCATCCGCCTTGCGGCGCGCATCACCGAGACGTATCTGACCGACGTCTTGCCGGACGAGGCGCATCGTCGCTGGGTGGCCGGCCTCATTCCCAAGCTGGCCATCGAGTTGATCCTCTCCTGGCTCGATGCGGGCCGGCCGACCGGCCGCGACGACCTCGTGCGGATGATCCGGGCCACCTCGCGAACGCTTGCCGGACGGTGACAACCCTGGTGGACAGCGTCCACTAAGCGAGATCTTCGCTTGCCTCGGACCGAACGGAGCCGGCAAGACCACGACGGTGGAGATCCTCGAAGGCTTCCTGCAGCGCACAGCAGGGCAGGTTTCCGTGCTGGGGCAAGATCCCGCGACAGCAGGTGCCGCCTGGCGGAATCGGGTGGGCATCGTCCTGCAGGAGTCCCAGCCTGAGCCGGGCTTGTCCGTCAGGGAGTGCCTGGCGATGTACGCCGGGTTCTACCGTGCACCGCGCGACGTCGACGAGACCCTCGCGCTGGTCGGCCTCACCGAGAAGGCCGGCGCGCTCGCAACCAGGCTGTCGGGCGGCCAGCAACGCCGGCTCGACTTCGCGCTGGCACTCATCGGCGACCCGGAGCTCATCTTCCTGGACGAGCCGACCACTGGTTTCGACCCGGCCGCCCGCCGCGCCGCCTGGAACGTCGTCGCCGGGCTGCGTCGGCTCGGGAAAACGGTGTTCCTCACCACGCATTACCTGGACGAGGCGGAGTACCTGGCCGACCGGATCATGGTGCTGTCCGCCGGGCAGGTCGTTGCCGAGGGCACACCGCGCACGCTCGGTGGACGGAACCACATGACCACTGCCATCAGGTTCACACTCCCTCAGCAGGTGAAATCGGAGGAACTTCCTCCGCGGCTGTACCGCTTGGTCGAGCCCGGGCCGGGAGGATCGACGGTCATCCGCAGCGACAGTCCCCTCAGCCATCTCCAACTGCTGGGGAACTGGGCAGTCGGCCGCGGCGTCGACCTCCCCGATCTCGACGTCCATCGCCCGACGCTCGAAGAGGTCTACCTCTCGTTGACCGAATCCACCGGCGCCGAGGTGCAGCGATGATCAGGATGGCGGTGTACCTGAGCGGCTACGAGCTCCGTGCGTTTCTCCGCAATCGCCAATCGCAGTTCTTCACGCTCGCGCTGCCGGTGTTGTTCCTGGTCATCTTCGCGTCGGTGTTCGGCGGCAGCGGAAACCGGACCCGGGTCGCGGGTGGATCCATCAGTACCTCGGAGTACTACGTACCCAGCATCATCGCGCTCGGAGTCATCGCGGCCTGCTTCGGCAACCTCGCGGCTTCGGTGACCGCACAGCGCGAACGGGGCGTGCTGAAGCGCCGCCGCGCAACCCCGGTCCCAGCCGGTTCGGTGATCGCCGGTCGCGTCCTCACCGCCGTACTCGTCGCGGTCGTCATGGCCGCCGTACTGCTCGGGCTCGGGTGGATCGCGTACGGCGCCCACGTCCCCGGTCGCACCGCATTGGCCCTCGCGGTCACCGTGGTGGTCGGCGCCGCATCCTTCTGCTGTCTGGGCTATGCGCTCACGTCGATCGTCCGCAACGAGGATGCCGCGTTGCCGGCGGCGATGGCGTTCATGCTGCCGCTCTACTTCATTTCTGGAGTGTTCGTCGCCGTCCCGGCACTGCCGCGCTGGCTGGCGGACATCGGGGAAATCTTCCCGGTACGACACCTGGCGAGCGCATTACTCGTTGCCTACAAACCACATACGGCAGGCCTCGGGTTCGCCGGCTGAAACGTCAGGTCGCGTCCTGGGAGACTCGGGGAATGGACATCGTGCTGTTCCATTCGATGTGGGGGCTGCGGGCGGTTGAGGTGGCGGCGGCGGAGCGGTTGCGGGCCCTCGGGCATCAGGTCTCTCTGCCCGATCTGTTCGGTGGCCGGACCGCGGTGCCCGAGATCGAGGCGGGGTTCGCGTTGATGGCCGATATCGGCTGGCCGACGATCACCGGACGGGCGTACGACGCGTTGTCGCGGGTGCCGGACGACGCCGTGCTGATCGGCTTCTCGATGGGCGTCGGCGTGATCGGCGAGGTGTGGCCGAATCGTCTGGGCGCGGCGGCGGTCGTATGCCTGCACGCTCCGGCCCCGGTTCCACCCGGCGTACGTCCCGGAACGCCGGTCCAGCTGCACTACGCGGCCGGCGACCGTTTCGTCCCACCGGACCAAGTCGAAGCGTTCCGTCGTACCGCGGAGGAGGCGGGCGCGGTCGCCGTGATCCGCGAGTACGCCGACGCGGGCCACTACTTCACCGACGAGTCCCACCCCGACTACTCCCCCGCCGCGTCAACCAGCGCCTGGCGGGACGTCCTCACCATGCTCCACTGATTCGCGCCTTTAGGGGTGGTCGTACCAAGCAACGGCCGAGATTCGCCAACCTTCGGGCGAGCGGACGAATTGCAGCGTCTTGGCGCCCGTGCCCTCGAAGGGCCGGCCCTCCCGGACGCCTGACTTGGCGTATTCGCTGAAGCGCACTGCCAGGTCACCGTCCACCTGGGTCCGCTCGGAGACCTCCCATTCGGAGAACTCCGTGAGGCGTCCGTCGGAGAGCAGCGCCCTGCGTGGCTCGATGAAGTTCTCCACGCTGTAGACGGCGTACTGCGGTGCCGTGCAAACGATGACGCCCTCGGGGAGCATCACTCGCCGGATCCGGTCGACGTCGGCAACCTTCCCGTCGCGGTTGTCGAAGGCTCCGAAGAACTCGGCGGTCAGTCGATCGATCTCGGCTTTACTCACCCGAGGATGCTAGATCGGGAGCCGGTCACCTGCACCGGCTCCCGATCCGCGGTCAGTTGCTGATCTTGAACTTTGGCGCGGTGACCAACGCGGCCAGTTGGTCGGTGGTGAAGATGGGTTGGGTCAGCGGAGGCCGGGTCTCGTCGCCGCTTTTCTTCGACTGGGCGGCGATGACGACGGTGCCGTCGGGATAGCGGTAGGCGGCGACCTGGTCGAAGCTGCCCTTGCCGTTCGTGGTCATCACGCCGACCTTCTTGCCGCCGACGTCCACGATGCTGCACGCGCCCCGCTCACTCCAGAACGCCAGTTTGCACGGTGACACTGCCGGTTTTCCATCGGGTGTCGTCGACTGGACGACCAGCTCGCCGACCCGGTTGCCCTTCTGCACCGGCACGAGAGCCTGGTACTCCCAGTAGTCCGGCTCCCCGTCGCTGGAGGCGTACTGCGCCTGCGGCCACCCCATCGCACGACCGTCCGGGTACTTCAGGTTCGGCGCGCTGAACCCGGCCGGCACCGAAGCCTTCACGTCGCGCATCAACGCCACGGCCCGGTCGGCGCGCGGCCCCGCGGACGCCGTACGGTCCACCTGACCCTCCGGCCATGGGTCGCCGGACTTCCGGGTCGTCGGCGCGGTCGTCGGCGTCACGGTAGACGTCGCGGTGGATGTCACGGTGGCCGAAGACTTCGGCGTGGGCACCGGCCCCGTCGCGCTGGGGAGACCCGCCACCATCGGACCGGCCGACCGGTTGTGGTGTGCGAGCACCGCGGGAGCCGCCCCGACACCGGCCACCAGGGCGGCGACGGCGGCCGTGGTCACCACCGCCGTACGTCGTTTGCGCGCCCGGCGGGCCCGGATCAGCGCACCCGCGGGATCCATCGGCGGCGGCGGTGTGGTGCGCACCATGACGTCGTGCAGCGCCTCAGTGAGCTCGTCTTCGTTCATCGAACCTTCTCCTCATCAAGCAGGCCGCGCAGTGTCGTCAGCCCGCGCGCGGCCTGGCTCTTGACAGTTCCTGCCGAGCAATCGAGCAGCGCGGCGGTCTGCTCGACGGACTGGTCCTCCCAGTACCGCAGGACCAGCACCGCCCGTTGCCTCGGCGGCACCTTGGCGAGCGCGTCCAGCAACAGCAGCCGCTCGTCGGCGTGGCCGGACGACGGTGCCGGCCGGTCCGCGTCGGGCGACCCGACGGACTCGTGCCGGAACCATCCCCGCCGCCGCTCGGACAGGAACGTTCGGACGAGCGTCTGCCGGGTGTAGCTGTCCATCACCTCGTGCCGATGAATCCGCCGCCACGCCAGGTAGATCTTCGTGAACGTCTGCTGAACCAGGTCCTCGGCCCGATGCCAGTCACCGCACAGCAGGTACGCCGTCCCCCGCATGGCGTCCGAACGTGCGGCGAAGTACGCCTCGAACGCGGCGTCCCGGTCACTCATCTGTCCTCCCGATCCTCGATACCGGGTTAGACACGCCTCCCAGGCCGAAGTTGGTTGCATCCCACCTTGCACGCAGCAACAGGTCACCGCTTGGAGGAAAGGCGACCGACAGCGCATGCTCTGTGCATGACGCTGACCAGGCTCTTCGGTCGCGAGGGGGTTCTGCACGAACTGCAGCGCTATCTCGACGAGGTGGACAGCCGCGGCGTCTCGATCGGGCTCACCGGTGAGCCGGGCGTCGGCAAGAGCGCCCTGCAGGCGCGGATCGCGACGTACGCCGAGACCGCCGGCTTCACCGTACTGCGCGCCCGTGGCATCCAGTCGGAGTCCCAACTGCCGTACGCCGTACTGCACCAAGTGCTCGCGCCGATCCTGCCGCGCGTGTCCGGGATGCCTGCGCCGCAACGTCAGTCTCTGCTGGCCGGTTTCGGACTGGTCGAGGCGCCCGAGGTCAACCCGTTCTTCACCTCGCTGGCGGTGCTGGACCTCCTCGTCGAGGCGGCCGCGGAGATCCCTGTCCTGGTCTGCCTCGACGACCTGCAGTGGATGGACCGCGCCTCGGTCGACACGCTGGCGTTCGTGGCGCGGCGGATCGCCGCGGAGCGGGTGATTCTGCTCAGTACCTCACGGTCGGAGTCGCAGCTGCTCGGCGACGACCGGACGACCACCTGGACCCGCGTCGCTGGGCTGGCGGCGGAGGACTCGCAGGCGCTGCTGCGGTACCACGCACCCGACCTGACCTCGGCGCACCGCGACCGCATCGTCGCGCAGTCCGGCGGCAATCCGCTCGCGCTCCTCGAGTTCGCGAGTACGCCGGACACCGGCACGGACGAGGAACTGCCGATGACCGCGCGGCTGGAGCGGGCGTTCACCGCGCGCGCCGACGAGCTGGATCCGGTCGGCCGCGCGGTGGTCGACGTGGCGGCGCTCGACGACGGCGACGAACTGGAACCGGTTCTCGCCGCCGCAGCGATCGTCGCGGGCACCGCAGTCGACCGGGACGCTGTCTGGCGGGTGCTCGAATTCGGCCTGCTCACGCAGTCGGGTTCGGAGTACGCGATCGCCCACCCGCTGATCGGCTCGGCCCTTCGGCGGGCGATGACGCCGGACCGGCGACGGCAGGTGCACGCCGCGCTGGCGACGATCCTGTCCGGCGTACCGGACCGAGCTGTCTGGCATCGGGCCGGTTCGGTGTCCGGGCGCGACGAAGCCGTCGCCGCGGAGCTCGAGGAAGCGGCGGCCGAGGCGCAGCGCCGAGGCGCGTTCGCGACGGCGCTGGCGAGGCTCGAACGAGCGGCCGCGCTGAGTCCCGACCCGCTGGACGAGGCCGGGCGGCTGATCAGCGCCGCTGAACTGGGGTACGAGCTCGGCGGGTTCGCCCAGGTCGAGCAGGTGACCTCCCGGGTCGCCCGGACGACCCTGCGCCCGCGGGACCGGTCACGACTGACCAGGTTGACCGGCGTCTTCCATGACGGTGCCACGAGTGAACCGACCGAGATCCGCCATCTGGTGCAGCTGGCGCGGCGCGCTTCCGGCGACGGTGACGCGGACCTTGCCATGCAGCTGCTGTTCGGAGCCGCGCGCCGGGTGTGGTGGCGCGATCCCGGTGACCTGGTCCGGCGGGACATCGTCAGCGCGACGCACGACGTTTCGGTGCCGTCGGGCGATCCACGCGTGCTCGCCGTACTCGGACTCGCCGACTCGCTCGAGCTGAACGGGGCGGTCATCGAGCAGCTCGACCGGACACCGCCGGACGACGGCGGACGGGCGGACGTCGCGGCGCTGCTCGGCATCGCGGCGTTCTGCGGCGGCGACTTCCTGCGGGCCGACTCCCTGCTGTCGACCGCCGTCAACGACCTGCGCGCCGACGGGCGGTTGAGCCTGCTCGCCGAGGCCCTCGCGATCCGCTCGTGGGCGGAGATCAACCTCGGCGTCTTCGACGTGGCCCGGTCCGCCGACGAGGGGATCCGGCTCGCGGACGAAACCGGCCAGCGGGTCTGGGCCGGTACGGCGCGAATCGCGGCGGCCTTCATCGGCGCCGTCGGCGGGCACTGGAGTGCGCCGCCCGCGCTCCTCCTGCAGGCCGAACAGATCGCACTCCAACTGCCGAACGCGAGCTCGTCGCTGTTGGCCGGAGCGCAGCTCGCCCGCGGCATCGGGGAACTCGCCGCGGATCGGCCCAGCCAGGCGTACGCCGAACTGCATCGGGTGTTCGTACCCACCGACTCGGCCTACCAGCGGGTGCAGCAGGCCTGGACGATCAGCTACCTCGCCGAGGCCGCCACCCGCAGCGGCGTACGTGACGAGGCCACAGGTGTCGTCGACTCGGTCGTGGCACGGGCCAAGGGCTCGCCCGCGATCGGCACCACGATCGCGCTGGAGTACTGCCGAGCCGTGCTGGCCGACGATGCAGTCGCCGATGAGCTGTTCGGTAAGGCGCTCTCCGGCGCGGCGCGCCCGTTCCCGTGGCACCAGGCTCGGCTCCAGCTCGCGTACGGCAGCTGGTTGCGCCGCCGGCGACGCGTCACCGAGTCCCGCGACCCGCTGCGGGCCGCCCGCACCGCGTTCGACGCGCTCGGCGCCAAGCCGTGGGCCGCGCGCGCCGACCAGGAACTGCGAGCGACCGGTGAGCGCGGCTGGCACCCCACGTCCAGTGGGCGCGAGCAGCTGTCCCCGCAGGAGGCACAGATTGCCGAACTGGCTGCTCAGGGCCTGTCCAACCGCGAGATCGGCCAGCGGCTCTTCCTGTCCCACCGCACGGTCGGCTCGCACCTGTACCGGCTGTTCCCGAAGCTCGGAGTGACCAGCCGCCAGCAGTTGGCCGCCGTACTGACCGATCGGCTCAAGGACGTGCAGTCATCCGACTGAAGCCCACAGCGTCCCGGTCGTTTAGCGTCACAGGTACCGCGGTGCGCTTCGGCACCCCGGCAGGACGAGGGAGCCGACTGTGGGAACATCCGTGCTTTTCATTCACGGGCTGTGGCTGCACGCCACGTCGTGGGAACCGTGGCTGGCACGGTTCCGTGACGAGGGGTACGACGTACAGGCCCCGGACTGGCCGGGCGACGGCGAGACCGTCGAGGAGTCCCGCCGGGACCCGGACGCGATCGCGGATCACGGCATCGACGACGTGGTCACCCACTTCGCCGGCCTCATCGACGCGCTGCCCGAACCACCGATCCTGATCGGTCATTCGTTCGGCGGCATGATCGCCCAGAAGCTGCTCGGACAGGACCGGGCGAAGGCCGCGATCGCCATCGACGCCGCCCAGATCAAGGGCGTCCTGCCCGTGCCGCTGTCGGCGCTGCGCGCGACGCTGCCGGTGTTCAAGAACCCGGCCAACAAGCATCGCGCGGTCTCGCTGACCGCCGAGCAGTTCAAGTTCGCCTTCGCCAACGCGGTGTCCGACGAGGAGTCCGCGGAGCTGTACAACCGCTGGACGATCCCCGCGCCCGGCCGGCCGCTGTTCGAGGCGGCCGCGGCCAACTTCAGCCCGCACTCACCCGCCGAGGTGAACACGGGCAACCAAGGACGCGGTCCGCTGCTGCTGATCGCCAGCGGGAAGGACCACACCGTTCCCGAGTCGGTGACCCGGGCGACACTCAAGCAGTACCGGCACTCCGAGGCCGTCACGGAGCTGCAGACGTTCCCGGACCGCGGGCATTCGCTGGTCATCGACTCCGGCTGGGGCGAGATCGCCGACACCTGCCTCACCTGGCTGCGAGGGCAGTCGCTGTGAAGCTCGGTCTGGACGGTAAGACCGCTGTCGTCACGGGCGCCGGCAAGGGCATCGGACTGGCCGTCGCTCGTGCGCTCCGGGAGGAAGGTGCGTTCGTCGGCGCCGGTGCGCTGAACGGGTCGGCCGAGCTGACCTCGTTGACGCAGGACGGCCAGGCGATCTCCGTGCTCGGCGACCTCACCACGGCGGCGGGCTGCCAGGCGCTTGTGGACGAGACCGTGAACCGCTTCGGCGGCATCGACGTACTGGTCAACAACGTCGGCGGTGTCCGGCCGCGGACCGGAGGGTTCGCCGCCGTCACGGACGACGACTGGCAGTGGGCGCTGGAGATCAACCTGCTCTCCGCGGTACGGGCGACGCGGGCCGCGCTCCCGCACTTGATCCGCGCGGCGCCGTCCACGATCGTGACGATCTGCTCGGTCAACGCCGCACTGCCGGATCCGGGCGTGATCGACTACAGCGCCGCGAAGGCCGCACTTCGCAGCTTCTGCAAGTCGTTGTCGAAGGAGGTCGGGCCGGCCGGTGTCCGGGTCAACACCGTCAGCCCCGGTCCGGTCGAGACAGCACTCTGGCTCGGACCGGGCGGGGTCGCGGAGACGATCAGCCGGGCGCAAGGCGTGGACGCTGCCGACGTACGTCAAGCGGCCGTGGCGGACACGCCCACGCGGCGGTTCACGCATCCCGACGAGGTCGCCCAGGTGGTTCTCCTGCTCGCCTCGCCCACCGCGGGCAACATCACCGGTTCCGACGTACTGATCGACGGCGGCATGGTCAGCACGATGTGAAGGCTATGGCGTGACGGAGGACTTCGACGGGCCGGAGTCCGGTACGCCGTCGTAGTCGGGCAGGTCGACGCCGTTGAGGGCCCGGTCGATCAATGCGGTGAACGCCTCCATGTCCGGTTCCGGCGCCGGCTCGGCGTCAGGGTCGGGAGCGGCGAGGCTGTCGACGTGCAGGCGGCCGATCTCCTGGCACGCCTCGACCATCGGGCGCAGGCGCTGCTCGTACGCCGCGAACCCGGCCTCGGGGTCCCAACCCGAGGCCGCGAGTTCGCCGGCCAGCAGATAGGCGCCGACCAGGGCGAGCCCGGTGCCCTGGCCGGACATCGGCGACGCGCTGTACGCCGCGTCGCCGATCAGGCCGACCCGCCCGTCGTGCCAGCGGTCCATCACGACCTGGGCGACCTGGTCGAGGTAGAAGTCCGGGGTGTCGTCCAGGTGCGCGAGAATGCGCGGGGTCAGCCAGCCCAGATCGCCCATCCGCTCCGACAACAGCCGCTTCTGGGCCTCGGTGTCGCGGAAGTCGACGTCCAGTTCGGCCGCGGGGAACGAGAAGATCGCCATCGCCCGGGTCGCGTCCTGGATCGGTCGCAGGCCGGCCGAGCGCCCGGATTCCCGCTCCTGGTACTCGATCATCCAGCGGTCCAGCCCGAACTCGTTCGGCACGCTGTAGAAGGCCAGGACGAGCCCGAGGTGGCGGAGGAACTGCGTACGCGGCCCGAAGATCGTCCCGCGCAGCGCCGAATGCAGCCCGTCGGCGCCGATCACCAGGTCGAACCGCCGCTGGGCGCCGCCCTCGAAGGTCACGTCGACGCCGTCCGCGTCCTGCGTCAGCTCGGCGATCCGGTCGCCGAAGATGTACTCGACACCGTCGCGCGTGTCGTCGTACAGCACCTGCGACAGGTCGCCGCGGAGGATCTCGATCTCCGCGATGTATCCGTCGCCGCCGTCGTCCTCGGCGCGGAAGGTCTCCAGAATGTTCCCGTCGAGGTCGACGGTGTGCGCACCGGCGGTGTCGGTGCGCGCCGCCCGTACGGCGGCATCCAGCCCCATCCGCTCGATCACCTGCTTGGCCACGCCACGCGCGTCCACCGCCTGCCCGCCAGGTCGCAGGCCGGGCGCCCGCTCCACGACGGTCACCTCGGCACCGCGCCTGCGCAACCAGTGCGCCAACGCGGGTCCCGCGATGCTTGCCCCCACCACCAATACCGTCGGATTGCTCACTGCTCCCCCATCCATCCGTGCGGATCAAAGGCCCAGATCGTACTGCGGTTCCCGGTCACCCGCGGGCGCATGGTGGGTAGGACCGTGGGAACCGGGAGATGGTGGCAGCGAGCAAGCGGTTGAAAGACCTGATCGCGGAAGTCGCCCGCTCGTGAGCGGGCGCGACGCGGGGTGGATCCCGCCGATGCTGGCGACGTTGACCGCGGACCGGTTCTCGGATCCCGGCTGGATCTACGAGCGGAAACTCGACGGCGAGCGCTGCCTCGTCCACTCCGAGCGCGGCAAGGTGGCGCTCTACTCGCGCAACCGGCACGAGTTGAACGGCAGCTATCCCGAGCTCGTCGACGCGATCGCCGCGCAGCACGGCGACTTCGTCCTGGACGGCGAGATCGTCGCGTTCGACGGCAACGTCACGAGCTTCGCCCGGCTGCAGCGGCGGATGCAGCTCAAGGAACCGCGGGCCGCCCGGCGCAGCGGTGTTGCCGTGTACCTGTACCTGTTCGACCTGCTCCGGCTGGACGGCCGCGACCTCACCGGACTCGACCTGCGCCGGCGCAAGGCGCTGCTGCGGGAGTCGATCAAGTACGCAGATCCGCTCCGCTACACGGCCCATCGCAACCGCGACGGCGTCGCGTACGCCGAACACGCCTGCCGCCAGGGCTGGGAGGGCATCATCGCGAAACGGGCGGACGCGCCGTACACCGCCGGCCGCTCGAAGGACTGGCTGAAGTTCAAGTGCGTCGCCGAACAGGAGTTCGTGATCGGCGGCTACACCGATCCGCAGGGCAGCCGCACCGGCTTCGGCGCGCTGCTGATCGGGTACTACGACAACGGCGATCTCCGGTACGCCGGAAAGGTCGGCACCGGCTACGACCGGCGCACGCTGGACGAGGTCGGCCGCAGACTGGCGAGGCTCGAACAACGCGAACCGGCCTTCACCAAAGGACATCTGCCGCGCGCCGGAGTGCACTGGGTGAAACCGCGACTGATCGGCCAGGTCGCGTTCTCCGAATGGACCCGCGACGGCCAGCTGCGGCACCCGAGGTTCCAGGGCCTGCGGTTCGACAAGGACCCGCACGACGTCGTCCGGGAGGTGGCCCGATGAAGGTCGGCCGGCGAACGATCGAACTGAGCAAGACCGACAAGGTGCTCTTCCCCGGCGACGGTGTGACGAAGGGCGACCTGGTCGAGTACTACGAGGCGATCGGCCCGTGGATGGTGCCGTACCTGAAACAGCGGCCGCTGTCGCTGGAGCGCTACCCCGACGGCATCGACGGTCAGCAACTCTTCAACCAGAACGCACCCCAGTACTTCCCCGACTGGCTCGAGACGGCGGACGTGGACCGGGTGAACGGGAGCGGCCACGTCCGGCACGCCGTCGTCCGGGACACCGCCTCGCTCGTCTACCTGGCCAATCAGGCCTGCGTCACGCCGCACGCCTGGCTGTCGCGAGCCGACCGGGTGCGCAACCCCGATCAGCTGATCTTCGACCTCGATCCGCCGGACGGTTTCGAATCCGCTCGGCGCGCCGCGTTCGATCTGCGGGAACTGCTCGACGAGTTGGGGCTGCCGACGCTCGTCAAGACCACCGGCGGCAAGGGCCTGCACATCCACGTCCCACTCGACCGTACGGCGGACTTCGACACGGCTCGCACCTTCGCTCGCGAAGTGGCCGGCGTGCTCACCGCCCGGTACCCGAAGCGCTACACGATCGAGCAGCGCAAGAACGCGCGCCGGGGCCGGTTGTACCTGGACATCATGCGCAACGCCTACGGCCAGACCGCAGTACCGCCGTACGCCGTCCGCGCGCGCCCGGGTGCCCCCGTCGCGACGCCGCTCGATTGGAGTGAACTCGACGACGTCCACCCGGACCAGCACACGCTGCGAACCGTGCTCGACCGCTTGGACGGCACCGGCGATCCTTGGCCGCGGCTGCGTGGCCGCTCACTCACCAAGCCCTGGCAGCGCCTGCGCACCATCAATCAGTGAGCGTGCTTCCTCATCAGCACCAGCAGGTTCTGCAAGGCTGTTGCCGAGGTACGTTCGACGACCTCGGCCGGCTCGCCATCGAACTGGTAGTGCTCAGCCTCCTCGCCGGAAGCCGAGCTGACCGCGAGAAACACCGTGCCGGCAGGATTGCCCTCCTCCGGCTCCGGTCCGCCCACACCGGTTGCCGCGACCGCGAAGTCGGCGTCCATCAGTCTCGCGACGCCACGGGCCAGTTGCCGCGCGCAGCGCGCGGTGACGACCGGACCGCGATCGACGTCCAGCACCTTGAACTTGACCTCGGACGCGTACGCGACCACGCCGCCGGCGAACCACGAACTCGCGTTCGGAGCCGCGCCCAGCTGGGAGGCGATCCGGCCGCTGGTCAGCGACTCGGCCACCGCGACCGTCCAGCTGTTCGCACCGGCGATCGTGGCGATCTCCTCGGCGAGTTTCGCGGCGTCGTCGGCGGGTTCTCGAGCAGGTGTCATCCGGCAATTCTCGCCCCTGCGGCTGCGCTGCCTGACGCGCGCCCCCAGGTTTACAACGCTTTCCCACGGGCACCGGCACCACAGAGACCTCGGAGGGGCGGCAATGACAGTCGGTGGCGTGGACACCTATTACGACTACGACGAGCACCAGTGGAAGTACCGTCGGCTCGGCGGCGGACCGGTGCGTCGCAGGGCAGCCTGCCAGCAGCGCCCCGAACCTGATGCCGAGGCAACGCCTCCGTCGCAGCCTCAGCGCTCCCGCGAATCAGCTGACAGCTGACGCCTCCGCCGGGTGCTCGAGCGACGAAGCGGCCTCGCCAGTGGGACGTCAACCACGAGGGCTGGATCTCCGCCCGCGCGGTACGGCGGGCCGCCACGTCGCGTCTGCGGTTACTCGTTCAGGCGTCGAGTTGCTGACGTTGTCCTGAGCCGGTCACGGCGATCCGGCGCGGCTTGGCCTGCTCCGCGATCGGGATCCGCAGGGTCAGAACCCCGGCGTCGTAATGCGCCTCGATCTTCTCGGTGTCGAGCGTCTCACCGAGGAACAGCTGACGGGAGAACACCCCGAGCGGCCGTTCCGCGACCTGCATCTCGACGTTCTCCGGGACCTTCGGTGGGCGCCGCTCCGCCTTCACCGTGAGCACATTGCGTTCGACGTCGAGCTCGATCGCGTCCGGCTCGACACCGGGAAGATCGAACGCGACGACGTACTCGTCCCCCGACCGGTACGCGTCCAGCGGCATCGGGTTCGGCTTGGACCAGGTCCCCTGCCCGCCGCCGGCACCGAAGAACTGCTGGGTGAGGCGGTCGAACTCCCGGAACGGGTCTGTGCGCATCAACATCTGTCTGCACCTCCTGATCATCGACACGACGGTGGTGTCAACACGCACTCCTGTTCTAGCATGTCATCCATCCGATGACAAGTCGGGATGTCAGCATTCCGACGACGCGGCGCCGAGGTGGTGAGGCTGGGTACCGGTGTGACAGCCGAGGAGAGGAGCCGGGGATGGCGCGGGCGATCTGGAGTGGGTACATCACGTTCGGACTGGTCTCGGTACCGGTCGGGATGTACAGCGCCACGCAGGAGCACGAGATCGACTTCCACCAGTTCCAGAAGGGCACCTCGGACAGGATCCGGTACAAGCGGGTGAACGAGCGCACCGGCCGCGAGGTCCCGTACGACAAGATCGTCAAGGGTCACGACGTCGGCAGCGGCGAGTACGTGATCGTCGAGCCCGAGGAACTGGAGGACATAGCCCCGGGCAAGTCGCGGACGCTGGAGATCGACACGTTCGTGGATCTGGACGAGATCGATCCGATGCACTTCCAGAAGAGCTACTACCTGGGCCCGGAGGACGCCGAGAACGCGTCGTCGTACGCGCTGCTCCGCGACGCGCTCGCGAAGACCAACCGGGCCGGGATCGCGAAGTTCGTGATGCGCGGCAAGGAGTACCTGGCCACGATCCGGGCCGACGGCAAGGTTCTCGTGCTCGAGACGATGTTCTTCGCCGACGAGATCCGCGACCCCGACGAGGAACTCGGCGGCCTGCCGCGCAAGTCCGCCACCGGCAAGCAGTTGTCGATGGCGGTCGACCTGATCGAGGCCATGTCGGGCGAGTGGAAGCCGGCCGCGTACAAGGACACCTACACCGAGCGGGTGAAGGAACTGGTCAAGGCCAAGCATGCGGGCAAGGAGGTCGTGTACTCCGAGGAGGAGCCGCAGGCCACCAACCCGAGCGACCTGATCGCCGCCCTCCGGGCCAGCGTCGAATCCGCCCGCAAGGCCCGCACCGCCACAAAAACCCGGGCCAAGAAGACCACCGCCAAAAAGAGCACCGCGAAAAAGACGGCCGCAAAGAAAACTACGGCCAAGAAGACAACTGCCAAGAAAACCGCAAAGAAACAGAAGCGCGCCGCCTGACCCGAAATATCAGGCATAGTTGGCGTGTCGGTGGATGACCTTCCAGTCGCCGTTCTCGCGTCGCCAGATGTAGGTGACCCGCAACGAGTAGTCCTGCACCGGACCGGGATCGAACGTGACGTGCTCGTAGCCGACGGTGTAGGCCAGGTCACCACTGACGCCCGTCGCGACGAGTTCGAAGTCGAACGACCGGCACGGGACGATCTGCGTCACCACGTCCGCGAACGTCCGCCGCACGTCGTCGCTACCTGACACGCAGGCACCGCCACCACCGAACAGCGTGACCGGGTCCCGGCTCGACCACAGGGCAAGCCGGGCGTCGAGGTCGCCGTGGTGCCACGCGGTCTCGGTGCAGAGCTGGCGCGGCAGCGCGGTGTCGAGGAAGGCGGTGAGCTCGTCCATCATCGGGGTCCTGTCGGGAACGAGGCGTCGCCGTGGCGATGGACGATCCGCCACTCGCCGTCCTCGCGCCGGTAGACGTGCGTTACGCGGATGACGCTCGGGCCCGCCGGAGCGCCCGCGATACGCATCGTGGACCGCTCGAACCCGACCGTGTACGCCAGGTCTCCACTGACTCCGGCCGCCAGCAGCTCGAACCCGTACTCCGTGCAGTCCGAGAACTGCGTTGAGATCCACCGGAAGATCTCGGTGACGCGCTCCGAACCGCTGCCGGTCCCCTGGGCTCCGGCGGCGCCGAGCAACGTCACCGGTTCGACGGTCGACCACATCGCGATCCGTGGTTCCGGATCGCCGTTGCGGATAGCCCGTTCCTCCGCCTCCTGGCGCGGCAGGATGTCGGCGAGGAACTCGTCGACCTCGTTGCGGGTGGTCGGTGTCTGGGTCATGTCGTTCGCCTCCTAGCGGTTGTCCGAAACGTAGGCGGCGACTCCGCCCACTGACATCCGGTGGAGTACTCAACGAGGTACTCAGACGCCGGTACGGGCGATCCAGGCGGCGATCTGGCTGCGGTTGGCGAACCCGAGCTTGGCGAGGATGTGCTGGACGTGGTTCTCCGCGGTGCGCTCGGAGATGACCAGCTTCTCGGCGATCCGGCGGTTGGTGAGCCCCTGGCCGACCAGCCGGGCGACCTCGGCCTCCCGCTCGCTGAGCGCCGATGAGCGGTCGAGGCGGGTGACGAGAGCCGCCGTACGGTCCGTGTAGGCGGCCATCCCCAACGCCCGGACGCGCCGATCCGCGTCCGCTGCGAGAGTCGTTGCCCGCTCGGAGTCACCTGCGTCGAGCAGCGCGACCGCCAAGTGGTAGCGCGCTTCAGCGGCGAAGCCTTCCGCGCCGGCCCGGTCGGCCTGCTCGACGGCCGCCTCGAGCAGCTTCACAGCGCGGGTGTGATCGCCCAGTACGTCGGCACCGCGTCCGAGGATCAGGTCGACCGGACCGAGGTAGACCACACCGTTGCCTCCGGTCACGTGCCGGCCGCGATACGGCTCCAGCAACCCGAGCAGGCAGGCGACGTCGTCGGTCCGGCCGATGCCTTCGGCAACCAACACGCCGTAGCTGTGGGCAGGGAGTACGAAGAACGGTGGCAGCACCCAGGTCGCGGGCGGACCCACCCGCCGGTACGCCGCCGCGGCGGCCTCGACCCGGCCGGCACAGAGCAGCAGGAAGGCGTGGTGCAGACGAGTCATCGTGACGAACGGCGGTGGTGGATCCAACGGTTCTTCCACGTATGCCGCAGCGTCTTCCGTGATCCCGACGTGCCTGGCCAGCGCACAGTGCAAGGCGAAGTACCGGCCTGCTGCGGGCGTGGGTTCGATGATGCGCATCCGCTCGAAGGCTCGCCGGCCGGCCACGGCCGCGTCACCGAACCGGCCCCTTGCCTGGGACACACAGGCGACCACCCGGTCGAGATGCCAGGCGCCGACAGGTCCCCCGACCCGCCCGGCCGCGACCCGTAGCGCCGCGAGTTCGGAGGCGGCGTCAGGCAGCCGCCCGTCCTCGACGAGCGCGCCGATGCGCCAGATCTGTCCCCACATCGCCAGCCGTGCGTCATCGGTCCGCCGGGCGAGGCTCAGCATCTCGGCCGCCAACTCCAGCCGTTCCGGCACGCCCGTCGGCGTCGGGCATGCCTCCTGCCGGGCGTACAGCGCCTCGGTGAGGGCCCCGTCGTCGGCGCACGTCCGGGCCAGCTCGAGCGCCTCGCGACTCAAGGAGGCGGTGAGCTGCAGGTCACCGTCGTACAGCGCGAGGTGGGCGCGCTGGGCGAGCAACCGCGCTCGCAGCGCCACGTCGCTGTCGTCGGAGAGCACCGCCAACGCCTCGTCGCACAGCAGCTTGGCGAGCCCGCGAAGGTCCGGCGTCGGCTCGACCACGAGCGCCGCCTGCGCCATGAGCTCGGGGCTCGCCATCCGGCGGGCGAGGTTCATCGCGGCCACAGCTGCGTCGCCACAGGCCTCGGGATCGCCCGCGAAGTACGCCGAACGGCCCAGCGCGACCAGCAGCCGGTGACGCTCGACGGTCGACAGGCTCTCGTCGTACCCGAGAGCAGTTCGGTACAGCCGTACTCCCTCCTCGTACGCCAGCCGACGGACCGCGTCGTCCGCCGCGCGTGCCGCCCAGGCTCGCGCCGTGGATGCTTCGCCGTACGGCGCGAGGCACGCCCAGTGCCGGGCGATGTCGGCGAGATGCTCGGACAGGTCGTCGGCGTACCGTTCCCGTAAGGCGTCCGCGACGGCGCGGTGCAGCGCGAGCCGTTCGGCCGTGGCGAGCGTCGCCTCGACAGCATCGCGAGTGAGGACGTGGACGAACCGGTAGTCCCCACCGGTGCGGTCGATCAGCCCGTGCTCGACCGCCTCGTCGACGGCCGGGAGCAGACGTTCGATCGGCTCGTTCCGGGCGGCCGCGACCAGGCCGAGCTGGAAGTCGCGGCCTACTGTCGCGGCGGCTTGCAGCATCGCTCGGCAGTCGGCGGAGACCCGGCTCAGCCGGGCCTGGACGACGTCGAGCACGCTCCGCGGCGGCCGGCTGGGCCGCCACGTTCCGTCGAGCATCGCCCGGGCCACCTCGCGGACGAACAACGGATTGCCACCGGTCACCTCGGACACCGCGGCCGCGTCGACCCCTGCCGCAAGAGCGGCCAGCTGCTCGCGTATCTCGTCGGCGCCGAACGGCCGCAGCTCGATGCGCTCGAGTGCGGGCGTACCCATCAGCTCGGGAAGCACCCGCGGGAGCTCGGCGGCACGGTACGTCGCGAAGACGAGCAGCCGCTGGTCCGCGACGCGATCCGCGAGGTGGCGAAGTACGAGCAGTGAGGGCTCGTCGCAGCGGTGGATGTCATCGAGAACGACGAGCAGCGGGTTGTGCTCGGCCGCCTGCCGGAGCGCGTCGCTCACGTCCTCCAACAGCGTGAAGCGATCGGCCCGGCCGGCGAACACCACGTCCGGCTCCACCTCGATCGCGCGCAGGACCTGACGCCACGGCCAGAACGCGGGTGCACCCTCCACCTCCGGACACCGCCCCCACGCGACCGTCCACTCGCCGGCAAGCGCGATCCGGCCGGCCTCCTGGGCCAGCCTGGACTTGCCGATCCCCGCCTCGCCAGAACACAGCACGACCCGCCCCGCACCGGCCCGGGCGGCAGCGAGCCACCCGCGCAGCGCATCAAGCTCCCGCCGCCGCCCGACCATCCCCTCCGCGACCCACACACCCCACCATCCCAGCCTCGCCTGCCGACCGGAAGAGCATCATGGGACAGTGAGCTTGCCTGTTGTGCTTGTGCATGGATGGCCGGTGACCGAGGCGCACTGGCGAGAACTGGTGCCACGTCTCCTGGCCCACGGATTCATGCCCGTGCCGATCACGCTGCCCGGGCTCGGGAAGCCCGCGGGGAACATGAGCAGTTTCAGGAAGACTGATCTCGCGCGCTGGCTGGGGAACGAGGTCGGCGGACTCACGCGGTTCTCGATCGTCGGCCATGACTGGGGTGGCACGGTCGCACTCTTGCTGGCCGCGGCGATGCCGGAGTCGGTGAACGCGGTCGTGATCGAGGAGGAGGTCCTCCCCGGGATCGACGTCGACATCCCGGCACCGGGCGCCGGGCACTATCCGTCCTGGCACGGCCCGTTCAATCGCGCACCGGGCCTGGCCGAACAGCTCGTGCCCGGCCGGGAGGACGCGTACTACGGCACCTTCCTCCAGCAGAGCGCCGGCCCTGCCGGGCTGGATCCGGACGCGGTCCGGTCGTACGTCGACGCCTACGTCGGCGTCCTGGAAGCGGGACTCGGCTACTACCGGTCGCGCGCCGACGACATCGCCGACGTGCGGCGGCTCGAAGACAACCCGATCCACACGCCGGTGCTGGCGGTCGGCGGGCGCTACGCCATTGGGCATGCCGTAGCCGACGGGCTGCGAACCCTCGCGACAAACGTCACCGGCATCGTCCTGGAGGAATTGGGCCACTACCCCGCGGAGCAACAGCCAGCACTGACAGCCGAAGTGATCGTCGACTTTTTACTTCGTGCGGGCGGCGACGGCGCGTAGGTGTTGGGGGTGGGGTTTGAGGACGTGGTCGGCGTACTCGGGGTGTTTGGGGAGCCAGGCCGTGACGTACGGGCAGACCGGGACGATCGTGTAGCCGTGGGCGATCACGTCGTCGACCACGGCACGAACCAGTACGGACGCCAGACCCTGGCCGCTGTACTCGTCCGAGACGGCGGTGTGGAAGAGGACCCGCTGGACGTCGTCGCCGGATTCGACGTCGACGTAGTCCTCTTCGCCGATCACCTGGTCCGCGGCCTCGTGGTCGACCAGGACGTACCGGGATTCCTCCGGCCGGCTCTGTACTTCGAAACGCTCGTCGCTCATGGTCGTCCTTCCGGTCGGGAGCTCACGGGATCAGCTTGCCGTCGGCATCGCGCGGACGGACCGGGTGCTCGCTGAGGATCGAGATACGGTTGAACGCGTTGATCGTGACGGTCACCCATTCGGCCGCGACGAACGCATCCTCGCCGAGGATCGCCCGTGCCGCTTCCAGGTCCGCGCGCCGGTCGTCGGTCAGCGGAAGCAGCGTGCCCGCCTCGGCGACCGCGAGCACGGCGGTCTCCCGATCGGTGTAGAGGTCGGTCTCCCGCCAGGCCGGCAGTACCGCCAGCTTCTGGTCCGGGATCCCGGCCTGCCGCGCCTTCCGAGAGTGGACGTCCAAGCAGGACGCACAACCGTTCAGCTGCGAGCACCGCAGGTTGAGGAACTCGATCTCCTGCTCGGTCAGCCCCCGCTCGAGCGCCGCGGACCGAATCGCTTCCACGTACGCGCGCGCCGCCAGCCAAGCCTCAGGCATCACCTTGTCCAGAAACGGTCGCACCCTCCGCATAGTAACGCCCTACTGCCGCTCGACTTTCTCCGCGACCGAGTGCCGGATGAAGGTGGCTGCGACCAGGCCGAGGCCCCAGCCGCCCAGTACGTCCGTCGGCCAGTGAAAGTGGAGGGCGACGGTGGAGACGCCGACCGCTGCGGAGATCAGCGGGATGAACCAAGCGGTGAAAGCGGCGAGCCGGCTGCCGGGAGGGACGATGACGGCCGCGGCGATGGTCAGTAGAGCGAGACTGCCTGCGGTGTGGCCGGAGGGAAAGGACATGCCATGTGCCTCGAGGTCGTCGACCCCTGAGCGTGGCGCCGTACGGCCGATGGTTGCCTTCGCCAACCAGATCGCGGCCTCGACCGCGACGAAACACGCGGCGGCCCGCAGCAGCAGGCGCATGGTTCCGCGACGCAGCAGATGGACCACCACCGCACTGAGCAGCGCGACCACGAGCACCCAGACGCCGCCGATGTCGGACACCAGTCGCCAGCCGAGCGGCTGATGGACGTACGGCTCGGCACCCATCAGTAGCGAACGGTCCCACCGCCGTAACGGCCCGTCGAACACGACGTCCGCCAGCGCCCACAGGAACACCACCGCGCCAATCACGATGGGTAGCTTCGGGGGCGTTCTGTGGTCGGCCATGGTCCGAGCGTAGTCAGCCGCCTGAAGTGTCAACCGCCACGACAGCCCCGGCGTCGAACAGACGTGGGAGCCACTCCGCGCCGCGCAGATCGCCGGACGTTCCGCGCCAGGAACAGTTCGCAGGCGATCCTGCTGACCGTGCTGAGCGCGATCCTTCCCGGCCTCGGATTCCTGCTCGCCGGCCGCCGACGGCTCGGAACGATCGTGCTGTCCGCGACCGCCGCCCTCCTCGGCGCCGCCGCGTACTTCGGCCTCGCGCGACGAGACGTGATCCTCCGGCTGGCGGTCGCTCCGAACCGCTTGCTGGTGGCAACCGGACTCGTTGTGGTCCTCGCCGTCGCGTGGATCTGGGTCGTCGTCGCGTCCCACAAGCTCCTGCGCCCGCTCACCCCGACGTCCATCGGCCGGTTGGCCGGCGCGCTGGTCGTCGGCCTGGTGTGCTTCGGGATCGCCGTACCCTCGACCATCGCGGCGCAGACCGTGATGGCGCAGCGCAACCTCGTCGGCAGCGTGTTCCAGTCCGAAGGTACGTCGAAGTCCGCGACCCGCCCCACGGTGAACGCGAAGGACCCGTGGGCGGACACACCGCGGCTGAACATCCTGCTGCTGGGCGCCGACGACGGCGCGGGCCGGACCGGCACCCGGACCGACACCGTGATCGTCGCGTCGATCGACACCCGGACCGGAGCAACCAAGCTGATCTCGCTGAGCCGGAACTGGATGCGAATGCCGTTCCCGGTCAACTCGCCCCTGCACAAGGTGTATCCGAACGGTTTCTGGGACCCCAGCCTCGGCGACGGCGAGCAACCGCAGTACTACCTCGACGCGATGTACGACACGATCCCGAAGAAGTACCCCGGCATCCTCGGCCCGACCGACAACGAAGGCGCCGACGCGGTCAAGCTGGCCGCGAGCGCGGCGCTCGGCCTGAAGATCGACTACTACGTCCAGGTGAACCTGGCCGGCTTCCAGCAGATCGTCGACGCGGTCGGCGGGATCACCGTGAACGTCAACTACCCGGTGCCGATCGGCGGCGAGTACGGCATCGGTCCCGGGGCGAACGCGCCGAAGAAGCCGTCCGGCTACATCGAGCCCGGCCCGAACCAGCACCTCGACGGCTACCACGCGCTGTGGTTCGCCCGCGGCAGGTACGGGCTGAGCGACCCGTCCCGCCAGGAACGCCAGCGCTGCACGATCCATGCCCTCGTCAACAGTGTCTCCCCCGCGACGCTGCTCACCCAGTACCGGCAGCTCGCGGCCGCGAGCCGGCAGATGCTGCGTACCGATATTCCGCAGGAACTCCTGCCCGCGCTGATCCAGCTCGGACTGAAGGTCAAGAAGGCCGGCGTGTCCAGCATCGATCTCGACGGCGCGAAGAATTTCCCGAGCGGTCGCGATCCCGATTACGCGGCCATGCGCGAAATCATCCGGAACGCACTCGCCGCCCCCAAACCGCATCGATCGACCACGACGTCGAAGAAGCCGGCCACCACCACACAGAGCACCCAGAGCACCCAGAGCCTGGACGACGCCTGCGCCTACCACCCGCAAGCGAACGGCGCCTGAGCACTTGCCCACCTGACGTCGCGAGCGCAAGCTGGCCTCAGGGGGCGATCCGCCATGGACGTTTCACACAGCGGTGATGCACGGGCAACTCTTCGCGACGACCACGTTCTGAGGTACACGCGGGTCCTGTCCTTGTGCATCGTGCCGTTCCTGGTCGCGGGCTTCGTCATCCTGTACTTCTTCCCGCAGCACACTGCCCACCTGTGGGCGTGGCCGCTGCGGCCGAGCATGACCTCGATGGTCCTCGCGTCGGCGTACCTCGGCGGCAGCTACTTCTTCGTTCGCGCCGCGCTTGAGCGCCGCTGGCACGTGCTCTCCCCCGGTTTGTTGTCGGTGACAACGTTCGCCACGCTGCTCGGGGTGGCGACCGTGCTGCACTGGAACAAGTTCAGTCACGGCAACCCGGCCTTCTGGATCTGGACGGCGCTGTACTTCGCGGCACCGTTCCTCGTCCTCGGCGCCTGGCTCGCCAACCGCCGGTACGCCGATCCCGCGCCGGACGGCCTGCTTCCACCGGCGATGCGCGCCGTGGTCACGGCCATCGGCGTACTCGCGGTCGTGCAAGGCGCCGCCATGTATCTCTCGCCGGCCACCTTCATTCCGTTGTGGCCGTGGACGCTTACGCCGCTGTCCTGCCGGACTCTGGCAGCTGTCAGCTGTCTCGGCGGTGCCGGGCTGGGCTTCTGGCGTGCCGGTCGCTGGTCGACTCTGCGCCGGATGCTCGAGGTCGAGATCGTCATGGTCGGCGCGATCCTGCTGGCCGCGCTCCGGGCGCGCCAGCAGTTCGACGCATCCAAGCCACTCGCCTGGCCGTTGCTGATCGGCTTCTCGGCGCTGTTCCTGCTCTCGGTCGTCGCCCGCGTCGTCAGACGCGGTGCGTCCGGCGATAGCCGGATGGCGGCTGACCTGTCTGGTTGGTGAAGACCCGGCTGAGGTAGAACGCGCTTCGGTAGCCGGTTTGCCCGGCGATCGTCTGCAACTTGTCGTTGGTCTCGGCAAGCAGTTGCCGGACCTTCCGCAAGCGGATCGCGCGAAGGTACTCGACCGGCGTGACAGCGTGGACGGCTTTGAACCGGCGAGACAGTTGAGCGGCGCTGATGCCCAGCAGTTCGGCCAGCTCGCCCAGCGAGAGGTCCGGCGCGGAGAAGTGGTCGTGCAGATAGGTCGTTGCCTCCTGCACCAGCTTGTCCGCGGGCTCGTCCCGCTGCGAGCGCAGCGCCATCAGCACGAGGTCGGCGACGACGTGCGTCGCGATCAGGTCGGTGAAGTTGTCCTCCAGAATCGCCAGGTCGGCGCGCAGGCGATCGAGGTCGCGGAGCCGCGTGCGGCCGGCCGGTGGCCGCAGCGAGGTGCTGAAGCGGGCGTGGAAGATGGCCGCCGGGCTGTGCATCCTCCGCTGCAACGACCCGCCGGGCGGGCAGAACACGATGTCCCCGAACCTTGCCGTTCCGGGCGGTACCCCCGTCACTTCGAACGCGAAGGCGCCGTTCCTCGGCAGCAGCAGCGCCCACGTCTCGTAGGTGTCGATGGCCAGCGTGAACCGCTCGCGGCGTGGCGCAAGCAGGTAACCGTCCAGCGTCAGCATGGCAAAAAAGTACATGGAGATGCTCAGAACAGCTATGTCATTGGAGGTGTCGAGGCTGCAGAGTGCATGCCATGGTCGATGTCTGTGTGTACGGCGGTACCGCCGCGGGCTGCGTCGCGGCGATCACCGCCCATCAGGAAGGTGCGTCCGTCGTCCTGATCGAGCCGGGCCGGTGGCTCGGCGGGATGCTCGGTGCGGGCATCAAACCGCGGCAGGACTGCCCGATCCCGGCCGCCGTCGGCGGTCTGACGAGGGACGCCGTCTTCGGCTTCGGCGACCATCCGTACGACGTACAGCGTGCCTTCCGGGACTGGATCGCCGAGGCGGGCATCGAGGTGTACCGCGAACGCCGGGTCCGGTCCGTCACGCGGGACGGCAATCGCATCACCGCGATCCAGCTGGAGACCTCGACACCCGACGGGTGGGGCGTGCCGCTGCCGGCGATCGAGTCAGCGCCGGACATCGACGTCCAGGCGTCCATTTTCATCGATGCGTCGTACGAGGGTGACCTGATGGCGCTGGCAGGCGTGCCGTACCGCACCGGACGCGAATCGCGGGAGGAGTTCGGGGAGGAGTACGCCGGGGTGCAACCGGTCACGAACTGGACGCCGATCGACCCGTACCGCGACGGCAGCCTGCTCCCGCTGCTCGACCCGGATCACGGCCGCCCACTCGGCGCGGCGGACGACTACGCGCAGGCGTACAACTTCCGCTTCTACATCACGAAGGAGCCGGCCGCGCGCCGGGAGATCACCCCGCCGGACGGCTACTCCCCGGCCGACTACGAGCTGGTACGGCGGTACGTCGCGCATCTCGGCACGGACCTCGAGGCGTTGCGCGGGATCTTCCCCGGGTGGATCAACTCCGGCGAGTACAACTACCAGCGCGCCTCGCTCATCACGAACGCCCCACTCGGTGTGAGCCGTGCGTACCAGGACGGCGACTGGGACACGCGCTCGCGGGTCTGGCGTCAGCACATCGACTACCTGCGCGGGCTGCACCACTTCCTGTCGACCGACTCCGCCGTACCGGCCGAGTTCCGCGCCGAGGTTGCGGCCTACGGGATGGATGCCAGCGTGTTCCCGGAGACCGACGGCTGGCCGCCGCAGCTGTACGTCCGGGTGGCTCGCCGGATCGACGGCCGGTACACCGTCACCCAGGCCGATGTGGCCAACGAGAGCGACCCCGACGACAGCGTCGGACTCGCGCTCTTCGGGGTCGACGTCTATCCGGTGCGCCGGATCCCGCATCGCGACGCCGCCACCGGGCAGCTCGGCGTGGCGACCGAAGGTGACATGTTCATCGGCGGTCACCTCGGCACCGGACGGCCGTACCCGGTCCCCTATCGGGCGATCACGCCGAAGAACGCGGATTGCGGCAACCTGCTCGTCCCGGTCTGCCTGTCCGCGACGCACATCGGGTACGCCGCGACGCGGATGGAGCCGGTGTTCTGCGTACTCGCGGAGTCCGCGGCGGTCGCTGCGGTACAAGCGCTCCGGGCGCGGACCGACGTACAGGACGTCGACGTTCGCGCGCTGCAGAACCGGCTGGTCGAGCGGGGTCAGGTCATCGCATGGAAGCCGGAGGCAACCGCTCATGCCTGATCCTGCCTTCGGCGTCAACTACGTGCCCCGGCAACAGTGGTGGAACGCGTGGCTGGACTTCGACGAGCAGTCCATCGCGGAAGACCTGGCGGCGATCGCTGCGCTCGGGTGTGATCACGTTCGGATCCAGTGCCTGTGGCCTGTCTTCCAGCCGACCCCGACGACCGTGTCGGCCACCGCGATGGACCGGCTGACCGTGCTGCTCGACCGAGCCCACGACGTCGGTCTTGACGTGTGGGTGACTGTGCTCAACGGCTTCCTGTCCGGCTGGGTGTTCCGGCCGCCGTGGATCCCGAAGGCGAACCTCTTCACGGATGCGTCGGCGTTGTCCGCCGCGACGACGTTGATCGGCGCGGTCGCCGAGCTGGTCGTGAGTCATCCGGCGGGCGCCGGCATCGACCTGGGCAACGAGCCCAACATGCTCGTCGGTTTCGAGCCCTCCGAGGTGACCACCGCGGACCTGGACAACTGGGCGCGGACCCTGATTGTTGCCGCGCACAACGTCGCACCCGGTCTGCCGGTCGTCCTCGGTGCGGACCATCAGCCGTGGACCACTACGCATACCGGTTTCACTCCCGCGCTCCTGGCCAACGAGCCCGACATCACGACCGTGCACGCCTGGCCGTACTTCAGCGGATTCCTCGACCGTTTCGGCGAGCAGAACGACCTGGCCTGGTCGATCGGCGCGTACCTCGCCCAGGTCGCCGCCGCACATCAAACGACGCCGAGGCCCATCTGGATCCAGGAGATCGGGGTCGCGCCCGAGTGGGTCACCGACGTCAGCGTCGAGCACGCGACCGAGCGGCTCCTGCGCCACTGTCTCGCGGTGCCCGGCGTCAGCGCGGTCACCTGGTGGGCGTCCCACGACATCCGGCCGGAGTACGGGGGCTTCGCGCCGCTGGAGTACGGGCTCGGACTCCTCGACGTCGACAACTTGGTCAAACCCGCAGGTCAACGCTTCGCCGACGTCATCGCCGACCTTCGTGAAGCGCCCCGGGCTCAGGCCGCTAGCGAGACAGTGCGGCTGGCTCCTGGCACCATTCCGGACCTGGCCTTCGCCGAGCTGTGGGCGGCAGCCTGGACCGACCGTCCCCCACGGATCACCCGCTGATTCAGTGGGCGTGGACCGCGGCCCCGATCCGGTCGGCGAGCCCGGTGCGGATGGCGTTCGCGGCCGAACTGGCCGGCTTGCGCTCGGCCTGAGCCTGGAAGCAAGCAAGGAACTCGGCATCGAGTCCGAGCCGCGGGAAGGTCCGGAGTACGTCGGTACGCAGCGACGGGCTGAGTCCGTCGGGGTCCTTGCCGACGATGTCCAACGCGGCGGCACGCGACAGCAGGTGTCCCTCAGGGTCAGTGGCCGGGTCCACGGTGGGCCACATGTGCTGAACGATGGCCTCGCTCAGGCGGTCTCTGCGCTCACGGGACCACCCGGCACCGGCGCCGAAGACGCGGGCGACATGGCCTCCCGCCTTCCCGAACGCGACCGTGTGGCTGTCGAACTCGGGCATCAGCGCGACGTCGTGGAACATCGCCGCGACGAACAGCAGCTCGGCGTCGTAGCCGAGGCCGTCGCGTTCGGCGTACCCGACGGCCCACCAGTAGACGCGCTGGGAATGGCTGAGCAAGGCGGGCGACAGGTATTCGGTCGCCACCTCCAGCGCTGCCGTCGATGCCGGAGTGTCAGGAATCTCGAAACTGGTCACACTTCGACAGTACGGCGAAAAGACCCATGTGGCTGGTCCAATCCAGCAGTCTGAGCGCGGGCCAATCGGCCCATGAAGCCGGTCCGGAATTGGCCCGCACGATTGGGGGCAGGCAGGCTTACCGTCGAGGTATGGAAACCACACTCATGCGCGCCGTCGCAACGAAGGACCGGGACTCAGCCCTCGACGGACTGTCGCTGACCGAGCTTCCGAAACCCCAACCCGCCGAGAACGACGTGGTCGTGCAGGTGCACGCCGCCGGCTTCCTCAAAGGCGAGCCGGACTGGCCGTCCACGTGGACCGATCGGGCCGGGCGGGACCGGACGCCGAGCGTGCTCGGCCACGAGTTGTCGGGTGTGGTCGTCGAACTCGGGCACGGCACCACCGGTCTCACCATCGGCCAGCGGGTGTTCGGGCTGACCGACTGGGGACGGAACGGGACGCTCGCCGAGTACACCGCGGTCGAGGCCCGCAACCTCGCTCCGCTGCACGTCGATGTCGATCATGTGACCGCGGCCGCCATCGTGATGCCGGGCCTGACCGCGTGGCAGGCGTTGTTCGATCACGGTCGGCTGCAGGCCGGCCAGACCGTCCTCGTCCACGGCGCGGGTGGCTCCGTCGGCTCGGTCGGCATCCAACTGGCCCGCGAAGCCGGAGCCCATGTCATCGCCACCGGCCGGAAGTCCGCCCGGGACCAGGCCGGCAGCCTCGGCGCCCACGAGTTCCTCGACCTGGAGAACGAGCGGCTCGAGGACGCCGGCGAGGTCGACGTGGTGTTCGACGTCATCGGCGGCGACATCCTGAACCGCTCCACCCAGCTGCTGCGCCCCGGTGGCACCCTCGTCACCGTCGCCGAGCCACCGACGGTCCAGCCGCGTGATGGCCGGGCGATCTTCTTCGTCGTCGAGCCCGACCGCGCCCAGCTGACCCAGTTGGCAACCCGCCTCCGCGAGGGTCGCCTGGTCCCGCTCGTCACCGACGTTCGCCCACTCGAGGAAGCAGTCAAGGCCTTCACCGAACGCGGCCGCTCTGTCATCAAGGTGGTCTAATCTCTGCAGTGTGGAGACACTCGAGGTTGGTGGTGGGCGGGTTCTGGAGTATGTCGTAGCGGGGCCTGCGGGTGGTATGCCGCTGGTGCTGCATCACGGGACGCCCGGTGTCGGCATGGTGCTCGATCCACTCGCGGAGGCGGCCGCGCGGTACGGGCTGCGGTTCGTCACGCACAGCCGGCCCGGGTACCGGACGAGCACGCCGCAGGCCGGCCGGACCGTTGCGGACGTGGCGGATGACGTCAGCCTGTTGCTCGACGCAATCAACGCCGACGACTTCGTGACGATCGGCTGGTCGGGTGGTGGACCGCACGCCCTCGCCTGCGCGGCATTGCTGCCCGAGCGATGCCGGGCCGCGGCGGTCGTCGCGGGCGTCGCGCCGTACCACGCCGAAGGGCTGGACTGGCTGGCCGGGATGGGTGCGGAGAACGTCGCCGAGTTCGGCTCGGCCGCGACCAGCGTCGAGGCCCTCGACAAGTTCCTCGCCGAGATGGGCGCCGAACTGAAGAACGTGCAGGCCGCCGACGTCATCGCCGCGTTCGGCGACCTGCTGTCGGCGGTCGACCAGCAGGCTCTGCGGGACGGGCTGGCCGACTACCTGGCGGAGTCGTGCCGGGCATCGGTGTCGCACGGGTACGACGGCTGGCGCGACGACGACCTCGCGTTCATCTCCGACTGGGATATCGACCTGGCGAGTATTCGGGTACCGGTCTCGATCTGGCAGGGCGATCAGGACCGGATGGTTCCCCGCGACCACGGCCGGTGGCTCGGCGAGCATGTCGCCGGCGCGACCACACACCTGGTCCCCGGCGAGGGCCACGTCTCGCTGATGAAGAACATCGACGCGATCGTGGCCGAGCTCGCCGGGGCGTGAAACCGGGCGTGAACCGGGGCGTGAACCGGGTCTGAGCCCGGCCTGGCTCAGCCGTGGCCCAGGAAGATCGGGTTGGTCATCGCCGCCATCGCGCCGAACGTGAGCCCCGGATCCATCGACGTGTGCCCAGCGCTCCCGTCCGCGAGCGGGTGCCGGACCTCCGCCCGCACGAACGCCGCCGCCTGCGGCGTGGTCAGCCAAGTGACGGCACCGGCCCCACTCGCGTCAAGGCTGCCCTGCAACATCTGCCCCTCGTCGGTCAGGATCCGTACCGTACCGTATGGTACGCCGCCGACCCGGACGCTGACCGTCACCTGCTCGGTGGCACCCGCCTTCAGCCGCTCACCGATACCGGCCTTCCGGCCGAGCGCCGAGGTCGCGGTGAACTCCAGATCGACCTTCGACGACTCCGCGATCCAGCTCCGGCCGGCGCGGATACCAGCCAGCACGGCATCCCGGCTCAGGTCGTCGGCGAGCACGACGTTCTGCGGCAGGCCGATCACGTTGGTCGGGTTGTGCGCGTCGCTGTTGCCCATCGCGGGCAGCCACGGCTTGTTCTCCCGTACGGCGGCGCTCAACAGGTTGGCCCAGGTGGACACGGCCGCGTCGTCGTCCCAGCCCCACGGACCGGTCCACACCTCCGTCGCGTCGAGCCCCTCGAACCCGAACTTCCACTCGGCGCCGATCCACGGGCAGTACAGGTGCGCCGACACGCACAGTCCGCCGGCCCGGTGCACCTGCTTCTGGATCCGGTCGAACACGCCGTCGCGGGCCCGGAACCGCCAGTCGATCCACTCCCCCGGCTTGGTGCCGAGCGCGAGCCAGTGACCGTTCCGCGTCGTGATCTCCTCGCCGGTCACGATCAACAGGTCGTCGCCGGCCAGCGGGCCCCAGGCGCCGTGCGACGCGCTGGTGTTGTGGTCGGTCGACACGATGAAGTCCAGGCCGGCCGCGCGGGCAGCCGCGGCGACATCGGCGGGCAGGTTGCGCCCGTCGGAGTACACCGTGTGCAGGTGGCAGTCGCCGCGGTACCAGGCCCGCCCGCGGCCCTTCGCCTTGGTCGGCGGGTACGACGGTACGTAGCGCGGACCGGGATCGCCGTACGTGAGGGTGACCTCGACGTGGTAGTCCATCCCCTGTGGCGCGACCTGGTACGGCCCGAGTACGACGTGCCAGGTGCCGGGCATCACGTCACCGGGCAGGTAGCCGGGCGTGGCCTCGGTCCGGCTGATGCTGAACGACGTACGGAATCCACCGGACCAGCCGCGGAAGCCGGACCCGTCGAAGTCGAAACCGCGCGCGTCGAAGATGCCGATGTCGCACGAGTTGCCCGGCGTACCGGACGGGACGGTGGGCTTGGAATAGTTGTAGGAGACCGAGATCTGCTGCACACCCCGGGGTACGTTGACCGGCAGGTACAAGAAGTCCGTCGGCCCTGGTGCGATGTGTCCCTCGACCACCTGGGTGGCGGTACCGGTCGCGGCGGCGGCGAAGCTGATCGGCGCCAGCGCGACGATCGTCCCGGCCCCGGCCGCGGTCAGCAGGCCCCTCCGGGTGATGGCATTCATGGCAACGTCTGTCATAGGTAAAAAACAAACACCCATCGACGTACACCAGGCAACACCCAAGTGGCCACCGATCGAACCCGCGCTCCGCACCCTGTGCAGGTCGGAGCGCGGGTGCGGAGCGCGCCGGCGGTACTACGGATTGTTCGCGACGCCCTCGTCGATCTCGGCCTCGGCGCCCCGCGCCCCGGTGATCGCCGCGTAACTGACACCGGCGATCGCGGCGCCGACCAGCGGCGCGACGATGAACAGCCAGACCTGGCCGAGCGCGGAGCCGCCGGCGAACCAGGCGACGCCGAGCGAGCGGGCCGGGTTCACCGAGGTGTTGGTGACCGGGATGCCGACCAGGTGGATCAGCGTCAGCGAGAGGCCGATCGCGATCGGCGCGAACCCCTTCGGCGCCCGGTCGTCGGTCGCACCGAGGATCACGTACAGAAAGAACGCGGTCAGCACGATCTCGACGAGCGCGCAGGCGAGCAGCGAGTACCCGCCCGGCGAGCGGTCGCCGTACCCGTTCGTGGCGAAGCCGCTGTCGACCGCGCTGAACCCATCCTTGCCATTGGCAATGGCCAGCAGGATCGCGCCGGCCACGCTGGCGGCAACGACCTGGGTGACGATGTACGTCGGCACCCAGCGCCACTCGATCCGCCTGGCCACCGCGAGGCCGACGGTGACCGCCGGATTGAAATGCCCGCCGGAAACGTGACCGACGGCGAAGGCCATGGTCAGCACGGTCAGCCCGAAAGCCAGCGCGACCCCGAGATAACCGATTCCGACCGGAACCTTGTCCGGGGTGAGCACGACACCGGCCAGCACTGCGGCACCACAGCCGGCAAAAACGAGCCAGAACGTCCCGAGAAACTCCGCACCGATCCGAGCAGCAGCATTCGGTGAATCCACGACTGCCTCCTCCAGTGAATTGGAGCACTGGATATCACAGTAAGGCATTATGTCGTGACATCGAGTTATTTGAGTGCGGCAACCATCCGCTCGCGGGAGGCGTAGTAGTGCGCCGGGTCGAGGATCGGCCGGTCGAAACGCAGGGTCCGGTTCGGGTCGACGATGTCCAGCGCGGCGTCGTTGCCCTGGGCAACGCGGATCGCCTGCAACGCGCGGTGGTCCCACATCGCCTGGGCGAAGACCCGGTGCCGGATCGACGGCCACGGCGTACCGTCCGGACCTGGGTAGACGGCGAATGGGTCACCGGACGGGAACGCGCCGCCGGCCGAGGTGTCCGCGAACGGGTCGATCCGGCGCAGGGCGTGCCAGGTGTACCAGAAGTTGAAGCCCCAGTGCAGGAAGCCGTCCACGCCGGACGCGAACAGTTGATGGCCGATCGCCCGGTTCCGCGCCGACGGCATCCCGACGAACCGGTTGGCGACGTCGCGGTCCTGGCTGACGCAGTAGTAGACGAACAGCCTCTCCGGACGCTGCGCGAGGAACGGTTCGACGTGATCGGTCGCGACGATCGGCACCGGTACGGCACCGGAGGTGTAGAACGAGTGCTCGCTGAGTGCGTCGACGACCGTCCAGCCCTTGAGGAGATCGGCGACGACCGCCTTCGCGGCCAGGTAGCTGGCCAGCCCGTCCTCACCTGACGGCTCATCGGAGATGTGGAAGACGACGTACTCGCGGTCCCACTCCTCGTCGAGCACCGCCTGCAGCGCCGGAAGCAGGGCCTCCATCAAGGCCCGGTACCGCGGGTCTGTTGCCTCGACGTCCCAGCCGAACGCGCGCTCGCCGTCGACGACGATGCCCGGCGTGGCCCGCGCACCCCACTGGGTGAACAGATGCGCGACCTCGACGCCGCGGATCCCGGTACGGCGGCAGACCTCGAGCCACCGGCGCAGCTTCTCGAAGCCGAACTCGTACCCGTCCTGTGTCTTGCTGACGTCGATCAGCTGTACAACGGTCCGGTACGTGCCGACCGCGGTGTCGAGCGGCGGCGTCCAGACCGGGGCGAGCAGCGAGGTCGCGCCCATCTCGACCGCGGACTCCATGAACCGCTCGATCAGCGTCCAGTGCCGCTCACTGAACACCTCGATGCCGTAGTGGTCCGCGAGTGCGTCGAGGTGCATCCAGTGACTCGACACGATGTCGAGCGGCGGCAGCTCGATCCCGGTGACCTCGACGCTGACCGAGACCCGGTGCAGCTCGGAGCCGTCCGGGGCACTCAGCACGACGGTGATGTCGTGGACGCCGGCGCGCGCGGGGTCGTTCGTCCGTACGTCGAACCACAGCGCGCTCCAGCTGCCGAACAGTACGCGGGCCTTGCCGTCCGGAACGGGACGCAGTATGTCGGGATACAGGCCGGGCTCGTCGAACTCGTAGCCGTCGTCGTGTCCGGGCAGAGCGACGAACGTACACGGCACGAGGTCGACGCTCGACACCGTGACCAGGTCGGCCGCGTCCCCCTCGACGCGCACGTCCAGTGGCGTGGGATCACGGAAGCCCGGATCGAGCGGCGGCCGGTACGCCAGCTGGAACGACGCCGGCTCGCCCAGGAACGCCTGGAACCTCGTCTCCGCCGACACCTGCCGCGGATCCCGGACCGGGTGCACCTTCACCAACGCATCGCAGAGCACGAACTCCCATGTGGCGGTCAAGCGGACCACTCCTCCAGGCCTAGGCTGCGTAATCCTGGACCCAATCATGCAGATACGCGCAGCAATGCACAACCAGCGCGCCGCTCAGAGCTCCCCACCCAACGCGTTCGCCAACCGCTCCCTGGTAATCCCGAGCCGCGCCAACACCTCCGCGTCCGCATCACGCTCGGGATCAAGCTGATCCGGCAACTCCCCGGCCACCGCGTCGGCAACATCCGGCCCATACGCCCGCCGAATAACCGCGAGCAACTCCGCCTTCGTATGGACCGCCATATCTCCCCCTCAGTAGGTTCCGTACACGAACGTACGCCAGGAGGCCTCCGGGGGCTCAGTGACCGTTCGTCGGTGGGGGGATTTGGAGGACCTCGATGATGTTGATGCCGAGCATGTCGAGGTGGTTGAGGATGCCGGCTAGGGCTGCCTGGTCGTCGAGGTAGCCGTGCAGGACGGTTTGTGGAGGCTCGGGGTCTGCGGTCAGGGTCGGGAAGGTGTCGGTCAGGTCGCGTGACAGCGTGCCCTTGACGCGGATGACGTAATGCCCCATGGGACGCCCCTTTCACGGCCCCTCGGGACGACTCTTCTCCGGCCGTGCGCAACTCGGCTCCCCCGGATCGGGGGATGGTGGCCGCGCGCGCGGTCCGCAGGCTGGATGCTGTGGCCGAGTCCTCCTCGCCCCAGCCGGCGACACCGACCCAGCCGGCTGCCCGGCGGATCCCGAAGGCGGTGACCCGGCTCGTCCTCGTCGCTGTCGTAGCCTGGCTCCTCCTGCGGCTGGTGCGGGGTGTGGACTGGGGCGAGGTCGGCCACGCGCTCACCCACCTCAGCGGCTGGCAGATCGCCGTACTGCTCGTCGCTGTCGTCTTCCGCCGGGCGATCCTCGCGACCCCACTCGCGCTGCTGATCGCCGGTCTCGACTACCTGAAGGCGATGATCAGCGACGTCGCCGCCGCGGCCGTCGCCACCGTCGCTCCGTCGCCCGGTGACGTCGTGCTGCGGCTTGCCATGCTGCGTTCGTGGGGCATCGACACCACCGACGCCGCGTCGGGACTGGCGCTCAGCACGACCCTGTTCTACGTCGCGCGGCTGGCTGCACCGGTACTGGGCTTCCTCATCTTCTGGGCCGCGCGGGACTTCTACGCTCCGTTCGCGTGGTCGGCCCTGGTCTTCGGTGCCGGTGGCGTCGTACTGCTCGGCGGTCTCCTGTACGCCTTACGGGCCGAGCGTACGGCGGCAATCATCGGCAGACTGCTCGGCCGGCTCATCCAGTGGGTACGACGGAGCAGTCCCGGTCCTGCCGTCTGGGCCGAACGACTCGTCTCGTTCCAGTCGCACAGCGCGGAGCGGATGCATCAGCGCGGGCTGCTCGCAGTACTCAGCCAACTGCTCCTGATCGCCGTAGAGGCTGGCGTGCTCGTACTGTGCGTGGGCTTCGTAGGAGTGCACCTGGACAGCCCGACCGTGCTCGTCATGTTCTGCAGCTTCATGGTGATCTATCCGCTGACCGGGCTGCCGCTGATGGGCGCAGGCGTCATGGACGCCACCTTCGCGGCGTTCGTCTCCGACCACAGTCACGTCGAGGCGACAGACCTGGTCGCCGGGCTGCTCGTCTGGCGGGTCGCCGTCCAGCTGCTGCCGGTCGTCGTAGGGCTCCTCGCGGTCCTGATCTGGCGGCGGCTCACCTGGAACGGGTGACCTCCATGATCGTACTGGCGTTCGCGCTGGCCACCGCCGTACTCAGTGGTCCAGCTCCACCCGACAACACCGCGGCACACGCCCTGGCCGACCGCTACTCCCCCGTCGTCAGGCTGCAGAAGGCCGGCCCGAACTGCGCCGACGGCGAGCAGTTCCAACCCACCGACGTCCAGGCCGTACTCGGTGACCAGCAGGTCGCGCTCCGCGGCCCGTGGCGACCGCCCGACCTGGTCAAGATCCAACCGGAAGGCACCGACTTCGAGCTCGGGTACCCGGGCCACTTCCTGGACTTCCCTGGCGATCCCCTGCGTCCCGGCTGCGACTACGCCGAATGGTCCGCGCGGATCAACAGCAAGCATCCGGCGACCGTGTACGCCCACGTGGCCGAGGATCCGGCGTACCCGGACCAGCTGTCCTTGGAGTACTGGTTCTTCTACGTCTTCAACGACTACAACAACACCCACGAAGGCGACTGGGAGTCCGTCCAACTCGTCTTCGACGCGCCGACGCCGACGGCCGCGCTCGCCACCAACCCGATCGCGATCGGGTACAGCCAGCACGGTGGGGCCGAACGAGCGCGCTGGGGCGACATCAAGCTCGAGATCGTCGACGGTACGCACCCGGTCGTCTATCCGGCCGCCGGGTCACATGCGAACAAGTACGGTCAGCGCCTGTACCTGGGCCGTGGCTCGGAAGGTCTCGGCTGCGACGACACGACGAGACCCGCGACCGAACTGCGTCCGCAGGTCGCCTACGTGCCGATGGCCCGGGCGGATTACCTGACGCAGTTCCCGTGGCTGGGGTTCGAAGGCCGATGGGGCGAGCGGCAGGCGTCGTTCTTCGACGGACCCACCGGCCCGAACATGAAGGCCTCCTGGACCCGGCCGGTGCAGGACGCCGAGGCGACCTGGCGCGACGACAGTACGACGGTGCCGGCCGGACGACTGCTCGGACCGAGCGGTACGGGCGTCTTCTGTACGGCGGTCCGCACCGGGTCGAACCTGTTCCGCGAGACCCTCGACCGGCTCTGGTTGCTCGGGCTGATCCTCGCGGCGGTGGTCGTACTGGTCTGGTTCGCCGCCAGCCGGACGCGCTGGAGCGATGCCGCGCCGCTGCCCGCCCGGAGGCGGCGCGCGTGGGGACAGACGGTCGTTGCCGCGCTTCGACTGTTCGCGCAGAGACCGCGCCTGTTCGGAGTATTCGCCGCGGCCTTCGTGGTCCTCGGCCTGGCAACGCTCGGACTGGCCGAACTCCAGGCCGCTCGGCACGACTCGCCGACCGACCTGGCCGCCCCGACCGAGAACGCGACCGGCTTCTGGGCCACGCTCCTCGCCCTCGCGATCACAGCGATCACCGTCGCAACGTACGTACTCCTCCTGGCCGCCGTCACGTCGACGCTCGACCGGCTGGACCGCCACGTCCCGGTGACGACTGCGTTCGTCGTCCACGACGTACGGACGCACGCCCGGCCGCTGGCCGCCGCGGCGGTGCGATACGTCGTCGTCATCGCCGTACTGACGATCTTCGTCGCGACGATCCCGCTGGCGCTCTACTACGCGGTCAGCCGCGCCTTCGCCGTACCGGCGGTGATGGCCGAACGGTCCTCCGCGAGTACGGCGCTCCGCCGCAGCCGGCTGCTGGTGAAGCGGCGATGGTGGCGAACCGCCGGGCCGCTCGCGATCGTCGTCGGACTGGGTCTGGCGGTCGGACCGATCACCGGCATCGTCCTGCTGCTCGCGACGGACTGGTCGCCCACGTTGATCAACGTGATCGTGTCACTGCTGTTCGCGCTCGCCGCGCCGCTGATCGCCGCCGCTGTCGTCTACCTGTACTTCGACCGCGCCGCGGCGGAGTCGCCCGGATCAGGCGAGCTGCCCGCTCCCGAACCCGCCTACTCTCAGAACCGGAGGTCGTGATGTCCGAGGCCGATCTGCACCAGCCCCCGCCTGCTGTCCGCCCGGCCCGGCTTCTGATCCTCGCGATCGCGGAGGGCGTGATCGTCGCCGCGCTCGTGATCGCGCTGATCGTGGTCAGCATCCGCCACAACGGCGGCACGGCCAACGCCTCGTCCGCGACCGGTCAGGCCGATCCGGGTACGGCGATGTGCCCGGCGATCCCGGTCGCCGAACAGGTGCTGCCCTCGATCGTCACGATCTCCGCGAGCCGCGGCAACCAGGCCGGTACCGGTTCGGGCCAGGTGTTCCGCGACGGCGGGTACATCCTCACCAACGACCACGTGGTCTCACCGGCCGCCGGCGGCGGCACGGTCGCGGTCCGGTACAGCGATGGTCACACCTCCGCCGCGACCATCGTCGGCCGTGATCCGAGCACCGACCTCGCGGTGCTGAAGGCCTCCGACGAGGCGAAGGGCCGGTCCGTGATCGGGTTGGGCTCCTCCGCGCAGCTCAAGGTCGGCCAGCCGGTTGTCGCACTCGGCGCTCCGCTCGGGCTCGCGAGCACGGTGACGTCGGGCATCATCAGCGCGCTCGACCGGTACGTACCCGTCCCGGGCGATACCGTCACCCACCACCTGGTCGGCGCGATCCAGACCGACGCCGCGATCAACCCCGGCAACAGCGGCGGCGCCCTGGTCGACTGCGCCGGGAAACTCGTCGGAGTCAACGCGGCGATCGCAACCGTACCGAACGCGGCCGGCGTCAGCGGCGGCGGCAGTGTCGGCCTGGGTTTCGCGATCCCGATCGATCTCGCGAATCCGATCGCCGACCAGCTGATCAAGACCGGGAAGCCCGGCCACCCCGCGACCGGGCTGCAGGTGCAGGAGATCCCACCCGCGCTCGCGAAGGCGTCCGGCTCGACGGCCGGGCTGTTCGTCCTCGCCGCGACCGGCCCGGCGACCAAGGCAGGGCTGCAGACAGGCGACATCATCACGAAGATCGACGGCGCCGCGGCGGTCAGCAGCGAACAGATCGTCGTCGCCACCTTGACCCGAAAGGTTGGTGACACCATCGAATTGACCTACGAGCGCGCAGGCGCCTCAAACACCACCACGCTCACCCTGGCCGCGCCCTGAGGCGGGTGGGACCGGCTGCGAGGCAAGCAGATCGAGACCGAGCTCCCGCGCCAGGAACTCCGCCACCAATTGGCCCCGGACGCTGTTGCCGGCCCGATCCAGTCGCGGCGCGAACGTCCCCAGCGCGCCCTTGCCCGGCGACACGGTCACGATGCCGCCGCCGATCCCGCTCTTGCCCGGTACGCCGACATCGAGCAGCCAGTCGCCCGAGGTCTCGTACAACCCGGCGATCGCCATCACCACCAGCGTCACCCGGGCGACATCCGCGTCGATCACCCGTTCCTGCGTCAACGGGCAGACCCCGCCGTCCGCGAGCGTCGCGCCCATCACCGCAAGATCCGTCGCCGCGACGCTCAGACAACTCTGCCTGGTGTACAACTCTGTCGCGTCCGCGGGATCACCGTCGAGACCGCCCAGACTCTTCAACAGCGCCGCAAGCGCACGATTGCGATGATTGGTGGCCATCGCCGACCCAAGCACAGCCTGATCGAGCTCAAGCTCACGCCCCGCGAAACGGGACAGTCCGTACGCGATGAACTGCCAGCGCTCCGCGAGCGAGTCACCCGGGGTCAGGCTCGTGGTCGCGATCGCGCCCGGGTTCACCATCGGATTCGTCCGCCCGGCCGGTGACTGTTCGACCGCCTGCACCGAGTTGAACGGCAGCCCGGTCGCGTTGACCCCGACCAGTTCCCGGACGTTCCCGACCCCGACCGCCTGACAGATCAGCGCGAAGACGAACGGCTTGGCGACGCTCATGATCGTGAACGCGCGGCGCGCATCGCCAGCCTCGAACAGCCGCCCATCGGTCGCCGCGACACAGATCCCGAAGCAGTCCGGATCGGCCGCGGACAAGGCCGGATACACGTCCGACACCTCGCCGTCGCCGACGTCACGGAAGCGCTCATACGCCGTCCGCACCAGCCCCGCGACCACCGGAGCCGCGGGCAGCCCTCCTGTCGAAACGTACCTGGACATGTCAGAACGGCCAGACCAGCGGTACGACGACGAGTGCCACCAGCAACCACCATCCCAGCACGACCACGCCCAGCTTCCAGTAGTCGCCGAACCGGTAGCCGGCCGGGCTCATGATCATCATGTTCGCGGGCGTCGAGATCGGGGTCAGCAGCGAGGCCGCGCCGGCGACCGCGATCAGCATCAGCACCGGCTTGACGGCGGTCCCGGTACCCTGGGCGGCGGCCACCGCGATCGGCGCGATGATCAGGACCGTCGCGGTGTTGCTGACCATCTGCCCGAGCGCCGCGGTCAGCAGGAAGAGTGCCAACAGCAACAAGTACGGGCGTCCCGGGCCGACCGCGTCGACGATCAGGTCGGCGATCCGGTCGGCACCACCGCTGGACCGGATCGCGCCCGACAACGGGATCAGCGACCCGATCAGTACGACGATCTGCCACGAGATCGCGCGGTACGCCTGCCGCGGACCGACCACCTTGGTGAGCACCATCGCCGTCGCTGCCAGCAGACCGGCCATCGCCGGCGGAACCGCGCCAGTGGCGAGCAGGACGACCATCGCCGCGAGGACGGCGACCGCGATCGACGCCTTCGGCCCCCAAGGCACCGCCTGCCGCCGGACGAGCTCCGGTGAATCCACCAGCAGAATGTCCCGGTCCCGGCTGAGCTCGTCGAGGACCGTCCACGGGCCGTGCACGAGAATCGCGTCGCCCTCGGCGAGCTCGGTGGGCCGGCTGCCCCGGTCCTTGCCCATCCGCTGGACCGCGATGATCACCAGGTCGCGGCCTCGATGCATCCCCGGGAACACAGTCTCCCCGACGAGCGCCGACCGCGGCGGGACGACGGCCTCGACCACGCCGGAGTCGCGGGTCAGCAGGTCGTCGACCGGCAGCATGCTGACCGCGAGCAGCGAGTCCGTGGTCAGACTGCTGACCTGCTCTCGCGGTCCGGTCACCACCAGCACGTCGCCGACGCCGATGGCCGTGTCCGTCCGGTTGCGGCCCTGCCCGTCCTGGACGCCGACGATCACCACCCCCGGGTACGGCGTGAGGTCGACCTCGCTCGCGCCGAGGCCGAGCAGTGGCGAGAGTTCGCGTACTCGTAGCCGGTAGAAGCCGTCGCGCAAGTCGTAGTGCTGGTCGAGCGTGTGCGCGTGGACGGCGAGGTCGGCGGCCGGATGCGCCGGCCGGGTGGCCGGCAGCAGTTTCGGGCCGAGCAGCACCGAGATCGCGATCGTCCCGACGACGAGCGGTACGCCGACCACGGCGAACGAGAAGAACGAGAAGTAGCCCGCACCCGCGTCGCGCGCGGTCTCCGAGACGATGATGTTCACCGGCGTCCCGGTCAGCATCAGCAGCGAACCGGCGCTGCCCGCGAACGTCAGCGGCATCAGCATCCGTGACGGTGGCTGGCCGATCCGGAGCGCGAGCATGACCACCAGCGGAAGCAGTGCGGCGACCGCTCCGTTCAACGTGATCAGGGCCGACAGCACCGCGCACAGCGCCGTGACGGCGATGAGCAGGCGGCTCCGGGTGGTTCCGGCGTACGTGACGATCTTCTGGCCGGCCCACGCGGTCACGCCGGTGGAGTCGACGCCCTCGCTCACCACGAACAACGTCGCGATGAAGATCACCACTGGGTCGCCGAAGCCCGCCAGTACTTCGGTGAACCCCAGTACGCCGGTCGCCCACAGGGCCAGGGCGACCAGTACGGCGACGACATCGACGGGCAGCCGGTTCCAGACGAACAGCACGACGGCCAGCCCGAGGATGATCAGGCTCAGGGTGCCGTCGTCCATGGTGCCGGCCTAGTGGAGGTGCACCGGAGCGGACGGACCCCACGGGATCCCGATCAGGTACCACGCGACGTAGAACAGCGTCCAGGCGACCAGCACGATCCCGGTGTACGGCAGCATCATCGAGACCACCGTGCCCATCCCGGCCTTCTTCCGGTAGCGCTGGCAGACCAGCACGATGAACGGCAGGTACACCATCAGCGGCGTGATCACGTTCGCCGGACCGTCGCCGACCCGGTACGCCGCGACCACGGTCTGCGGCGCGATGCCGAGCCGGTAGAACAGCGGGACGAAGATCGGTGCCAGGATCGCCCACTTCGGGATCACGCCCGGCATGATCAGGTCGATCACGAAGACCAGCAGGATGAAGCCGATCAGCAGCGGCAGCGCCCCGATGTCGGCGCGTTCGAGCAGATCGGCCAGGCCGGTCGCCGCCAGTGTGGACATGTTCGTGTAGTTGAAGTAGGCAATGAACTGGGCGATCAGCAGCATCAGGAAGATCAGTCCGCCGAGCCCGTTGAACGTCTTCACGATCGCGTTGATCACGTTCGTACTGCCGGTCAGCGACTTCGAGCCGCGGCCGTACCCGAGACCCGCGGCCAGGAACAGCATCGAGATGATGAACAGCAGGCTGCTCATGAACGGCGACGACCCGAAGATCTCGCCGGTGTCGGGGTTGCGCAGCGGGGCCTTCGGGATCAACGTCAGCGCCGACACGATCGCGACCGCGATCAGCAGGTAGTAGACCGACCACCGCAGCCCGCGGGACTCCAGCGCCAGCTCCTCCGCGTCCGGCTGGTGGTCGGCCGGCGCGTCGTCCGGCGCCTCGGCCGGGTCGTACCTGCCGAGCCGCGGCTCGATCAGGCGTTCGGTGATCACTGTCATCACCAACGCACAGAACAGCGTGGCCGCGATGCTGAAGTAGAAGTTGTGCGTGACGTTCAGATGGACGTCCGGAGCGACCAGGCCGATCGTCTCGTTGGTGACCTCGGTGATGATGCCGTCGGCCGGCGTGATCAGGATGTTCACGAAGAACGCGGCGCTGACCCCGGCGTACGCGGCCGCGATGCCGGCCAGCGGATGCCGTCCGAGCGAGGCGAACGCGGCCGCGCCGAGTGGGATCAGGACCAGGTAGCCCGCGTCCGAGGCCACACTCGAGATGCCGCCGAGCAGCACGATGATGAACGTGATCGCCCCCTTGGGCGCGACCTTCACCATCTTCCGGATCAGGGCCGCGATCAGCCCGGCCTCCTCGGCCACCCCGACGCCGATCATCGCGACCAGGATCACCGCGACCACGCCGAAGTCGTTGAAGTTCTGCACGGCCGTGGTGAAGATGAACCGGATGCCCTTGCCGGTGAGCAGGCTCTCGGCGGTGATCGTCTCGTGCTTGATCGTGTAGTCCGGGATCGCCGGCGTAGGTGGTGCGTCGCTGCCGGCGACACTCGTGCCGCCCTCGTAATCGGGTGCGACCTGCACAGTGGCCGGTTCGGCGACCTCGGTGGTCACGCTCGTCCCCGCCCAGGACAGGATCTGGGACAGCACGATGACGATCACGATCAGCGCCAGGAAGATCAGCGCCGGATGCGGGACCTTGTTGCCGACCCGCTCGATCCCGTCCAGGACGCGCTGCATCCCGCCCTTCTTCACCGTCCCGGGCTTCTCGGGCACCGCCTTGGCGTTCATGACGTTCCCGGCCGGGCGAACCGGAGCGCGAACTCGATCAGCAGCTTGGTGCCGAAGCCGGTCGCGCCCTTGTTCCGCCAGGTCCGCGGCGCCGGGAGTTGCGCCGTACCGGCGATGTCGACATGCGCCCAGGGCCGGCCGTCGACGAACTCCTCGAGGAACAGCGCCGCGGTGATCGACCCGGCGTTCATGCCGCCCATGTTGGTCAGGTCGGCGATCGCCGAGTCGAGCTGGGAACGGTACGAGCGGATCAGCGGCAGCTCCCACACCGGCTCGTCCACCACGTCGCCGGCCTGCCGCAGCTGCTCGACGACCCGCGGATCGTTGCCCATCACCCCGGCGATCTCGGTCCCGAACGTGCGCAGGCACGCGCCGGTCAGCGTGGCGATGTCGACGATCGCGTCGACCGGCTCCTCGGTCGCCATGGCCAGCGCGTCGGCCATCACCAGCCGCCCCTCGGCGTCGGTGTTCAGCACCTCGACCGTGGTGCCGTTGTGGATCGTCAGCACGTCGCCGAGCTTCATCGCGGACCCGGACGGCATGTTGTCGGTACACATCAGGTAGCCGGTCACGGCCGTCCGGCAGCCGAGATCCCGCAGCGCTGTCATCGAGCTGAGTACGGCCGCGGCGCCGGTCATGTCGTTCTTCATCTGCGCGTGCGACTCGTCGCTCGGCTTCAAGCTGATGCCACCGGAGTCGTACATGACGCCCTTGCCGACCAGGGCGATCCGCCCGGTCGGCTCGTCGGGAACGTAGCGCAGCCGGATCATCCGCGGCGGCTCGACACTGCCCCGGTTGACCCCGAGGAGACCACCGCAGCCCAGCGCGATCAGCTCGTCCTTGCCGAATATCTCCACCTCGAGGCCGGCCGCCGTACCGACCTCGACGGCGACGTCGGCCATCCGGGCGGCGGACAATGTGGTCGCGGGACAGTTGGCCAGGTCGCGGCCGAGGCTGCAGGCCGCCGCGACGATCCGCCCGCGTTCAGCACCGGCCCCGGCCTCTGCAGTGTCCTGGTCGGAGGCCACGATGTGCAGGGATTCGAGCGTCGGCCGGTCGGCGTCGCGGCCGACGAAGTACCGCCAGCGGGCCAGCAGGACGCCTTCGGTGACGGCCTGCGCGAAGTCGGCGACCGGTACGCCGAAGTCGGCCACCTCGATCGCGAGCTTGCGGTGCCACGGGACCGCGCGCGCGAACTCCGCGGCCAGGTCCCGGACCAGCGCGACATCGACGTCGCCGGAACCGATCCCGACCGCGACCCGGACCGGCCCGTCCGCGCGCGGCAGGACCAGCGTCCGACCGCGGTCCCCGGCGAACCCGGCCGACTTCAGTCCGGCCAGGTCCACGCCCAGCTCCTCCGGCGGCTCGTTGCCAGCGGCAACCGGTACGGCGAGGGCGTCCGCCTCGTCGACCGCCTGCTTGAGGGTGGTGACCTGGACCTGGATCCGCTGCCTGCTCGACGGAATCGGGTCGAAGTCGGGTAGCACCGTGTTCACCGAACCTCCTCCGGGTCAGCTCTGCAGGGCCTGGACCAGCTCTTCCTCGCGTTCCTTGGTCAGGTTGGTCTGGATGATCGTCGGGCTGAACGGCTTGAGCGCGTCGACCACCCGGTCCACGGTCGCGGAGCGGGCGAGCAGGAACACCGCGGCATGACCTTCCTGCAGCTCCTGGCCGACCTGCTTGATCAGGTCGTCGTTGATCCCTACGTCGGTCAGCTTCCCGGCCACCGCTCCGGACGCGGCGCCGACGGCGAGACCGGCGATCGGGTTCAGGAAAATGAGCCCGATCAGCGTGCCCCACAGCGCTCCGCTGGTGGCTCCGGCGGCGGTCAGGTTGATGGTCTGCTGGATGCGGACCTTGCCCTTGTCGTCCTTGTACGCGTACGCCGCGTCGTCGCGTTGCAGCAGCTGCTGCTTGGCCAGGTCCTCGGTCAGCTGGATGACACGCTCGGCGTCTTCGCGGCTGTTCAGACCGAGCACCACCAGATGGGTCATCTCGAACTCCTCGGCTCCTCGGGGCGCGTCGGTGTCACCGCGCCGGACGGCTCATCCCATCAACGGAGCCCGTCCTGGGCCTCCTCCAATTCGGGTGATCCACGTTGACAGCGCCGACTACAGCAGGCCGACGTTGCGCGCGGTGCGCAAAGCGGCGGACCGTTTCTCCACGCCGAGCTTGCGATACAGAGAGATCAGGTGCGTCTTCACCGTGTTCTCGGTGATGAACAGTGCCTGCGCGATCTCGGCGTACGAGTTGCCCAGCGCCAGCTGCTCGAGCACCTCCGCCTCACGGGCGGTCAGCCGGATCCGGGCCCGGTTCACCACCGCGTCCATCCGCCGGGCCGGCGGGCGATGCGGGTCCGACCGGGTCCGCGACAGCGGCGTCATCCCGCCGGCCTCGATCCAGCCGGACCGGTAGCCGGACAACTTCTCCAGCACCACACCCGCGAACGGATGTGGATTCGGGCCGGCAACGTGTCTGCGCAACTGGTCGAGGAACGCGGGTTCGCCGCCGGCCGTCGTGAGTACGGCCAGCATCCGCTGCGGCGTGACCCGGTTCAGCGTGTCGACCAGTGCGGCGTCAGCAGCCGAGTCGTCGCCGGTCCGGCCCAGCAGGATGGTCCGGAACGACGCCGCGGCCGAAGCCAGCGGCGGATACGCGTCCGGCTGGTCCAGGCCGGCCTCGATCAGCTTCAGCGCGGCTCCGGCGTCGCCGTGCATCACCGCGGTCATCGCCCGGACGAGCTCGGCCTCGGCCGCCTGGCCGCTGCGCTCGAGGACCGATACCTGGTGATCGAGCGACTGTTGGTCGCCGAGCAGGACGGCCACCCAGGACCGCAGCAGCGTGAGATCGCGCGACAGGTACGACGGCAGTGGTCCCGCTGCCACCGGGTCGCTGGTGAGCTCGGTGAGCGCCTCGCTGAGTCGGCCTTGCTCGACCAGCAGCACGGTACGCAGTACTGCACGCAGCCCGGCGACCACGGTGTCGGATCCGGCGGCCTCGGCTTCGGCGGACCCCTCGTGGTACCGCCAGGCGGCCTCCAGGTCGAGCTCGCTGAGCGCGGCGAATCCCAGTACGACCTGGGCTCGTACGGCGTACTCCTCAGGAAGGCCGTCCTCGCCCGCCACGTCCAGCGCGGCCTGTGCGGACTGGGCTGAGTTCTGAACCTGACCGCGGACGTGCTGTACGACGGCCCGATGGGCCAGCACCCCCGCGATCAGTTGATCGTGGCCCGCCATCCGTGCGGTGACGAGCGCTTCGTCCAGATGGCCCAGTGCCTCGTCCTGCTGGTCCGCCCAGATCTCCGCGGCACCCAGTTCGATCAACAGCCAGGCCAGTCGCTCCGGTCCGAGAACAGCTCGCGGACTCCCGTCACCCGCCGGCGCTTGTGCCAGTACGGATCGCGCCCGCCCGATCGCCGCATGGACGTCATGCCAGCCGTAGCGCGATTCCCACAGCCTCAGCAGTGCGGCGTCCGCGGCGGGCACCTGGTTGTCCGGTCTCGAGGCTGCGGCCTCGGTGACGCTCTCGGCGGCCGCGGCCGCGTCCAGGACGGCACCAGCCACGTCGCCCGCGACCCGCCGCAGCAGTCCGCGGACACCGAACAGGTGCGGGTGCTCCTCGACGTATCCGGCCGGCAGCCCGTCAAAGGCGGCTTCGACCAGTGCGGATTCGCCCGCTGCGAGGAGGGCAGGGCCGTGGTCGAGCAGCAGCCGCTCGACAAGCTCTGCGTCGTCGGCCTCGAGCGCGCTGCGCAACGCGGCCGCGGTGTCTCCGCGGCTCTGGTAGTACAGGGCCGCGCGGTGCTGCGCGGTGACGATCAGCTGGTGGCCTTCGGGGCTGGTGGCGAATCGTCTGCGGAGCAGCTCGACGAGCAAGGGGTGGTAGCGGTACGACAGGCTGTTCGCCGAGTCGTCGGTGTACGCCGTGACCAGCAGGCCGCTGCCGGCGAGATCGTCGAGCATCGCACCGGCGTCGGCGTCACCGCTCAGTACGGCGGCCAGCTGCCCGGTCAGCGAGACCGCGCCGAAGGTCCGGAGCAGCATTGTCCGGACCCGCTCGTCGAGAGTGTTCAGCGTCTCGCCGAGCAGCAGGTCCAGTACTGGACGCTGATTGGCCAGCGGCCAGACGACATCGCCGGACGCCTGCAGGGTCCGGGCGGCGAGCACCAGAGCGGCCGCCCAGCCGGCGGCCTTCTCCTGGACGAGCGCGATGTCGTCGGGGGTCGCGCGCTCGGCGTGCGCCCGGACGAGACGCGTGGCCTCGTCGTCGGTGAAGCGGAGGTCCCGCGACCGCAGGGTCAGGGCCAGCCCTCTGATCTCCAGCTCGGACACGGGAATCGGAAGGTCGTACCGGGCGGCCAGCAGCAGCCGTACGGACTGCGGCGACTCCTGGAGAACGCGACACAGCTCACCCACGGCTGCCGGCGGCAGCAGGTGGGCATCGTCGATCACGACCGGATCCGGCTCGGCCTGGCCGCCGGTGGCACGGTCGAGGTGCTCGTGCAGGTCGCCGGGCGACTGCCCTGGTACCCAAAGAACCGATTGGCCGGACCGGCGTCGGCGGGTCACCCAGTCCGAGAGCAGGACCGTCTTCCCGGTTCCGGCCGGTGCCACGACCATGGTCAGCGGGGACTGTACGCCGAGGTCCAGAGCGTCGTGCAACCGCTCGCGGGTCACGAGTGTCAGCGGCGGCCGCGGGGTCCTCCCCTCCGCCGGCTGCCGGGTTGCCTCGTGCGTCGGATCGAGCCTCCGGCCCGCCACCCGCGCGCCCCCCTCCCCTGGGTGGACGTGGTTCTTCCCGAAATTCGAGACTAGCCGGTTCATGCCGACTTGGGCAGTGGTCTAGCGCGGGAGCTACTGCGGGCGGCGGATCCGGGGCACTTTCGCGCCGATCCAGACGGCGACCGCCACCAGCAGCCCGATGCCGAACACCCAGCCCCACAGTCCCTCCGAGACCGGACCGAGCCGCCCGAGCGGGAAGCCACCCGGATCCTTCTGCTGCTGCAGCGCAACGATGTAGGCGATGATCGCCCGCTTGTCCTCGGGCAGCAGCACGCTGTCGGAGAACACCGGCATCTGCTGCGGACCGGTCAGCATCGCCTGATAGATGTTCCGCGGCGTCGTACCCATCAACGAGGGTGCATAGCGTCCGTTCGGCAGCGCCCCGCCGCGGCCCGCGAAGTTGTGGCAGGCCGTGCAGTTTGTGCGGAACAACTCCCCACCGCGCGCGATCTCGGCCTGCGTCGCCTTGCTGACGTCGTACGACTCGGCCGCCGGCACCGCGGGACCTGGAGCGAGCGACGCCACGTACGCGGCCAGCGCGTCGATCTCCTGCTGGTTGTAGACCGGCGGCTTCTGCGGGACCTGCGCATTGGTCTGCGTGGCCGGCATGCGTCCGGTGCTGACCTGGAAGTCGACCGCTGCCGCCCCGACCCCGATCAGCGAGGGTCCGGTGACCCGGCCTTCGCCGTTCGTCCCGCCCTCGGCGTGCAGACCGTGGCAGCTCGCGCAGCCGACCGCGAACAGCCGGCGCCCGGCCTCGACCTGGTCGGACTGCGGCCCGTCCGCACCGGCCGCGCCGCCGGGCAGCAGCACGCCGTACGCGAGGCCCACCGTGATGAGGGCCGCGCCGATCACCACCGCCTTCGCCAGTCTGCCTCGACGCACCGCACCAGCAGACCGGACCGGAGACGCTGCTGAGATCCTCCGAATCGGGTGAGGTTCAGCGCGCGTCGCGCTTGGCCTGACGCCGGGCGCCCATCGCCCGGGTCGACGCGTCCTTCTTCAGCCCACCGGTGGTCTTCTTCGCCGCCCGCGGCCTGGCGACCGTCGCGGCCGCTGCTGCTTCGGCCGGCGCATCGGCCCGTGCATCCGGCAGCGCTGCGGACTTCGTGGCCCGGGCTGCTTCCAGGCGCTCGGCGCGCAGCTCGGCCGACGCGCGCCGGGCGGCCGCGGCCACCTCGCGGCTGACAGTGGCCAGCGCCGACTCGAACAGCTCGGCCTTGTCGCGGTCGCGCTGGTTCCGCGGATACGACATCCCGCGGCCGCCGGCCTCGCTGACCGCGGCCGTCGCGGCGCGCCGGTAGTTCTTCACGTACTTCGTCCGGGCCTGCCGGATCCGCTGATGCAGCTCGAGCAGGCCGTCCTCGTCCAGGCCTTTCAACGCGTCCCGCTCGGTCTCGGCCACCAGCAGGCGCTCGGCATCGGTCAACGAGTTCAGCAAGGCTTGATTCATGACAGTCTCCTAGCCGCCAGTTGCAGGCTACGCCCGATAAGGTCCTGGGCGTGGACGTTGGGGAACGGATTCAGGAGCTGGCGGAGCGGATCGTCGTACTGCGGGACGCGTACTACCGGGGTGAGCCGGTGGTGGCCGATGCCGAGTACGACGTGGTCGAGGACGAACTGCGGGGGCTGATCGCGAGCCATCCGGAGCTGACACCCGATCCGAACCCGCTGGATCAGGTCGGCGCGCCGGCCGTCCTGCACGCGCCGGTACGGCACTCGCGACCGATGCTCTCGCTCGAGAAGGCGACCAAGCCCGAGCAGGTCGAGGCGTTCTTCGCCCGGTTCCCCGGCCAGTCGGTGGTGGTGATGCCGAAGCTGGACGGGCTCTCGCTCGCGCTCGTGTACGAGAACGGTCAGCTCGCCCGCGCGGTCACCCGTGGCGACGGGACCACCGGCGACGACGTCACTCCGCTGGTACGCGCGCTCGCGGACGGCGTCCCGGACCGCCTCGACGTACCGGACCGGATCGAGGTCCGCGGTGAGGCGGTGATGCTGCGGTCCACGTTCGCGGCGTACAACGCGGCGCACCCGGACAAGCCGCTGATCAACCCGCGGAACGCGGCGGCCGGCACATTGCGGGCGAAGGACCCGGCCACGGTTGCCGAGCGGCGGTTGCAGTTCCTCGCATTCGATCTGCTCACCGACCGGGAGAGCACCGACACGGACCTCGAACGCGCCCTGCAAACGATGGGCTTCACCGCCGCCGACATGCGGCACTGCGCCGACGCCGCCGAGGCACAGAAGGCGATCTCGGCGATCGAGCAGCAGCGCAACGAGCTCGACTACGACCTCGACGGCGCCGTGCTGCGGCTCGCCGACCGGGACGCGTTCGCCGCCGCGGGTACCAGGTCCAGCTCGCCCCGCGGCGCGCTGGCGTACAAGTTCGCCGCCGAGGAGAAGACCACCGTGCTGGCGGACGTGGTCTGGGACGTCGGCAAGATCGGCAAGGTCGCGCCGGTCGCCTGGCTGGAGCCCGTGTTCGTCGGCGGTACGACGGTCACCCGCGCCACGCTCGCGAACCAGGAGGTGATCCGCGCCCGGGACATCAAGATCGGCGACACCGTCCTGGTCCGCCGGGCCGGTGACGTGATCCCGTTCGTGGCCGGCGTCCTGGACGCGTCGAAGCGCACCGGCGCCGAGCGCGACATCGTGCCGCCGACGCACTGCCCGTCGTGCGAGCAGCCGCTGATCGAGCAGGGCAACAGCCGCGAGCTGTACTGCACGAACGTGTCCTGTCCGGCCCAGACGGTACGGCGGCTGATCCACTGGGCATCCCGCGCAGCGGCGGACATCGACGCGATCGGCGGCGTCTGGATCGAACGGCTCGCCGACGCGGGCATCCTGGAGAACCCGTCGGACTTCTACCACCTGACGGCCGAGCGGCTGCTCGAGTTCGACCGGATCGGCGAGATCTCGGCCACCCGGATGATCGAGTCGATCGACACCAGCCGTCAGGTCGGCCTGCGCCGGGCACTGATCGGCCTGGCGATCCCGATGGCATCCGAAGGCACGGCGGCCCGCCTGTGCCGGGCCGGATTCGGTTCGCTGGAGGAGGTCGCCGACGCGGGCGTGGACGGCCTCGTCGCGGTCGAGGACATCGGGCCCAAGGTCGCGGCATCGTTGATCGAGCACCTGACCCGGTTGCGTCCCGAGCTCGAACGGCTACGCGCCGCAGGCGTTTCGCTCGACGTCCGTGAGGAGGATCTGCCGCCGGTCGTTGCCGCGGGCGCCCCGCTGGCGGGTAAGACGGTCGTCGTCACCGGCGCGATCAGCGATCCGCGCTCCGGCGAGAAGGTCGCCCGGCCGGCATTCCAGCGCTTGTGTGAACGGGCCGGAGCGACGATCGCGTCGTCGGTGTCGGCGAGTACGGATCTGCTCATCACCGGTGCGGATGTCGGCGCGTCCAAGCTCGCGAAGGCCGAGAAACTCGGAGTCGCGGTCGTCGACCAGTCCGAGATCTGGCAGCAACTTCAGCAGGCGGATCTCCTCCCGCGCTGAGAACGAGGGCGTAGGCTCTGCTCAAACGTGAAGCGTGCCCGAGGGGGGACCGATCATGAGCCAGTCCGCCACGCAGCCCGGCAGTCCCGAGTATCCCGACAACATCGACGCGGCCGTGCTGAAGATCGCCGGTGTGGTGGTGCTCGGGGCCATCATGTCGATCCTCGACATCACCGTCGTCAACGTCGCGCTGCCGACGTTCCAGGACGAGTTCGGTACGCCGCAGAGTCCGGTGCCGTACTCCACCGTCGCCTGGACCGTCACGGCGTACACGCTGGCGCTGGCGACGGTGATCCCGCTGACCGGCTGGGCGGCGGACCGGTTCGGCACCAAGCGGTTGTACATGACCGCGATCTTCCTGTTCACCGCCGGGTCGGCGCTCTGCGCGACCGCGAACAGCATCAACATGCTGATCAGCTTCCGGGTGCTGCAGGGCCTCGGCGGCGGCATGCTGATGCCGCTCGGGATGACGATCATGACCCGGGCGGCCGGTCCGCACCGGATGGGCCGGCTGATGGCGATCCTCGGCGTCCCGATGCTGCTCGGCCCGATCCTGGGCCCGATCCTCGGCGGCTGGCTGATCCAGGTGGCGAGCTGGCACTGGATCTTCCTGATCAACGTGCCGCTCGGCGCGATCGCGCTGGTCTACGCCTGGTTCGCGCTCGAACGCGATCATCCGCACCGCTCGGAATCGTTCGACTTCCTCGGTGTCGTGCTGATGTCGCCGGGGCTGGCGCTGTTCCTGTTCGGGGTGTCGTCGCTGCCGGCCAAGGGCGGTGACTTCGGCGCGCCGCGGGTCTGGGTCTCGATGCTGATCGGCGTCGTACTGATGGGTGCGTTCGTCCTGCACTCGTTCCGGCCGGAGCATCCGCTGCTCGACCTGCGGCTGTTCCGCGACCGCAACCTGACCATCTCGATCATCACGATGTTCCTGTTCGCGGCGGCGTTCTTCGGCGGCCTGCTGCTCGTCCCGACGTACTTCCAGCAGATTCGCGGCGAGTCCACGCTGCACGCCGGCCTGCTGGTCGCACCGCAGGGTCTCGGCGCGATGCTCACGATGCCGATCGCCGGCCGGCTGGTCGACAAGGTGCCGGTCGGGCGGATCGTGCCGTTCGGGATCGCGCTGATCGTGATCGGCATGTTCGGTCTCACCCAGATCAGCTCGACCACGTCGTACGGCGTGATCATCGTGATGCTGGTGGTGATGGGGCTCGGGATGGGCGGGACGATGATGCCGCTGTTCACGTCGGCGCTGCGGACGCTGTCCGGGGCACAGGTCGCCCGCGGTTCGACGTTGCTGAACATCAGCCAGCAGATCGCGTCCTCGTGCGGTGTCGCGACGATGTCGGTGATCCTCACCAACCACCTGAACAACTCGCCGGTGATCCCGGGGACGCAGAACATCCCCGGCCTGAGCGGCGGGCTGCGCGAGACCCAGGCCGCGATCCTCACCAACACCCGTCCGGAGAACGTGGCCCAACTCCACCTCGACCCGGCCGCGGTCGGACGTGGTCTGGTCGACGCGGCGTCGTCGTTCGCGCACACCTATTGGGTCGCCTGGTCGCTCGTCCTGCTGACGCTGATCCCCGCACTGATGCTCCCGCGCAAACGGGCGGGAGCACCAGTCGCGAACCAGGCCGACGAGGCAGTCGTCGACTAGCCGCCGCTAGAGGGTGTGCCGCAGGACGATCGTCACGCGGGTGGTCCCTCGTGGTAGCTGGATGGTGCCGGCGGGGTTGTCGACCGCCGACTTCACCGAGACGTTCGCGATGTTGTCGCGCAGGCCCGGGAGCTCGATGCTGGACGGCGGTGTCTTGCCGGTGAACCGGATGGTGATCGTCTTGCCGGCAACGGACAGTTCGTAGCCGAGCCGGCCGCCGCTGACCGGGTAATTGTTCAGGGCAATCTTCTGGCCGTTCCCGCGCAGCCACTCGTCCGGCACCCCGCGCCCGACGATCACCGTACCGTCGGACTTCTCCGCGATCAGTGAGTCGAACAGCACCTTGGTCGCGGTCGACTGGCCCCACATGTGCTGGTTCGACCCACCGCCACCGGCCGCGTGGTCGATGTTCCACGGCGACGTCGCACTCGGGTAGTCGACACCTTCCCACCAGCCGAACGGCCCGCTCATGCTCTTGTCGATCATGAACTGGTACGCCTTGATCCCGAGGTCGCGGTACCGCTCACCTCGGAGCGCCGCGCTCCCGTAGCCGGCGTTGTACGCGCTCGAGAAGTACCCGTGCGGATAGCCGCCGAAGTTGTAGATGGTGTCCGAGATCGCGGCCCGCCGCTCGAATCCGTGCGTGTACGTGTCGTCGATCTTGGTGAACATCGTCCCGGTCTGCTCCGCGCCGAACAGGTACCCGTCCCAGGCCCACCGGCCGAACAGGAACATCGACGCCCAGTTCGCGTCCCGCGGGTCCTGCCGCGGACCGGTCTCGTTCGGCTCGACCATCGAGATCGGCAGGTAGTCCAGGTTGTACTGCTGCATCGTCTGATCGATCCGGGCGGTCGCCACCTTGAGCAGATCGTCGTACTGCGCCTTCGCCCACGCGGCCTCGCCGGTCTCGCCCAGGGCGGTGGCCAGGTAGCGGTACGTCGTCAGCCCGGTCAGCGCGGCCCAGTTGTCGATCGTCCAGTACCCGTGTGAGTCGATCGCGTTGGTGGCCTTGATGATGCCCTTACCGTTGTCGATCCGGTCGGTCTCGATCGTGTGCGTGTTCTTCTTGATCGTCTCGAACCGTTCGCGGATGAAGTCCTTGTCGCCTGTGCGCTGCAGGTAGAGCGCGTACGGCCAGGAGTACTTCCACTTCGCGTCGTCGTACTGCAGCTGGGCCGGCAACGACGTCAGGTAGTCCTTGGCATAGGTGAAGTCGCCGATGGTGAGCAGGGTCGACACGATGCCGATCGTGTCGTGGTCGAACATCTCGTCGTACCCGTTCTCACCGACGTGCAGTTCCTTCGTGCCGTTGATGTCGTCGCGAATGATCAGCGTGTAGATGAAGCCCGCCTTGTACGCGTTGATCAGCCGCTTGTCGGGCAGATTCGTGATGGTCGCGATCGCCGACAGCCGGTCGTTCCAGTACTTCCGCATGTGCTGGTAGTGGTGGTCGAACCCGCCGAGCTGCTGGAGCTGGTCTGCGGTCGGCCAGTCGTACGTCCCGTCGAACCGGTCCGCCGCGACGGCATAGTCGCGGACGACGGTCTGCCCGGCGCCGACCGTCGTACCGGCGTCGTTCAACGGCGTGAGCAGGTTCGACGCCCGCGGGAGTTTCGCCGCTGAGGTTGTGGTGTTGGTGACCGTCATCCGGGAGTACGCGATCTCGAAGCGGTTGCCGCCGACAACGGCCAGGTCGGCGAAGTTCTCGACCTTGAGCTGCAGGCCTTCCTTCGCGTACTCGCTGACGAAGGCCGGCAGGTACCCCTCGGCGTTGTACCACTTGATCTTCCCGGGGATGTTCGGTACACCGAAGGTGATCATCGCGTCGCCCCGGCTGCGCAGCCGGTAGCTCCCGTCGATGAACGCGATCGGCGCGTTCAGGTCGCCCTCCCAGCCGAACGACGAGGTCAGCCCGGGGTTGGTGACGTAGGTGTACTGCGCGTTCGCCGCCGACGAGAGCGCCTCGTCGTACGCCGCCTTCAACAGCAGGTACGCGAGCCCCAACTGGTCCGAACTGTCCAGTGCAGCGCGAGCGGCCACGACCTCGTTGTCCAGTTGACGTTGCGCGGATTCGCTGGCCGCATAGACGTCAGCCGTCGCGGCCTCGTCGAGTACGTTCTGAATCAGCTGCCGATAGCCGTCCGCCGATGTTCCGGCCAGCGTGACGCCCGCGAGCGTAACGTTGCCGGAGGCATCCGTCTTGCGAGTGAGCTGCGCACTGATCCGCGCCGAGTCTCCGGCCGCGAGGTCGAGCGAGAACACCTTGGTCACGGACGGATCCGAGCTCACGAGGTCGGTGTTCACGTACGTCGGAGTCGACGAACCGTTCAGGTAGACCGAGATCTTCGCCGCGGACCGCCAGACGCCACTCACGAATCGCAGTGTCCGCGGCTCCGCGGCCGCAGGCACCGCCAGGTCGTAGCCGTACGGATCGGTCAGGTCGACGCCGGTGGCGGCACCGTCGGCGAAGAAGATGCCTCCGTGGCGCGTACCCGCCTGCGACGCGGTCGGTGTCCCGTTCGTCCACGAGTAGGTGACCGCGTTGTCGTTCTGCGCGCCGATCGTGCCACCGGTCTGCCGATCCGTGACCGCGAGTCGCGGCGTTGAATCCGGTACGCCCGCGCGCCGGTTGATCGTCGAGCCGTCGAGGTGCAGCCAGTCCGACGTACCGTCCGCGGTCAGGTTCATCGCGACCGGTGCGCCGGTCGCGGAGAATCCGGAGATCGTCGACAATCCGACGGCAGACAACGAGAGGTTGCCGGCGGCTTGGAGCTTGGTCGCGAACCGGCCCGTCACGACGACACCCTGTCCCGGCCGGATCGTCACCGTGTACCGCTTCACCGCGGCCGTCCCGCCGGCGTTGATCGGCACGCTGTAGCTACTGTTGCTCCCAGCAACCGTTACGGAGCCGGTCGCCTGCCAGATCCCACCCACGAAGACCAGGCGTCGTGGCGAGTCCGCGGCCGGCACGGTGATCCGGTACCCGGCGTCGTGGGCGGTCGCGTCGCCGACGGTGGTGGTGTCGTAGTTGAAGACACCGCCCGTCGTCACACCGGTTTGCCCGTTCCACCCGAACGACACCGGGCTGTCGTCGAGCGTCGTACGACCGCCGGCCGGATTCAGGTCGTCGACCGTCAGCGTCGGTACGCCGTCCTTCCGGTCGATCGACGTACCGGTCAGGTGTACCCAGTCCAGGTCGCCGTACGACGGGAGGTCCATCGCACCGGCCGCTCCCCGACCACTCGGGAGGTTCTCGACGTTCACAACGAACGGGTCGGCCGGCGCGGCCGCTGACGGTGCAGCCGGCGCCGAGGGTGCGGAAATCAGTGCGGTGACCACGAGCGCCCCGGCGGTCAGTGCCGAGAGCAATCTGGTGCGGTGCCTCATCTTGTGTCCCTTCGGCCTGGCAGGCTGGAGTCGCGGACGATCAGTTCGGGTTCGAGCAGGACGTGGTGCGGTGGCCGCGGGTCGCCGGCCATCAGGTTGTCGACAGCCTGGATCAGTTGCCGTCCGACCTCGTCGATCGGCTGCCGCAGGGTGGTCAGCCCCGGACTCACCAGGGCGGCGGTCGGCGAGTCGTCGTACCCGGTGATCGCGACGTCGACGCCCGGGCGCAGGCCGCGTTCGTGCAGGGCGCGCATGACGCCGAGCGCGAGGGTGTCGGAGGCGCAGACGAGCGCCGTGGCGGGGCGGGCCGCGTCGAGCAGGTGATGGGCGGCCTGGCGGCCGTTCTCGAGCGAGTCGACGACGGCGGCCTGCAGGTCGGTGTCGAGGTTCCGTGCGCGGCAGGCGTCGAGCCAGCCTTCGCGACGGTCCTGGCCGAGTTCGGAATCGTCGGGCCAGCCGATATGGCCGATCCGGGTGTGCCCTTGCGCGGCGACGTGCGCGGTCGCGGCGCGAGTCCCGGCGCGGCCGTCGACGTCGACCCAGGCCATCTCGTCGTCGCCGTCCCAGGACCGTCCGAACGCCGCGAACGGCACGCCCCACGAGCGCAGCGCGGCCACCCGGTCGTCGTTGCGGTGCGTCTCGGCCAGGATGAACGCGTCGATCGAGGTCTTCTTCAGCAGGTCGCGGTACGCCTTGATCTCACCGGCCTGGCCGCCCTCGGCGTGGCACAGGATCAGGTGGTACCCGGCCTCGACCGCGGACGCGTTCAGCACGTACAGGAAGTCGTCCATCAGCATCGACGCCTTGTCCGGGCGGGCCGGCCGCATCTTGAACGCGATCAGCGACGAGCTGCGGTTCCGCAGCGCCCGGGCCGACAGGTTCGGCTCGTACCCGAGCTCCTCGACCGCGGCCAGGATCCGCTTCCGGGTCTCCGGCGCGACCCGGTCGGGGTTGTTCAGCGCGTTGGACACCGACTGCGCCGAGACCCCCGCCCGCTGCGCGACCTGCACCAGCGTCACATGCCCATGCGGCACCGGCCCACGGCTGCTGTGCTCCATCTGCGCGGCTCCTGGGATATTAACGTTAAAAGGATTGGCTGCAAGCTACTGAGCCGCAAGCTGCCGCGTCAAGGGCTCAGACCTGCCAGGGAGTTTTAACGCTAACGAGCCACGCGCCTGATGAGGAAACGGCCGCCCTTCACACTGGCCAGCAACACGACGCACCAGGCGAGCCAGATGGCGATGATCAGGATCGTGACGAGCGCCGTACTACCCGACGGCTGCGAGGCGGCGACATCCGTCTGCGTAGCCGGCGCGGGCGGCGGGCTCTGCATCGCCCAAGCACGCGCCGTCCCGCCGACAGCAACGGCCGTGACGAGCAACACGAACGTGGTCAGCAGCCCGACGATCCACCGCTCGAGCGTCTTCATGTCTCCAGTATGAGGACGTCCACCGACAGTATTCCTCCGCGGGAATTGTTGGGCCGCCCAGCCCGCCGGGACCATCAGGCGTATGAATGTGAACGCAGAACTCGGCGTCCTGCTCCCGACCACACAGGCGCAACTGAGCCCCGGCGACGATCCCAGGCAAGCGGTGCGGATCGCCGTCGAAGCGGAGGAACTCGGCTACGACTCCGTCTGGGCCAACGACTCGCTCCTGACACCACGAGTGGAAGCTCTCAGCGCCCTGACCACAGCCGCGGCGTTGACGGAGCGAGTGACGGTCGGTACGGCGACGTTGATCCCGGTGACGCGGCGTCCGGTGAACGCGGCGCACAGCCTCGCCTCACTGGACCTGCTGTCCGGCGGGCGGCTGGTGGTCGGTGTCGGCGCAGGCTTCCCCGGACGGTTCGGCGTACCGCTGCATCAGTGGTCGGAGGTTCCGTGGGAGCGACGCTTCGCCCGCCTGGACGAGACGGTCGCACTGTGGCGGCAACTGTGGACCGCCGACGGACCCGTCACGTTCCACGGCGAGCTCCTGCACCTGGACGACGTACCGCCGACGATCCGCCCGCACACCGACGGCGGCCCGCCGATCTGGCTCGGCGGCACGACCCCCAAGGCCCTCGAGCGCGTCGCGCGGATGTACGACGGTTGGCTCCCCTACCCACCGAGCGCCGACGACTACGCCACCGGCCTGAAGGCGATCCAGAACCCCGTCACCCCGGCCCTGTTCGTCACCGTCGCGATCACCGACACCCTCGCCGAAGGCGAAGAGCGGCTCACCAACTACGCCCGCACGAACTACGGCATGCCGCTCGAGGACCTACGCCGAATCCAGGCGGTCATCGCCGGACCACGGGCGTACGTCGAGGAGTACCTGCAGACGTACGTCGACGCCGGCGCCCGCCACCTCGTCTGCAGACTCGCAGCCAACGGTCTCGCCGACTACCGCCAACAGCTGAAACTCCTTGCCGGGTAGGGTTTCTGCGCTGCGCGGGGCTAACCTCGACGGCATGAGTGAACTCGTGGTGGAGGCGCCTATCGTTGCGGTGACCGTGTATCCGGATCGGGCGCGGGTTACCCGGCGGGGGCGGATTGCGGTGCCGGGTGGGGATCAGACGGTGTACGTCGAGCCGCTGTCCATGATGCTGGACGAGGACAGTGTGCGGGTGTCCGGGCGGGGGCGGGCGACCGTGCTCGGGGTGGACGTGCTGACGCGGCATCATGCGCAGGCGCCGGACGTTTCGGTGGCCGAGCTGGAGCGTCAGCGGGGCGAGGCGCAGGACGCTGTCGCGGCAGTGGGCGATGCGGACGACGTACAGGCGCAGTTGGAGACGTTTCTCGCGCAGTTGGCGAAGCGGGCCGGCGGGAGTTTCGCGAAGGCACTCGCATCCGGTGAGTCGGATGCGGAGTTGGGCGGGTTCACCGAGTCGCTCGCGGGCCGCCTGTCCGCCGTACGGGCGTCACGCCGCGAGCTCGTGGCGCAGCGACGGGATGCGGATCAGCGGCTCGCCGCCGTCGAGCGCCGGCTCGCGAAGCTCCGGGAGCAGAAGGCGCCGGATCGGCGGGCGGCAGCCGTTGCGCTGGAGGTGCAGTCCGACGCCGACGTGGAGATCGAGCTGTCGTACGTCGTCCCGCTGGCGGGATGGACGAGCTCGTACGACGTGCGGCTCACCGGGGATCGGCTGACGCTGAACTGGTACGGGTTGATCACCCAGCACACCGGGGAGGACTGGCCGGAGTGCGAGCTGACGCTCTCCACGGCTCGTCCGACGGTGACGGCGAAGGTCCCGGAGCTCGACCCGTGGTACCTCGACCGCGCCCGCCCACCCATGCCGCAGGCGCCGGGCGGCATGCCTTTCAGCCGTGAGTCGCGGATGGCGGCCGTCACCACAGACGCCGCCGGATGGGTCGAGCAGCAGTCGGCCCCGCTGGCGGCGCTTCCCGCGACACTCGAGCAGGGCGTCACGGCGGCGACCTACACTCCGCCCCGGCCCGTCGCCGTACCTGCCGACGGCGCCACCCACCGGGCGACCATCGCCGCGATCGACCTCGACGCCGAACTCGACTACATCACCGCGCCTGTCCAGTCCACCGACGTCCATCTCCGCGCGACTGTGGTCAACTCGTCCGACCACACGCTCCCCGCGGGAAAGGCCGCGGTCTTCCACGACGCGGACTTCGTCGGCTCCGCCGCGCTTCCGCTCTGGGCACCGGGCGAGGACGTCGAACTGGCCCTCGGCCTCGACGACCGCATCCGCGTCGAGCGCAAGCTGGTACGCCGTGATGCGACCAAGGCGACGCTTGGGTCGACCCGCCGCCGGCAGGTCGAGTACGAGACCAAGATCGAGAATCACACGCCCCGCAAGGCCCGCATCACGGTCCTCGACCAGCTCCCGGTCGCCCGCGACCACGAGATCACGGTGAAACCCGTGACCGCCGATCCGGAGCCGGCCGAGACCACCGACCTCGGCGTACTCACCTGGAAGCTCGACCTCGCCCCCGGCGCCGAGTCGACGATCAAGCTCGGCTTCCGCGTCGACACCGGCAAGACCGTCGACCTCACGGGCTGGCGCGAGTAGTCAGCTGTCCGTACCTCGGGTCGTCAGAGGGAACCGGACAGCCAGCGGGCGGCGACCTTGAACTTGTTCTCGAGGCGCGCTCGGACGGCGTCGGCGACGAGTTGTTCCAGGGTGCCGCGGACGACCGGGACCGATGCGGTGATGCGCAGGTCGAACGCCTGCGTGGTTCCGCGGCCGACCGGGATGATGCGGGTCCTGCCGGACACCTTCACCGACGCCCCCGCGACGCCAGGTGCGCCGTTCACACCACCGTCGACATCCGCCTCGCGCGTACCGTCCGCGCCTGCCCGATGCCACAGCTTGGACTGCGCGAGCTCGAGCCGCTGCCCGACGAAGCGGCGCGCGACCACCGGCACCTCCGCGACCTGCCAGTGCACCTGCACGGCGATGTCGTCGCCCTTGTCCCCGACCGTCACGGCGTACGACTGCGCCCGCAGTTGCTGAAACACCTGCTCCTGGAAGGTGACATCGGTGATCATCGCGAAGACTTCCTCCGGAGAGGCGTCGTAGGTGGCGGCGAGAGACAGATCCATGCGCCCCATCTTGCACACTCTGCGGAAGGGTGGTGACACGATGGGCGACTTTCGGTAACCTTTTCGTGATGTTCACCGCGTAGCTGACTGAGAACGGGGCTTGGGAAGCGCATGCACATCAACGCCGTCCAGACCGACGAGGACGACGAACAGGACATGATCAGGCTCGCGCAAGCGGGCGATACGGCTGCCTTCGGGTGGCTCTACGATCGGTACCTGCCGTCGATCTACCGCTACACCTACAGCAAGACCTCGTCGCGCAGTGCGGCCGAGGACCTGACCAGTGAGACGTTCCTGCGGGCGTTCCGGGCGATTGCCCGCCGGCCGCGGGCACAGCTGAACTTCGCGGCCTGGCTGGTCACGATCGCCAGGAACGTGGTGATCGACCACCACCGTTCCGGTTGGAGCCGGCTGGCGGTCGTCACCGACGAGGTCGACCCGCAGGTCGACGAGTCGATCGGGCCTGAGCAGGCCGCGCTCGCCTCGGTCGGTGAGGCGTCGCTGCGCGGCGCCGTCGACCGGCTGCCGGACGACCAGCGCGAGTGTCTGATGCTCCGGTTCTTCGCCGGCCTGTCGATCAGCGAGACGGCGGCCGCGATGGATCGCACCGACGGAGCGATCAAGCAACTCCAGTTCCGCGCGACCAACCGGCTGCGCCGCCTCCTCAAGGACCTCTGAATGCCTGCACTGTAAGGGCTGCGAAGCGGCGCGAGGCGGCGACTCGCGCCGCCGGCGTGGACGCGTGCAGACCGCGGTGCGCGGTCAGCATGATGACGAGATCGCTCAACTCGAAGTCGCGGCGCAGCTGCCCGCGTGCCTTTGCCCGCCGCGCAAGAGTTCCGACCGACCTCAACGTGAGCTCGCGGCTGTCCGCACTGTCGACCGCGTCCGGGTACGTGGCCAGGAACGCGTCGGTGAAGCCGCGGTTGTGCACATGCAGCTCGCAGATCCGCTCGATCACCGCACAGAAGCCCTGCCACGGATCCGTCGCGGCCAACCCGTCCTCGACGATCTGCTGACACGCCCTCGCCTGTTCGACAAAGGCGGCCGTCGCCAGCGCCTGCTTGGTCGGGAACCGCCGGTAGAGCGTCGCCGGTCCGACACCGGCCGCACGGGCGATGTCACGCATCGGCACGGTCAACCCCTCCTCCGCGAACAACCTGCGCGCCGCGGCGAGGATCCGAACGCGGTTGTCCTCCGCGTCGGCGCGCAGCTTCTGAGGCAATTGATCGCTCACCGCTCTCACTCTAGCTAACCGGACACCGGTGTCCACTTAGTCTCGAAGGAGTCGAGAGGAGACGAGAGTGAAGGCAGTGGCCGTCAAGGCGTTCGGCGGACCCGAGGGCTTGAGCGTGGTGGACCTACCAGCGCCCGAGCCCGGCACCGGTCAGGTGCTGATCGCGGTCGAGGCGATCGGGGTCGGTGGCGTCGATGCGTTGATCCGCGGTGGATCGCTGCCCGGGTTTCGGGAGGGGCTCGTGCTCGGATCCGAGGTCGCGGGCACGGTGGTTGCCGTCGGCCCCGATACCGACGAAGATTGGGTCGGCCAACGAGTATGGGGATTCACCGGACTCGGCGGCGGGTACGCCGAGCAGGCGGTCGCGTCGGTGGAGGACGTCCTTCCGTTGCCGCCCGGGTTGTCCGCGGCCGGCTCGGTGACGCTCGGGGGTTCGGGGGTGGTCGCGCATTTCGCCCTGGCCCACGCGCGGTTCCGTGCCGGTGAGTCCGTCCTGGTCCGGGGCGCGGGCGGCAGTATCGGCATCCTCACCGTGCAGCTCGCTGCGGCGGGTGGAGCTGCCGAGATCGCGGTGACGACCTCGTCGGCCGCGCGTGGTGCGTTGTTGCGCGACGTCGGGGCGACGCAGGTCCTGGATCGCTCCGGTGCGGGCGCCGCGTCGGCGTACGACGTGATCATCGACGTCGTCTCCGGGCCCGACGTACCGTCGTTCCTGGAGAAGTTGCGGCCGAACGGCCGGATGGTCGCGGTCGGCGCTGTCGGTGGGCCACTACCGGACAGTCTGGGTACGGCGTTGATGGCGAACTTCCGCAGGTCGTTGTCGTTCGCAACGTTCAGCGCGGACACGGTGCCACCGGCGGATCGACAGGCCGTTCGGGTCGCGCAGTTCGCGGCCGCTGCCGAGGGGCGGTTGCCGGTCGTCGTGCAGGCGGAGCTGCCGTTGGACGATGCGGTGCTGGCGCATCAGCAGCTGCAGCGCGGCGAGGTGTTCGGGCGGATCGTGCTGGTGCCCTAGTCGTCGTCGGTCGGTTCGGTGGTCGCGAGCTCGATGAGGCGTTCGGCGACCTGGGCGCAGCGTTCCTCCGCGCTGCGGGAACTGCTGGTGAAGCGGAGGCGGGCGGTGGCGGTAAGCGGTTCGGCGCGGACCTCGATGATCGCGCCGCCGGGGCGGGCCTGGACCGAGATCCAGATCCGGACCCAGCCGCCGAGGCCGCTGCGGAGCCGGAGGATCAGCTCGTCCTCGGGGCGCCAGCGTTCGACCAGGGCGACGGTCAGGTGCCGGTTCTGGGCGTGACGCATCCGCGGTTCGCGGCCGTCGTACCGCTGGACGACGCTGCCCTTCTGCGGCCAGTTGGGACTCGCGCGTACTTCGGGCGGCACGGTCACCATCCAGCGCGCGAACGTCGACGCGTCCTGGATCACCCCCATGACGGCGTCCACGCCAACGGCGCCGAACCGCCATGCCATCACCATCGAAGCCGCTTCCCTGTTCGCAACACGTACCGGTCCCGTGTTTATCAGGTACCACCCCCCGCTGGCACCTTTCACACGGGCCCACAGCGAACTCGGGCGAACGATCAGCCCGGGGTGTGGAAGTGCGCAGCGTCCAAGGCCGACTGCAACGACCGGCGATAACCGTCGGAGGTGAACGTTGCACCCGAGACCGTGTCGATGTGCGCGCTCTGAGCGGCAAGCGCTTCCTGACGGAGCTGCGGAAGCGCGAACGAGCTGATCTCCCGGTCGCGACCGCCGGACGCCGGGTAGACGAGCGGATCCACGGCGACCAGCCGGTTCGTCCGGATGGTGATCCGCAGCTGCACGGGTCCGTAGCGGGTGCCTTCCGACGTGCCGTTCACGGTCAGGTCGCCGGTACCGGACTGGACGACACCCGGCGTGGCCGCGGCGGCCGGATGATCCACCCGGTTCGTGCTGCTCGGATAGAGGAACAGCAACAGCAGCAGTACGCCGGTACTCCCGCCGACGACGAGGTTGCGCCGCAGCCGGGTCATCGGCCCAGGTGCGCGGCGTCGAGCGCCGCTTGGAGTGATTGGCGGTAGCCGCCGGAGGTGAACGTCGCGCCGGACACCGTGTCGATGTGGGCGTTCTGCGCCGCCATGGTCTCCTGGTTGAGCTGCGGTACGGCGTAGGAGTTGATCCGATCGGTCTGGCCGTCTCCACTCGGATGCTGCAGCGTGTGCGCGTCGACGATCCGCCCGCCGCGCGCGGTGACCTCGACCTGCACCGGGCCGTACTGCGTCTGGACGACAGAACCCGCCACGACGATCGACTGGCTTGTGGGAGTCGGCGTTTTCGTCGGGGTGTGCGTGGGCGGCTGCGTGGGTGCTTGAGTAGGTCGCGCGGAGCGTCTCGCGTTGCGGCTGGTGGGGTGAGTCGGGCGAGCCGACTCGTGGACGGGTGCCGGGCTGCTCACGATCGCGGCCTGTCCGGTGGTCGTGGTGCCGGTCTGTAGGCTCGTCTTGAACGCCACCGCGACCACCGCGGTCGTCGCCACCGTCATCAGCAATCTGATTCCGCGCCTCACGCGGTGTCTCCTCTCACCATGAGAACCGTTCCTGATGCAGCTGGTTCGCGGGCAGTCCGACCGCGAGGACCGCCTTCGCCAGCGCGTCCATCCACTCGTCCGGCCCGCACACGTACACGTCGTACTGCTCGATCTCTGGCACGAGCCGCCGTACGGCGTACTCGTCCGACCACGACGCCGCGCCGTCCGGCAGCCACGACCTGCGGCGCCGCAACCGCGGTCCGAGCAGGTAGTGCACCGCGATCCCGCGCCGCTGCGCCAGCTGCTCCAGCTCGGCGCGGAACACGAGGTCGTCCGCACTGTGCGCGCGGTACACCAGGACGGCGTTTCCTGGTTGGTAATCGAGCTCCTCCAGCAGCGCCCGCAACGGCGTGATACCGATGCCGCAGGCAAACATCGCGATGCGGTCCGTGACGCGACGCTCGGCGGTCAGCCGTCCGTACGGGCCTTCGACCGCGACCCGCGTACCGGGACGCAATCGCGCCAGGCGACTGCTGCTGTCACCGGCCGCCTTCGCGGTGACGCGGATCCGATCGGGCGACGGCGAGGCGGACAACGAGTACGGGTTGCCGCGTGACCAGCCCGGTCCGTCGAGGAAGCGGAACACGAAGTACTGCCCGGCCCGTACCGGCATCCGATGCAGACCGCGGCCACCGAGGACGACGGTGACCACGCCCGGCGCCTCGGGGATCACCTCGCGCACGGTGAGCCCGTGCCGAAGGGTGCGCCAGGCGGGGAGGAGCAGTCGGTACACCACGATCGCGCCGGCCGCGACGCCGTACGCGGTCCACCAATACACGCGGGCGAGGTGGGAGGCGGTGAAGTCCGCACCGGTCCAGATCTCGTGCGGCACCGAGAGGCCGACGCCGACGTACGCGTACAGGTGCAGCAGGTGCCAGGACTCGTACCGCAGTACCTTCCGGGCAGCCCGCACCGAGGTGACCACGACGACGGTCAGCGCGATCGCCGCGGCGGTCGCGAGCAGCATCCCGCCGTACGTCGTGACAACCGTCCACGTCTCGTGAATCAGGTCGTTGTGGTCGCGGAGCGTGTAGCCGACCAGGATCAGCACGATGTGGACGAGCAGCAGGTTGAACGACCAGAACCCCACGAGCCGATGCCGTCGCGCGAGCTCGTCCTGTCCGTAGCTCCGCTCGATCATCGGCACCCGAGCCATCAGGAACACCTGCACCAACAACAGATCCGCCGCCACCAACCCGGCCAACCGCCCCACCGTGGTGATCAGCTCCGCCGGCCCACTCCCCAGACTCTGCACCCCCCGCCCCGAAACCCAGAGCGCAACAACAACCAGCACACTCCCCCAACACAGCACCCCCACGACATCCCGCCACCACACCGGCGTCCGCAAAACCCGCCGCCGCACCCGCATCCGCGACCGGCCGGGCTCACGCCCCGCAGGCGCCCCGACACCGCGTGGTGTGCGAAAGCCGAGCTCGTCCCGCAGCCCCCCGCCCGACGTCCGACCGCCCGGCGCACCTCCCCCGCCCCGACCGCCCGGCGGGGGTGCTTCGCCTTGGGGGCGGGGTGGGGGTGGGGAGGTCATGGGTCTGACGATGCCTGGGGATTCTTAGTTGTTTCTGGGAGGGCGGGCAGGACCAGTTCGAAGGTTGCGCCGACCTCGCTCGGTGCCAGCCGGAGTTGCCCGCCGAGGCGGTTGGCCACGTCGTGGGCGAGCGCCAGTCCGAGCCCGTAGTGCGCCCGCCCCCGACGCTGGCCCCCCGAGTCGAACCGGCGCAGCACCCGTTGGGCAGCCTCCGGCGCCAGACCAGGCCCGGTATCGCTGACGGACAGGATCACGTCCCGCCGGTGACGCCGTACGACGATCCGCACCTCACCCCCACGCGGCGTGTGGTCGATCGCGTTGTCGACCAGCGCCATCGCCGCCCGCCGGATCGCACTGGCCGAGCCCAGCGCAGGCATCCGGTCCCGATCCGCGGCCGACCGGAGCCGGACGCCGACCTGCTCCGCATGCGCACCCGCCGCATCTGCCACGTCTCGCGCAACACTGACCAGATCCACCGGCTCGTGGTCTTCGGCCCGCCGTGGATCCGCGGCCGCCAGGAGATCGTCGACGATCCCCGTCAACCGCCGCGTGTCGCGGATCACCCCGTCCGCGTCCTCGAGCACCTGTTCGCTCACCCCGTCGCGATGCAACGCCCGCCCGAGCAACTGCGCCCGCGTACTCAGCAACGTCAACGGCGTCCGCAACTCGTGCCCCGCATCAGCCACGAACGCCCGCTGCAACGTCAACGCCTCCGCCAACGGCCGTACGGCGCGCCGCCCGATCAGCACGCCCAGCAGTCCCGCCAACATCAGCGCGAGCACCGCCGCCAACCCCATCGCCTGCAGCATCCGCGCCCGTTCCCGATGCGCCGGGGCCAGATCCAGAACCGCCTGCACCGGCCGCCCCTTCACCAGCCCGGTCGCGATCCGGTACGACCCGTCCTCGGCCTCGATCGTCGTCACGTCGACCTTCGACGCCGCATCGGTCCGCAACGCCGCCAGGTCGGCCCGCAGCTCCGCCGGCAGCCCCGGCGAAGCCGACCCACCCATCACCAGCCACGTCCCGGCCGGCGGATCACCGACATCGTCCGCGGTCGCGATCGCCGACCGCAGCAGGTCATCGGCCGCACCCTGTTGCCCACGAACCATCACGACCGTCACCAGCGCGATCAGCAGCAGCATCGCGACCGCGACCAGCGCCGCGGCCTGGACGGCGACCCCGCGCGCGGCCCGCCGTACCAGCACCTCGTCGCCGATCGGATGCGCGGTCATGGGCCGCCCAGCCGGTACCCGAGCCCCCGCACGGTACTGATCACGCCTTGCCCCAGCTTGCGCCGGCAGTAATGCACGTAGGTGTCGACCACCGTTTCCGACTCCGCCTCGTCGAACACCCGGTCGAGCAGGTCCGCGCGGCTGAACACCACCCCCGGACGCGCCGCCAACAACCCCAGCAGGTCCGCCTCGCGCTCTGACAACTCCACCCGGCCGCCCGTGGCCAGGGCCACCGTCCGGCTCGCCAGCTCTAGCAGACCTCCGGGTACGGCGAGTTGTCCGGCGTGATCCAGGTGCCGCCGCAGCAATGCCCGAACCCGGGCCAGCAGCTCCGCCACCTCGAACGGCTTCGGCAGGTAGTCCTCCGCGCCGGCGTCCAGCCCTTCGACGCGATCCTCGGTACTGTTCCGCGCCGACAACACCAGAATCGGGGTGCCCACGCCACGACTCCGCAGCCGGGCAATCAGATCGAGCCCCTCGACGGCAGGCAGTCCGCGATCCACGATCATCGCGTCGAACGGACGCGTCAGCGCCAGGTGCAATCCGGTATGCCCGTCCGCCGCCCGCGTGACGGCGTACCCCTCGGAGTCGAGCACCCGGTCGAGCATCCCGGCCAGGTCCGCGTCGTCCTCGATCAGCAGGACCCGCGAGCTCACGCCAGGCCCCAGCCGTCCGTCGCCTGAAGGTTGCCGTCGGCAAGCACTCCGAGCCCTTCGTACCCAGGCGGCAGCACCGCGGGCCACTCGTCCCCGGCCACGAACGCCGCGGTCGCAAGGATGTCAGCGTACTCGAGCGACGGCCCACTCACCGACATTGACAGCCACCGGCTCTCCACGGCCCGCCCGGTCCGCGGATCGTAGAGGTGCGCACCCCGGGCCGCCGTACCACTCGTCGCCACCGCTCCCGAGTGCCGCGCCAGACTGGCCACGATCCGTCCCGGATCACGCGGATCCTGGATCCCGATCGTGAAGTCCTCCGCGCTCGGGCAGCTGATCAGTACGTCGCCACCCGCATTCACGCACCAGTCAACGCCGTCGACCGAACGCAGGGCCGCTGCCGCCCGCTCGACCGCCCATCCCTTCACCAACCCGGACGGGTCCCAGCCGCCGTCGGGCAGCTCGGCCGAGAACAACCCACCGGTCAGCTCCCGCGCCGCCACACATCGCTCGGCGACATCCTTCACCTCAACGGAAACTGCATCCCAGCCCACGTCACCGCGGCTCAACCGGCTGACCTCGCTGTCGGATCGGTACAGCGAGAACACCCGATCGACCTCACGAAGCGCGGCGTACAGCTCCTGCACAGCAGCGTCGGCACCGAAAGATCCAGCGGACGGTCCCCGGGCGAGCACACTGATGGGCATTCCCATCACTTGCTCGACCCAGCTCCGCCTCATGATGCCGACGCCAGAGCCCGCTCCCTGTGAACAAGCTGAGCGGTGTACGCCGCGACATGCTGCGCGATCACGCGCTCCCACGTCATCCGGGGCGCCGTCTGCAGATTGTGCGACTGCAGCCGCTCGAGCAGGGCCGGCTGCCTCAGCAACGCCGCCGTCGTCCGCGCCATCTCGGCGTCGGTGTCGACCAGGAACCCCTCGACGCCGTTCCGGACGAACTCGCCGACGCCACCCGTCGACATCGCCACCACTGGCAACCCCGCGCACCGCGCCTCGAGGGCTGCCACGCCGAAAGACTCGAGCTCGGCAGGCGCCAGATACACGTCCGCGGTCGCGTACAACTCCCGCAACTCGAACCGGGTCAACCGGCCGGGCAACTCCACCCACGGCGCGAGATCGCGCCGCCGCGCATCGAGCGCCCGCTCCCGCGGACCCGAACCGGCGATCACTCCACGCAGCTGGATGCCAGGCGGAACCAGCTCCCGGATCGCCGCCAGCGTGTCCAGCAAGGCGAGCGGCCGCTTCCGCCGCGCCAGCCGCATCGTGCTCACGATCGTCAACGGATGCCGTTCGCGCGCGGCCGGTCGCCACGCGGCCGGATCGACGCCGTTGTGCAGTACGTCGACCACGCGGCCCGGCAGCGAGCGCCGCATCGCGGAGGCAACGGCCGCGCTCACCGCGGTCCACCCGACGTCACCGACGTACCGGTCGAGCTGCGCCAACGGCCACGGCATCGTTGGCCCCGGCAACGAATGCATGGTGACGACCGCGGCCCGCGCCAGCCGGGCGGCCCGCCAGGCGAGCGGTGACACGAGCGACGAATGCGCGTGCACGATGTCGTACGACGGCAGCTCCGACCGCAACCGGTCGACCGAGGCGCGCGACGGCATGCCGGCCACGGACGGCAGCCGCACCACCGGGACGTCGGCCGGCGGTCCTTCGCAGAGCGTGTAGACCGTGACCTCGTGCCCGGCGCGGATCAGTTGGACGGCGAGATCGTGGACCTGCAACTCGATCCCGCCGAGCGCCGGCAGGTAGACGTCGCTGACCACCGCGATCCTCATGCGGCCACCGCCTGCGGTGCGGAGCGGCGTTGCAGCGAGGTCCAGATCGCAAGCATCACCCCGCCGACCGGGATCTCCATCAGGAACGTGAACCCGCGGAACAGCAGCAACCCGGCCGCAACGCCGGCCGGGTCGCCACCGAGCGCGACCAGCGCCGCCGACGTACCGATCTCGACGACACCCGCGCTGCCCGGTGTGATCGGTACCAGCGTCAGCAGCCGCTCCACCGCGAGCGCGGTGAACAGTACCGCCAGGCCCAGAGGGACGTGCAGGACCTGGAAGCACAGCCACAACAGCGTCAGTTGCAGCGCGAGGTACGCGACCATCCCGCCGGTCATCGGCCGCCAGCCGGTACGCATCAGGTACAGCGTCGTCCGTCGGAACCGGGGAAGACGTTCCTCCAGACGCGAACGCCGGAACACCCTGTCCAGCCGGCGGCCGATGGTCTGCGCGACCCGCTCGTCGGCGAGCATCCACACCCCGACCAGGACGGCGACCGGTACCGGGAGGAACAGCAGACTCCCCCGGCCGAACGCCGCGGCGCTGTGCAGGATCGGCGTCAGGCCGAGCGCGACCGCGATCACGCCGAGTTTCGAGGCCACGTTGAGCAGCGTCGTCACGGCCAGGAAGCCTCCGAACGCGCGCCGGGTGAAGCCCCAGCGGCGGACCATCGTGAAGTTCAGCGCGGTACCGACGGCGCCACCGAGCGGGAGAACGTTTGCTACCGCGCTGCCGGTCAGGCTCAACGTCAGGCCGCGGCGCTTGGTCAGTCCCGGCATGGACGCGGCCAGCACGAACGAATGTGCCCACAACCCGGCGATCCAGACAACAGCGAGCAGTACCAGCGAGCCGACCGACACCCGTTCGAGTACGTTTCCGACCTCACGCCAGGTCGAGCCGACCGCTCGCGGCAGGAACACCACGAGGGCCCCCGTTACCAACGCACTCAGGACAGAGGTCAGCAGCCGCCGTTGCCACCCTGCACGCCGTTCTTGCTCGTTCATCGGTCCCAGCCTGTCTCTCCGGTGCTGAGAGGGTGCTGAGAGCAAGTGGCCCGACCGGGTCCGGCGTGCGATCCTCGTCAGATGGCGGGGTCCTACACCCTGGTGGCGTTCCACGCGCACCCGGACGACGAGGCCTTGCTGATGGGCGGCACTCTGGCACGGCTCGCCGCGGAGGGACATCGTGTCGTGCTCGCGGTCGCCACGGACGGCGAGGCGGGGGCGGCCGCTTCGCCGTACCGGTCCGGTCCGGGGCTGGCCGCGGTCCGGAGGGACGAACTGGAGCAGTCCGCGGCGGCGCTCGGCTGTGCGCGGGTGGTGCGGTTCGGGTTCAAGGACTCGGGTTCGTCCGGCCCGCCGGCCGAGGGCGGATTCAGTACGCTTCCGGTCGAGGAGGCCGCGCAGCCGCTGATCGATCTCTTGACCGAGGAACAGGCCGACGCGCTGACCGTCTACGACCCGGCCGGTGGGTACGGGCATCCGGACCACCGGCAGGTCCACACCGCCGGCACCTACGCCGCCGCCCGGGCCGGTACGCCATTGGTGCTGGAGGCAACGATCGACCGGCAGCTGATCCGCCGGCTGATCCGGATCGTGGAGGCGATCCCTGGCGTACTGCCCGCGGTCACTGCGGCGTCGTACGACGATGCCTACTCCCCCCGCTCCGCGATCACGCATCGGATCGACGTACGGCGGTACGCCGCCCAGAAGCGGGCGTCGTTCGAGGCGCATGCCAGCCAGGCGAGCTCCGACGAGGGCGCGCGGACGCTCTCGCTACTCCTCAAGCTCCCCCGCTGGCTGTTCCGCGCGATGCTGGGCCGGGAGTGGTACGTCGAGCACGGCCGGACCCCCGGCGCGCCGCTCGACGACCTGTTCGCGACACTCAGATCCGGCTCCTGAAATTCAGCTGAGATCCCCGGCAACTTTTCGGGCCGGTCCGGATTCCAATCCGGTACGACGGAGGCCGGGGAAGCCTCCGCGTCAGGGGAGGAACCACCATGATCCGCAAGACCGTAGGACTGGCCGCGGCCGCCGTGCTGGCGACAGGGATCGGCACTGCCGCAACGGCTCAGGCGCAGCAGACCAACACTCGACAGAATGCGGCGACCGCGTGCGCGCTCCGGCTCGGCTCGGTCACCTCGACGGGCGCGTTCACCAGCCGGATGATCAACGCCACCACACCGATCACCGTCGGCGGGGTCCGGGGCACGGCCGGGGTGTTCGGCGCCAACCAGGTCCAGCACATCAGCACCTTCAACGGCACGCTGCTCGGCGCCGGCGGCGAGACCCGGACCGGGCTCACCGTGATGGGCGGCGCGCTGTACTCGAGCACGTTCACCGTGGACAGCGAGAGCCAGCTCGACCCGCACTACCCGCACAACAACCTCCGGATCGGCGGCGGCTGGAGCAACTACCGTTGGATCGAGCAGTCGGTCCTGCAGCCGCACGACGCCCAGAACCCGTCACGGATCCAGCTGTACGGACAGCGCACCGACGGCACCACGATGCGCTGGACCGCCGACGGCAACGGCTGGCGGAACACCGCCGGCGCCGGGGGTCTCAGCACGGTCAAGGGCATCGCGCTGATCGGGCGGACGGCGACCACCGAGACGTTCCTGGCCAACACCCGGTCCGGTTCGCTCGTCACGGTCACCTGGCCGACCAAGTACCTCGCCGCACCGAGCAGCAAGGTGGTCCGGAGCAGCACCTGGCAGGGCTTCGAGCAGCTGATCGCGACCAAGTGCGGCACCAACGGGACGTTGCTGCTCGGCATCGACCGGGACACCAAGTCCGGTTACCTGTACGCCGTCAGCCACGCGAACGGCACCAGCACCGTGATCAAGAGCCTGGGCAAGGTCCCGCTGACCTTCTCCGACCCGCAGTACTTCCGGATCGCTCCGAGGTACGACGTACTCAACGGAGGCTGATCCCCGCACCACCCCACGCCCTACCCCCACACGCCACCCTCCGGCAGCACGTCCGGAGGGTGGCGTCGCCGGTTGCCGTGCCGGTCCCGTTAAGATCCGGGGAGGAGGACATCCAGTGGAGCAGCACGCCGTCGACCCCTTGCCCAAGGGCGCGGTCGACTCCGACGTCGACCTGCGGGTCGACGGCCGGGACCGGCGGACGCCCGACCCGTTGCTCCTCAGCGTGATCGCGGCCGGCGGCGCGATCGGCGCGACCGCGCGGTACCTCGTCGGCCTCGCCTGGCCGGCCCCGCCGGACGGGTTCCCGTTCGGCACGCTGGTGGTCAACATCGTCGGCTGCGGGTTGATCGGGATCCTGATGGTCCTCGTCACCGACGTCTTCACCCAGCAACGGCTGATCCGCCCGTTCGCCGGTACCGGCGTGCTCGGCGGGTTCACCACGTTCTCGACGTACGCCGTCGACATCGAGCGGCTGATCTCCGAACGGCACGCCGGGACCGCTCTGCTCTACCTGGCCGCGACGGTCGTGGGCGCCCTGCTCGCGGTGCGTTCGACGGTCACCGCGACGCGAGCGCTGATCATCAGGCGGAGCCGATGACCCGCCTCCTGCTGGTGATCGCGGGCGGCCTGCTCGGCGCGCCCCTCCGGTACGTCGTGGACCGCGCCGTGCAGTCGCGGCACGACTCGCTGTTCCCGTGGGGCACGTTCAGCGTCAACGTGGTCGGTTCGCTGATCCTCGGGTTCCTCGCCGGCGCGTCGACGGCGTTGCCGCACGGCGTACAGCTCTTCGTGGGCACCGGGTTCTGTGGTGCGCTGACGACGTACTCGACCTTCTCCTATGAGACCGTGCGGCTGTTCGAGGACCGGGCGCGGTTCCTTGCCGGTGCGAACGTGATCGCGAGCATCGTCGCCGGTCTGGGCAGCGTCTTCCTCGGCGTCGCGGTCAGCCAGGCCATCTGGAGCTAGCGGTCGCGGACCGCGATGCCCGGGTAGTCGAGGACCAGACCAGCCGCGTCGTACGTCAGCTCGCATTCGAAGTCGAAGGTTGACGACTCGTAGTGGAACACGTGCCGCTGCTCGTCGGAACTCGTCAACGTGTACCGCTGCTCGAGGCGCGTGACAGTCAGATCCTCCGCACGGACGAACGCCGCCGGCACCTCGTACGACGTGCCGACCTCGAACGGCAGGCGGTGGATCGGGAGGGTGTTGGTGACGGCCGACGACTCGAAGTCGACGTCGAGGCACCCGTCGAGGTCCGGGCGGGCCGTCCCGTCGACAGTCCAGCCGTCGGGGGTCCGTCGGAGCACGACCTCATGATCTCCGTCGGCGGTCGAGTTCACCGCGTGCACCGACTCCGTCGTCCAGTCCGCGTCGACGGTGATGTCGTAACCGACGTACCACAGCAGGTCACCCTCGCGTGCCGACGTACGGCCACGCAGCCGGCCGGCGCTCGCGAACAGCACCTCGAATCCGGTCCGTACTCCGGTGTGCGTCCACGATGCGGCTACCGGCAGGGCGGTCAATTTCATGCCCCGACCCTAGCCGCCTATCGTGGTTCAGGTAGGCGTTTTCCAGCCGATTGTCAGGGGGATCGATGCACGACCGGCCCGAGTCCGCGGTGGCCGTCGTGCTCCGTTCGCGGTTCTACCGTTCCGCGTTCGTGTCGTTGCTGATCGGCGGCATCGGAGTGTCGTCGGCGACGCCGCAGCTGACCTTGTTCATGGTCCGCGAGCTGCACACGCCGTTGCCGGTCGCCGGTTTGTACTACGTGACGAACCTGGCCGCGCCGCTCGCCGGGTATCTCGTCGGGCGCTGGTCCGACCGGGCCCACGACCGGCTGCTGTGGTTCCGGGTGTGCGCATTGATCGGGACCGTCGGCTGGCTGGCGATGGCGGCGTCGACGACGGTGTGGATGCCGTTCGCGATCAGTGCGCTACTGCTGAGCATTGCCGGTGGTTCGATGGCGCAACTTTTCGCTGCCTGCCGCGACGAACTCAGCCGGCACCCGACCCGGGCCGAGAACCGGGTCGTCGCGACGATCCGGATGGCGTTCACGATCGGCTGGATCCTCGGACCGGTCTTCGGCAGCTGGTTCGGTGGCGTCTTCGGGTTACGTCCGTTGCTCGTGGCAACGGCCGTCTGCGTGTTCGCGCAGCTGCTCCCGCTCGGCCGGCAACGCGTCGAGCGGTACGCCGTCCCGCGCCGCGACCTGTCGATCGAGCGCCGGCGGATCGACCACATGCTCCCGTTGCTGACCTTCACCGCGGTCTGCGTCCTCGCGATGACCGGCGACACGATCAAGTTCGGCTACCTCCCGCTCTACATGGCCGATCAGCTGCACGTGTCGGATGCTGTCCGCGGCGCGGTGATCGGCATCCAGCCGCTGATCGAGCTCGCCCTGCTCCCCGTCGTGGCCCGGGTCGCCGACCGATTCGGGGCGATCCGCGCGATGACGGCGGGCGCCGTACTGGGGCTGGCAGGCAACCTCGCGTACGCGCTCAGCACCTCGGTCGCCGGGCTGTTCCTCGGCCAAGCACTCACGGCCGGTTTGTGGTCGTGCGTCGGTGCGCTGGGCGTGACGATCGCCCAACGCCTTTACCCCGAAGGTGTCGGCACCGCGTCCGGCGTCTTCCTCAGCGCGATCTCGCTCGGTTCCGCGATCGGCGGCACGATCGGCGGCATCGGCGTCGCCGCCATCGGCCTGCCGCACGTGTTCTTCATCCCGGCCGGGCTGACCGCGCTCGCCGTCGTCGCCTTCGTCGTCCTCAGCGTGCGCGAGTCAGCCTAAGCACCGGTCACACGAGGTACGTCACACGAGGTAACGGTCCCCCGGACGGACGATCCGGAACCAACGGCAGCCGTACGAGGGAAGCTCGACCGTCATCGTCCCGTCCTCGCGGACCTCCCAGGTCCGGTCGGCGAACAGGTCGACCGCGCGGACCCCGACCCCGGCCCCCGCGACGGCCAGCGTGACCTTCGTATCCGCGGGGGCGAAGTTGTGGACGGCAACGATCGTGCCGCCGTCATAGTCCGAGCGGTGCGCGAACACCGACTCCGCCTCGGTCTCGAGGATCGTGCAGGTCCCCCAGGACAGTTCCGGGCACTCCCGGTAGCGGCGGATCAGCAGCTTCATCCAGCTGAACAACGAGTCCCGGTCCCGCCGCTGCGCCGCGACGTTCACGTTCTGCGGACCGAACTCGCCCTCGACCATCGGCGCCGGCAGGTCGTTCGGATCGGCGGTCGAGAAACCGCCGTTCACCTCGGCGGTCCACTGCATCGGGGTCCGCACCGCGTGCCGGTCCGGCGCCGCGAGGTTCTCCCCCATGCCGATCTCCTCGCCGTAGAACAGCACCGGCGTACCCGGCAGCGAGAACAGCAAGCTGTAGACCATCCGGATCCGGTCCGCGTCGTTGCCCAGCATCGACGGCAGCCGCCGGCGCAGACCACGACCGTACAGTTGCATGTTCTTGTCCGGCCCGAACGCGTCGAACACTTCCTGCCGTTCGGCGTCCGACAGCTTGTCCAGCGTCAATTCGTCGTGGTTCCGGACGAACATCGCCCACTGCCCCCGGCCCGGCGGGTCCGGCCGCTCGTGCAACGCCTTGACCAGCTCGGCCGGATCGCTCCGGGCCAGCGACAGGTAGAGCCGCTGCATGGTGATGAAGTCGAAGCACATCGTCAGCTCGTCGCCGTCGGTACCGTAGAAGCGCTGCACGTCGGGATACGGCAGGTTGACCTCGCCGAGCAGCATCGACTGTCCCTGCCGGCGGTCGAGGAACGACCGCAACTCGCGCAGGTAGTCGTGCGGATCCGGAAGGTTCGCCGCATCCTCCGCGCCGGCGGTGTCGAGCAGGAACGGCACCGCGTCCACCCGGAACCCGGACAGTCCGAGCTCGGCCCAGAAGCCGATCACCCGCTCGATCTCCTCGCGGACCTCTGAGTTCGCGATGTCCAGGTCCGGCTGGTACTTGTAGAAACGGTGCAAGTAGTACTGTCCCGCTGCTTCGTCGTACTGCCACAGGCTCGTCTCCTGGTCCGGGAAGACGACGCCCTTGTCCGCGTCCGGTGGCGGCTGGTCGCGCCAGACGTACCAGCCCCGGTACGGCGATTCGCGCGAGGCCCGCGCACTCTGGAACCACGGGTGCTGGTCGGAGGTGTGGTTGACGACGAGATCGGCGATCACCCGGATGCCGCGGTCCTTGGCCAGCGTGATCAGCTCGACCAGGTCGCCGTGCGTTCCCAGCCGGCGGTCGACGCCGTAGAAGTCGGTGATGTCGTAGCCGTCGTCGCGGTCCGGCGTCGGGTAGAACGGCATCAGCCACAGGCAGGTCACGCCCAGCTCGGCCAGGTGATCGATCCGCTGACCCACGCCGCGGAGGTCACCCCGCCCGTCACCATCGGTATCGAAGAACGTCTCGACGTCCAAGCAGTAGATCACGGCGTTCTTCCACCAGACGTCCGCAGTCTCAGACAGGCGCATGCCCGGCAAGTACCCCGCGCTCGGGTCTCTACACGCCGGTGGAGAGCACGGCAACCAGGACGGACAGTGCGACACCGCCGAGAACGATCAGCGCAACGACCAGCAGCGGGCTCTCCGCTGGCGGCTTCGGGTGAAGCAGCTCGTCGAAACGGGACAGATCGGGTCCCCACCCCAACGGTGGCGGCCGATCCACGGGATGACCGCCGTACGTCGGGATCCTTCCGTCCGGCAGCGCAGGCGGATGCGACTCCGGTGGCACTGCCTGTTCCTCTTCAGGCATCTGTGCTCCTCCCACAGCACTCCCACTGTGCAACACGTGACGGCCGGTTGGCACCCCCCGGATTTCCCTTTCACCGACGGTCGACCTGTAGTCACGTGACGTATAGGCGCAGGTGGCCGAGTCCTGTCATTGTCGTCTAGTTCCTTTCCGCCCTGAAATAAATGAGGAGCATCCCATGCCCAGACGAACGCTCGGCGTTGTCCTCGGCACCGCCGCGTTGATGATCACCTCGGCGGCGATCGCGTACGCCGAACCGCCGCAGCACCTCCCGCAGAACGCCGACGGCTACGAGCAGTCGTTCTCGCCCGCGTACGACTACGACACCGACGGTTGCTACGCGACGCCCGCGATCGGACCGGACGGCACGCTGAACCCGGGGCTGAACCCGACCGGCGCACTGAACGGCAACTGCCGCGACCAGTCCGACCTCGACAACTCCCAGACCTACTCGCGCGAGAAGTGCAACAACGGCTGGTGCGCGATCGTGTACGCCAGCTACTTCGAGAAGGACCAGGCACTGCCCGGGAGCAGTCTCGGCGGTCACCGGCACGACTGGGAACACGTGATCTCCTGGGTCGACCAGGCCACCAACCAGGTCGAGTACGTGACCACGACGCAGCACTCGAGCCAGGTCACGTACACCCGTTCGCAGGTCCGGTTCGACGGTACGCACCCGAAGGTCGTGTACCACAAGGACGGCGCCAGTACGCACTTCTTCCGGCTGGCCAACAGCAACGACGAGCCGCCGGAGAACCACTACCACACCTGGCGCTACCCGCCGCTCGTCGGCTGGAACGGCTACCCCAGTACGTCGTTGCGCGACACGTTGATGACCGCGGACTTCGGTGCCGCCACGATCAAGATCACCGACAAGGACGACCGATTCCGCAACCTGCTCAACGCGTCCAAGCCGTCCGGGATCCCGTTCGATCCCTGGAGTTGATCAACCCGGCGTGCTGGTGAGTGTCTCGACAATCAGGTCGATCATGGCCGCATGCCGTTTGGTGGCGGGCTCGAGCTGCCCGAGGGCGACCGTGTCCAGGAAGACCCGGCTCACGACGAGCTCGGCCGCGGTCTGCACTCGGGCCCGGTCCGCCACCACGTCGTCGGCATCGGCGAGTACGTCAGCCACGGTCGCGCTCGCGTCCGCGAACATCTCGGCCGCCCGCGACGCGATCTCCGGCCGGCCCTGTGCCTCCCGGAACACGATGATCCGGACCGCACGGTCGTTCTCCAGCTCCTCGGCCATCTTCGCCACGACCGCCCGCAACCGCTGTCGTACGGTCCGGCCGCGCGCCGCGGAGCGCAGTACCTCACTGGGTGCCGGGCGTTCCTGCACCACCGCGAGCAGCAGGTCGAGCTTGGTCGCGAAGTGGTAGAAAACCAGCCCCGACGGTACGCCGGCCTCGGTCGCGATCCGGGCCGTCGAGGTCGCGTCGTACCCGTGCTCCGCGAACAGCCGCTCGGCGGTGTCGATGATGACCTGCCGCTTGGTGCTGCGCGAGCTGTGGTGCTGCGGGGATGCGGTCATGAGGGTTGAGGAGCGGGCCAGACCTCGCCTTTCCGCTCGGCAGCGAGCACGGCGGCCCGCTTGAGGGACTTGAACACGTAGTCCGGTACGCGGAGGCCCCGGCGATGGGCCCACAGCAGCTCGTGTTCGGCCCGCCCGACCTGCTGTGCGTACTTCCGCAGCTCCGCCTCGCCGCCGTTGCTCAACCTCAGTCTGTCCATCACGTCCCCGAACTGCGTGACCTGAAGCTTGTTGTAGGCACCCACTACTTCGAACGTACGCTTCCGGAGCCCGCGCGTCAGCCATTTCTGCCAACCCGACAGCTGATCCCACAGTTCCTGGGCCGCCATCTGGTAGTACGCGAAGTGGCCGGGCTCCTGGCGGCGGATCGGCGCGACCACCGTGGCGGCGATGGCACGCTCGCCGAGCTCGACCAGTCCGGCGTGCAGCTTGTTGTACGCGAGGACGGCGGAGCGCTCAGTGGCGAGGCCGGTCAGGTAGTAGAGCATCCGGCTGATGTCCTGGACGCCTGGCACCTTTCCGAGTGCGCCGAGGAACTTCAGGCTGAACGACACCTCGTCCAGGTTCGCCTCGTGCGGCTGGACGCCGAGCAGCTCCTGCAGCTTGTCGAGGATCTGCCCGTGCCGGGTCTCCTGCGGCATCCAGACGTCGGCATAGAAGTGCCGGTCGACCTCGGGCGGGTCCGGGAGCAGGATGTTCAGCTCGAGCACGTTGCGCTCGACCTCGAGCTCGACACGCGTCATGTAGGCCAGCACCGGGCCGAAGCGTTCGGCGAGCACGGCGGGCTTCTTCATCGTGTAGTCCACACCACCGAGCGGAATCGGCGGGTGCTCCTCCCCCAGCCGATCCACATGCTCAGCCAGCCGCGAGTCCTCCCCGCGACGCCCCCGTCGACGGGGAATCACCAAATCACTCAAAGACACCCGCCAAGGTTAACAACTAACTGACTGATCAGTCAGTCACTCAGCTGTGACTCAGGGAACAACCAGGGTCCCGCCCTCGCTCCGCTCGGGGGCGGGGTGTTGACCCGAACTCCGCTCGGAGGCCGGGGTGGTGAACCGAACTGCGCGCGGCGGGGGTGAACCGAGCTCCGCTCGGGGGCAGGGTGTTGAACCGAGCTTCGCTCGGGAAGGGGTGGGATCGAGCCCTCGCCCCGGGGCGAGTAGGTGAACCGATCTCGCCCGGGGCGGGGTGGTGAACCGAGCCTCGCCCCTGGGGCGTGTGATCAACCGAGCCTCGCCCCTGGGGCGTGTGATCAACCGAGCCCCGCCCCGAGGGCGAGGCGTTGACCGAGCCTACCCCGGGGCGGGGGTGTTGAACCGGGCCTCGGCCGGGGCGGGGGTGTTGAACCGAACCTCGCCCCGGGGGTGTTACTGGGTGGGTGGCCTGGTTGAGGGTGGAGGGGCTACTTTGCGAGGGTGTAGTGGATGGTGTCGTGGCGGAGGATGGTGCCGCTCGCCTTGACGAGCTTGAGGGTGTGGGGGCCGTTCTTCAGGGTGGTGTTGAAGACGGTTCGGTTGGTTACGCGGGCGTCGGCGTGGAGGTTGACGCGTTGGATTAGCTTGCCGTCGACGTACACATCCGCGTCGCCCTGGTCCGGGGCGAGGGCTGTGGTCCAGGCGACGCCCGTTCCGGTGAAGCTGAAGGTGACGGCGGCGCCGTCGGTCTTGGTGGCGTGGATGTCGTCGCGGTAGTCGCCGCGGAACCGGACGTCGAGCGCCGCGTTCCCGACCGGCAGCGTCGCGAGGTACGTCTTGCTGATCGTCACGACGTTCCCGTTCACCGTGTAGTCGGTGCCCTTCACCAGGTCCTTGCCGCCGTACGCGATGCCGTCCAGCTCACCCGGGTCGCGCCCGAGCGTGACGTCGACGTCGGCCGGCGCATTCTTGTCGAACACCGCGGTGTCCGGGTTCAGCAGGCTCTCCTGTCGCACGTTGAGCTTGTCCAGCAGCATGAACTGCCCCGACTTCTTCACCCCACGGATCGTGTGCGTACCGTTCGGCAGGTCCGAGATGCTGTACACCACCTGCTGCGGTTTGTTGTGCCCCTGCGACGGATCCAGGTACGTACTCACGGTCTGCTTGAGCTCACCGTCGATGTAGATGTCGACGTCACCCTGCCCCGGATCGGTCTCGGTCACGTAGTCCACGCCCGTACCCACGAACTGGTACGAGAACGAGTCCCCGTTCGTCTCCGTCCACTGCACGTCGTCCTGGTAGTCGCCCAGACCACGCCCGGAGCTGTAGTTCCAGTTGCCGGTGTAGACGATGCCGGAGTTGTTGTTGTTCACCTCGATCGTCCGCGTCGGCAGGTCGGCGACCTTCGCGGACGCCTGGGAGGAGTCGGTCACCCCCACGGTCAGCGCCTGCGAGACCGCCGGTACCTCGTAGTTGTCGTTCCGCTCCCAGGCTCCGTCGTACGAGACCCGCAGATCGTCGTCGTTCACGGTGATCGTGGCGCCCTTCTGCGGCGTCACCTTGAACAACCGGACGCCGTGGATCGGCACGCTCTTCGCGGTGTAGCTCGAATCGAACGTGCCGAGGTCCTTGCGGTCCCACAGGTCGCGCACCTTAGCGGAACCGTTCAGCCCGAGGTCGGCGAAGTTCATCGTCATGTCGGCGTCCGTCTGACCAAGGTTGAACAGGGCAACGGTGTACGAGCTGTCCGCGTTGAGCGCGTACCACACCTGCCGGTTGGTCTTCGTCGACACCGGGTGCGCCGGACGGCCGGCCTGGTCGACCGCGATCACCTCGGGGTTGGTGAGCAGGCTGAGGCCGTACGAGTCCAGGTTCGTCATGTCGTTGCCGATGTACATCGGCGCCGCGGACACCGCCCACAACGTCGCCGCCGTACGGCGTTCGTCCTTGGTCAGGCCGTCCATCGAACCGTTGCCGACGTCGAGCGAGTCCAGGTCGTTCCAGCCGCCCGGACCCGCGTGCCGCCACCAGTCGGCGAGCTTCGGGAACAGCCGGTTGATGTTCGGCCAGGCGGTCAGCGCCGTACCCGTGCAGTAGCACTCGACGTCCCACTCGATCCGCCAGCCGTTCGCGTACTGCTTCCAGGTGTCGGCGTAGTTGATGTCGAGCGCCCAGGACAGTTCGAGCCAGATGTTGTGCCGCTTCAACGCCTGCGACCAGGCCTTCACGTCGTCGCGGGCGTCGACCGACAGGTCGCTGATCCCGGACCCGGGCGTGACGCTGTCGAACTTCAGGAAGTCCAGGCCCCAGGAGCCGAACAGGTCCGCGATCGAGTCGACGTACTTCTGCGCGCACGGCTTGGAGAAGTCGATCCGGTAGCCGATCCCCCAGTAGTCGCCCTTCTGCAGCGGCAGCACGGGCAGGTCGCCGGTGGTGCACCCCGGGGCGCCGTAGATCGGGAGCTTGGCGTCGATGACCGCCTTGCTGATGCCCGGGATCATGTACAGGCCGACCTTCTGGCCGTTGGCGTGGATGTGGTCGATCACCGCCTGCAGACCGTTCGGGTAGAGCTTCTTGCTCGGCGTCGGGCGCCCGTACGCGTCGATGCCGTCGTTCCAGCCGGCGTCGATGTTGAGGTAGTTGTACCCGTACTGCTGCAGCTTCGCGTGCATCGCGTCGGACTGCTTGATCAGCTGGTCGGCGGTGATCCAGCTGCCGCCGTTCGGGTTGTAGACCTGCATGCTGTAGCTGCTCCAGCCCATGTAGGGCTTGGCGGCCTTGTCCCCGGCCGGACCCGTCAGCGGGGTCGCAGTCGGCGTCGCAGCGGTGGTCGTGGTGGTGGCTGTTGTGGTGGCTGTTGTGGTGGCTGTCGCCGGTGCCGCTGACGACGTACTCAAACCTGTCGGCAGCAGCCCGGCGACGACGACCGCGGCAAGCGCGGCCCGTAACACCCTGCTCCGAACGGATCTGGTCATGGCGGTGACCTCTTCCCAGAGAACCTCAGAGAAATACCGAATCGGATAGGATATTGGAACTATTACTTAACCTTGTCAAGATTCTGTGCGAAAGTGGCGCAGTGGTGCCGCTCGGCGAAGTCCGTCGAGAGGCTCGGTGCGGGGAGCTGGTACGAGACCGTCCCGGCGACCGGGCCGAAGGTGCCGGTGGCGGCGAACTTCACCCAGTCGGCGCGCATGGTGTCGGCGAGGTTGGTCTGGGCAGCGTCGAGGGGCTGCTGGAACGGTGCGTTCGGGAGGTCGAACAGGTACCACAGCTCGGAGCCGTGGGTGGCCACCGAGAGGGTGCCAGGAGGGGCGAACAAGAACGGGGCAGTGTCGTCGTTGAACTCGTAGGCCTGGGCGTTGGTCCACTTGTCGACCTGTGCCGCGGTGCAGGCGAAGGTGGCGTCGCCGACCAAGGTGCCGAATGCCTTGTCAGGTGACGGGTAGGAGGCGAGGGGGTAGTCGGCGGCGATGGCTGTGGCTTGGGTGGGGTTGATGCGGAGGGCGGCGGCGATGTTGCTCTCGTAGTTGGCTGCGGTCACCGGGGTGGTGTACGCGACGTTGTAGCCGCGGCTCACCACCCGGCCGCCGAGGGTGAAGAGGGCTTCCTCGTCGTGGTTGCTGCCGTTGAGGATCGGGACGTGGTTGAAGCGGCCGGCCGCGAGGGCGGTGCCGATGGATTCCTTGAGGACCGCGCCGTCGACGACCCCCGGGATGGTGACGCTCGCGGTCGCGGCGTTGTCCACGAGCGCCTGAACCGGCACCTCTCGCAGGCAGGCGGCAGTCTGATCCGCGCATCCGACCTTCGAGGCGAACTCCTGACCGTTCGCCTCAGCCTTGGCCAGCGACTCCTGCTGCAGCGCGAACGCGCCGCTCTCCACGATCGCCTTCTGGAACAGACCCTTCGAACTGCGCGACGTCACGTGCGCGAGCACCGACATGCCACCAGCAGACTCACCGGCGATGGTCACGTTGTGCGGGTCACCGCCGAACTGGGCGATGTTCCGCTGCACCCACCGGAGCGCGGCCTGCTGGTCCATCAGCCCGTAGTTGCCTGCCGCTCCACCGCGGGACGCCAGCGCCGGATGCGCGAGAAAGCCGAGCGCTCCCAGGCGGTAGTTGATCGTGACGACGACCGCACCGGCCTTCGCGAGCTTGGTGCCGTCGTAGTTGGAGCCGCTGTCCGCGGTCAGCCCTCCGCCGTGGATCCACACCAGCACAGGCCGCTTGGTCATGCCGTGCAGGTTCGCCGTGGACACGTTCAAGTAGAGGCAGTCCTCACTCAACGTCCCTGGCGGCGCGATGCCGGGAGCCTGCGGACACCCCGGGCCGTACTTGGTCGCGTCGCGGACACCCCGCCAGCTCGGCACCGGCTGCGGAGCACGCCACCGCAGGTTTCCGGTCGGCGCGGCAGCGTACGGGATCCCCAGGAACGCCGACGTCCCGTCAGCAGAAACACCACGGACGAACCCGTTGCCCGTGACAACCACCGGCCCGCCGGCCCCGTTCCGCACCACGGCAGTGCGCGGGGTGGATGCCGCGAGGGTGCGCGGGGTGAATGCCGCGAGGGTGCGCGGGGTGGATGCCGCGAGGGTGCGCAGGGCGGGTGCTGCGGCGGTGCGCGCGGCGGGTGTCGCGTCGGGCCGCCAGGTTGCCGGGACGGCGTCGGCCGCGGCGGTGGGCGGGGCGGTTGTCGCGGCGGGTGGCGAGGTTGCCGGGGCGGCGTGGGCCGCGGTGGTGGCGGCTGTTCCGCTTACCGCGGCTGCCAGGGCCGCGGTGAGTGCGGCGAGGGTGACGCGGGTGCGTCGGGAGGGGACGGAGCTCATCTGGTGCACCTCTTGCTGGAGAGTGATCGTGTTGTCGCCGCTTACTCTCCAGCGAGTGGGCTGCCAGTCGCCCCAGGGTAAATGCCTGGTGTCAGGAGGCGGCGCGCCAGCGGCTGGGTCCGTTGGAGCCGGCCTCGTACTCCTCCAGCGGGACCTCCCCCGTGCGCCACGCGTCGAGGGCTGGTTCGACGATCTCCCAGCAGCGTTCGGCCACGTCCCCGCGCACCGACAGCAACGGGTCGCCACGGAGGATTCCGTTCAGGACCTCGCCGTACGGGAGGACCGGGGAGGTCGGCAGCGTCGCGTCGAGGAAGACCTGGCCCATCGTGTACGGGCCGTCGACGCCGAGCGCCGGTACGGACAGCGACAGTTCGCCGGGGTTCAGGCCGATGCGCAGCGTCTCGCCGTCGCGACCGCCGTGCAGGCCGGACGGCAGGTGCCGCAGCGGCTTGAACTTGATCACGATCTCCTTGCGCGCGACGCCGAGTGCCTTCCCCGAACGGAGCGTGATCGGCACGCCCGCCCAGCGGTTCGTGTCCACCTCGACGGTCAGCTCCGCGAGCGTCTCGGTCTCCCGCCCCGGGTCCACGCCGGCCTCCTCGGCGTACGACGGAACGCCGCCGCCGGCCGTGTACCGCGCCCGCCGGCTCGCCTCCACCGGAGACCCGTACAGATGCGTACTCCGCAGCGCCCGAGCCATCTCGCTCCGCACCTCGACGGCGTCCATCGTCGCCGGAGCGTCCATCGCCAGCAGGGCGAGAACGAGCAGCAGGTGACTCTGGATCATGTCGACGAGCGCACCGGCGTTGTCGTAGTACTGCGCGCGCCCCTCCAGCCCGAGCGTCTCGTCGTACACGATCTCGATGCTCTCGATGTGCTCCGCGTTCCAGACCGGCTCGAACAACCGGTTCGCGAACCGCAGGCCGATGAGGTTCAGCACGGCCGTGCGCCCGAGGAAGTGGTCGACGCGGTGCACGTTCTCCTCCGGCACGAGCGTGCCGACGAGCTTGTTCAGCGCGGCGGCCGACGCGGCGTCGGTACCGAACGGCTTCTCGAAGGCCAGCTCAGTGCCCTCAGCCAGGTCGACGCTCTGCAGCGTCTCGACGATCGCAGTCGCGACGGCCGGGGGCAGCGAGAAGTACAGCACCGGCGCAGGACCGGCCAAGGCGAGCAGCGCACGGAGATGGGTGGCGTCGGTCGGGTCACCTGCGACGTACTGCGTGGTCGCCAGCGTCTCAGCCGCGGCGTCACTCAGGTCACCACCGAAGGCAGAACGGACGCGCGAGGTCCACTCGTCCGCGGCGAGCGGCGACCGGCCGGTACCGATGATCCGCACGCTGGTGGCACGCGGCCCGGCGAGCAAACTGCCCAGGCCGGGCAGCAACAGCCGCGAGCTCAGGTCACCACTGGCACCGAAGATGACGACGGTTCGTTGATTCGACACGCTCAGATCCAACCATGCGGACGGGAACCGCATTCCCTAGCTGTCCAAGGCGGGATACGGGGTGTCCTGGAGTCCGAGGTTCTTCCACACGAAGCGCGGCACCCGTCCGAGGAAGCCCCGCAGGTACGCCGAGCAGTGCGCGATCGCCGGTTGACTGTGCTCGCCCGGCGAGAACCACACCCAGTCCCCGTCGATCTCGAACGGCCGCCCCTGTGCCGCCATCAAGTACTCCATCTGCCGCGGATGGATCACGTCGTACGCGTACTTCCGATCCTGCGCAGACACCGCGAACTGCTTGTTGAACGCCGCACTCTCGAACTCGATGCCCTTGCCCAGCCCCTTGCGCCCGATCTTCAGCGGCGGCATCGCGATCGGCAACTGGAACCCCAGGATCGGCTCATCATGGTGTTCGGTGATCGTCCGCGTCTGCGTGTTGCCGTTGGAGTCGGTGTACGACTCGGTCCGCGTCGTCTGCCAGTGGTGCTTGAACGCGACGAACGGCGGCCCGTCGCCGTCCCGCCCGCGGACCACGTCCTCGGTCCGGTGATGCGACCCGCCGCGGTTGATCGGCGTGAACTCGAGCAGGCTGTCGTCGACGCCGACCCAGTACCAGTCCGGGTGGTGGTAGAACGTCAGCCGCTGCTGCGGTTCCGGCTGGATCCACCGGTCCAGCGGCGCCGCGTCGACCGCCGACGCGACCGCACCGAGCTGCTCCAGCCAGGGACCGAGCCGATCGAGGTCCTTGCGCGGCGGATCGAGGACGACGAGCTGGTCACCGTCGATGCTCAGGTTGACGCCCACCTGCCCGGACGCGAGCGCGGTCAGCTGCTGGCACACCCCCGGCGTCAGAACCTCCTGCGCGTACGCCGGATCCAGGGCGCCGACCTGCCACCCCGGACCGAGCTGCGGCGGAGCCGGTACGGCCTGGGCGAGTACGCCGTACCGCGGGGTGGTCTCGCCGCCGGTGACCCACAGCTCCGGCAACGGGCGCGACAGCGTGACCATGCCGACCCAGCCCGACCAGTACGACGACTTGTACTCGATCACCTGGAACGCCCGCCCGGTACTGGTCGCGCCGGTGATCTGGTCGTCCGGATGGCGCTCGAAGCCGAGGCCGAACGGCGGATTGCTCAACCGCCCGACGGACTCCCAGGTCGGGCTGCTCACGAACGTCCAGCCGCGCTCGCGGATCGAGCTGATGTAGGCCTGCCGGCGGACCATCGCCACGATCCCCCAGGTGATCCCGCCCACGACGAGCACGACCGCGATCACCAGGAGGACGACGACCAGGGAACTCATCCCTGGACCTTAACGTCGATCTCAGGTCACGCCGGACTCAGCGCGGCCGGCAGCGGCTCGGCATGGACGATCTGCAGGCGGCTGACAGCCCGGGTGAGGACGACGTACAGGCGATGCAGTCCGCGGGCCTCGGCGGCGACGATGTGCGCCGGCTCGGCGACCACGACTGCATCGAACTCGAGTCCCTTCGCCAACGTGGCCGGCACACAGACCAGGCGGACCGTGTCGATCTCGTCCTCGGTCTCGCCGAGCAGTGCGGTCTCCAGACCGTCCGCGACCAGCGCGTCCCGCAGGCCGGCGACCTGGTCGTCGGCGGCGATCAGTGCCACCGAGCCTTCGCCGGCCAGCGCCGTACGGCACTCGGCGACCACCTGCTGCACGTACGAGTCCGCGTCGGCGGGCACGATGCTCAGCGCGTTCGCGACCGTGCGGACGCCGGTCGGGGTGCGCAGCGTCGGCGCGATCGCGGGCAGCAGCTTCGCGGCGAAGTTGATGATCTGCTCGGGCACCCGGAACCCGCGGTCGAGCTCGGCCACGACGCCGTCGTCCTTGCCGAGATGCCCGAGCACCTGGTCCCACGGACCGGCGGCCCAGGCCGTGGTCGCCTGCGCGAGGTCGCCGAGCACGGTCGCCGACCCGGTCCGGCAGCGCCGGCCGAGCGCGCGCAGCTGCATCGCCGACAGGTCCTGGGCCTCGTCGAGGACCAGGTGGCCGAGCGAACCGGTACGGCGTTCGATCAGGTCCTCGAGCTCGTCGAGCAGGACCGTGTCTGCGAACGACCATTTCGCCGACTTCCACGAGCGGGCCGGTTTCGTCCACAGCAGCGCCGTACGTTCCTCGTCCGTCAGAGTCGGCGCGGCCTGCGCGAGGAAGTCGGCGTCGGAGAACAGCCGGTGCAGGATCTGCTCCGGGACAACACGCGGCCAGACCGCGTCCAGGACCTCCTTGACGGGCTTCGAGCGAGCGACCGCGTTCTGCACACGGTCGTCCGGGGACTCGGCGCGCTCCTCCATCCGGACCAGCACAACATGCGCGATCCGCTGCGCCAGCGCGTTCCGGCCGGGTGCGTACCGGGTCGACTCGCGCAGGTCCGAGACGATGTCGACGACCTCGTAGTCGTGCACCCGATAGCGCCGGGATCCCTTGCTGTACAGGACTCCGGCGGTCGGCGTACCGACGTACGACCAGAGCGCGCGCCGGAGTACATCGGCCATCCGGGCGTCGCCCTTCAGGGCCTCGGCCGCCGGTTCGTCGGTCGTCCCGGCCGGTCGCATCAGCAGTTCGTCGATGGTGATCTGGCGGACGTCGACCTCACCCAGCGCGGGCAGTACCTTGCGGATGTAGGACAGGAACGACTTGTTCGGGCCGACGATCACGACGCCGCCGCGGCCGAGCCGCTCGCGTTCGGTGTAGAGCAGGTACGCGACGCGGTGCAGGCCGACCGCGGTCTTCCCGGTCCCGGGTGCGCCCTGGACGCAGACGCTCGGGTGCAGCGGTGCGCGGACCAGGTCGTCCTGTTCGGGCTGGATGGTGGCGACGATGTCGCGCATCGGGCCGGTGCGCGGGCGCTCGATCTCGGCGCGCAGGAACGCGTCCGCCTGATCGGTCTCCACGACGGCGGTCAGCGACTCGTCCTCGAAACCGGTCAGGTCTGCGTGATCGGAAAAGCCGTAACGGCGGCGCATCAGCACGCGCTGCCGATCGGTCGGGGTGGCGCGGTAGAACGGTACGGACACCGGTGCGCGCCAGTCGATGACGAGCGGTACGCCGGTCCCGTCGTGGACGTGGCGGCGGCCGATGTAGATCTGGTCGTGTCCCTCGATCGTGCCGGGCTCGTAGTCGAGCCGGCCGAAGAACAGCGGTACGTCGGGCAGGTCGAGGAGCGCATGCGTGCGCAGCTCCTTGGCCCGCTGGTTGGCCTCGTTGGTGAAGCGTTCGTCGTTGTCCTCGCCGCCGATGATCTGGACCTCGCGGTCGACGACCTCGGCGTACATGGAACGGAGTGCGGTGCGAGCAGTGCTGAGATAGGCGCGTTCAGTTGCTAGCTCAGGCGCTAGCTCAGGTTCGACCATCGGACAGAGCCTCGAATCGTGAGCTGGGTCCCGCCCCGGAGCAGATCCATCCGGTTCGATTCGATCCCGAAAAGACAGACCGGGGACGTTATCACCGTCCCCGGTCCGCCTGCTAGCTATTTATCCGCGTTTATTCGTGCTCGGTCCTGCCGGTGGTCAGCCGTCGTTCTCGGCGCCCGGGATGACCGCACCCGGGACGTTCTGCGGCGCGAAGATCTGGCTCTCGCCGGGGTACGCCGTGGACCAGTTGTGCGACTCGTACCAGTTGTAGTGGTTCATCTGGGCCGGGTTCGCGAAGTCGGCCTTGGCGTTCGGGCCGGTGGTGCGCTGCTGGTCCTTCCACGCCGACCACTGCGCCGCCATCGCGGTCATGTTCGCCGGAACGGACGCCGTGGGTGCCGGCGCCACGTTCGGGTTCTGCGCCGCCGGAACGTCGGCGCCGCAGCTCGGCAGCGGGTTCACGCCACCGGTCAGCGAGGTGCGGTTCGGCAGCGCGGTGAACGGGGTGAAGTTCGGCTTGGGAGTGAACGCGCCGAACATCGGGGTGGCCGCGGTGTCCTTCTGGTTCATCGGGGAGATCCCGAGGATCTGCTCGATCGTGCGGATCATCGTGATCTGCGTGTAGTAGTGGCTGTCCACCACACCGTGCTGCGCGTACGGGCTGATGATCTGGATCGGCGCCCGGTGGCCGTCGACGTGGTCCAGCCCGGCCTGCGAGTCGTCCTCGACGATGAAGATCGCCGAGTCCTTCCAGTACTTGCTGTGCGTGATCGCGTCAACGGTCCGGCCGACGGCCAGGTCGTTGTCGGCCACCTGCGCCGGGCCGTTCGCGGTCCCGCCGGTGTGGTCGTTGGAGTACCAGAACATGTTCAGGTTCGCCGGACCGTTCTTCTTGAAGTCCTTCTCCCAGACCTGTTCCTTGTAGATGTCCGGCACCGAGGTGTCGAACTGCGGGAAGCCCTGCACCGCGACCTTGTTCAGCGACGGGATCGCCGAGCCGACCTGGATCGGGTACTTCGTGTCGGCACCGGCCTGCATCTGCTTGGTGTCGCAGTACAGGTTCTGCCAGCTCGCACCGGTCGGCTTCTTCTCGATCGACAGGAACTCGCCGTAGTCCTTGACGGACTTGCCGGCCGCCTGCGCGCCGGTCCAGAGGAAGCCGCTCTTCTGGTGGCCGAGCGCGTCGTCCTCGGTGTCGTAGCTGCGCAGGTACTCACCGGCCGAGGACTCGGTGTACTCCGGGTTGTCGGCCTGCATCAGCCAGTTGTGACCCTCGGCGGAGTTCGTGCCGACGTCGTAGGTGTTGTCGTACAGCCCGAACTGCTTGGCCAGCGCGTGCTGGTTCGGCGTCACGTTCTCGCCGTACTGCGTCAGCGCCGGGTCGCCGTTGCCCTCCGGGATGTCGCCGTACACCTGGTCGTAGGTGCGGTTCTCCTTGACCAGCAGGAACACGTGCTTGATCGTCGACGGGTCGCCGAGCTTCGCGGGGACCGGCACCGGCTTGCGGTGGCCCTTGTCCGTGGCGACCTGCGCCGAACCGTTCGTCCAGCCGTTCTGGTCGAAGACGGTCTTGGTGTACTTCTTGATCGCCTGGTCGTCCGGGAGCTGGAACTTGGTCAGGCTCGACGTGGTGTCGTGGGTCCCGTGGCCGGCGGCTGTCGTGTCGCGAAGGGCGTCGATACCGCGGGTGTTCGAGACCACGATGTCCTTGCCGACCTGCGCGAGTTCAGCCGGGAAGTAGTCGGTCGGCAGCAGACCCACGTAGCTGACCGGCTCGAGCGGGTTCTTGTACTTGTAGACCGCGATCGCGTTCGCCCGGCCGAGCGAGACCAGCAGGTGACCGTCGTCGGTCAGCGTGGCGCCGTCCGGCTCGTACCCGACCGAGGCCGCCGGCCACGGCTGGGTCGCGATCGTCTGGGTGACCTTGCCGCGCTTGGTGTCGATCACCGAGACCGTGTTGCTGGCCACGTTGGTGACGAACACCGCGCCGTTCTTCGCGTACAGCGCGGTCGGGTGCAGACCGACCGGGATGCTCGCGACGGCGGCCGACGGGTTCGCCGGGTCGATCACGCTGACCGTACCGGTCGTGGTGATCGAGTCCTGGTTGGCCACGACGTTGGTGCCGTACGAGTTGAGCGTCGTGTCGCCGGCCTGCGCGGTCCGGCCACCCTCGTTGCTCACGTACAGCTTGCCGTCGACCATGACCAGGTCGCGCGGCGCGTTGCCGGTCGCCCAGCTCTGCTTGATCGTGCCGGTCGCGGTGTCGATCGCGACCACGCGGTTCTGGCCGTTGACCGCGGAGTACACGGTCGAGCTGTCCGCGGAGAACACGGCCTCGGCGGCGAGCGAGTGCTTCGCACCGTCGGCCGGGATCGAGACGAACGTCGGGTTCGCCAACGAACCGTCGGCGTTCACGGTGAACTTCCGGTAGCCGTCGGTCTGTCCCAGCCAGACCTGCTTGCCGTCCGGCGAGTACGTCGGGCCTTCCTGGCCGACGTCGTTGCCGGGGATCTTGAGATCCGCGGCGGCGTTGTTGCCGATGTACTGCTGGACCTTCCAGTTCTTCAGGTCGACGATGGCCAGCGCCATCCCGCCGTCGGTCACCGAGGCGGCCAGGTGGCTGCCGTCGGGGCTGACGGTCGACGACATGATCTTGCCCTTCTGGAGGACGAGACGGTCGCCGATCGGCTTGATGTACTGGTCGGACGAGATGACCTGGCCCTTGTCGGTGACCTGCCCGACGTGGTCCTTGCCGAAGCCGGTCGTCGAGGCGACCGCGGTGCCGGCCAGCGTCACGGCGACCGCCGTGGCACCCGCCGTGACCAGTGGTACCCTGCGCCGGAGGGGGCTGGACGGGCCCGTCTCGTCACGCCTGCGGCGGCGTGTTACCTGCATGGGGTTGATCCCTTCGGGTTGGCACTACTTGACGGGTAGCAGTTCGATATTGCCGTCGAACTGCCACAGTGGGTTCGGTTCGTCCCCGGACGGGGTGCGGACCAGGAAGAAGCCGTTCACTTCTTTCGGTCCGTCCCCGTCGGCCACGTACCGACCGAGTGGGTTGATGTCGAGCTGGTAGATCGCCGAGCCGGCTACGTCGACGCCCGGCAGATGCCAGCTGATCACGCACCGCCAGTCGTTGCCGGGCCCGCGCGCGGCGACCTGGTCGCCGCCCTTCGTGCACTCGGCAGCGGTCTGCAGCTGAGCCTCGGTGACATCGGCCCGGTTCAGCTGCTTGGTCTGCAGGCGGTAGAGGTGTGCGAACTCGATCGCGACCGACCGTTGCACCTTGTCCTGTTCGATCCCCGAACCGAAGCCGGTGACGGGTGCGAGCGCGGCGACGCTGACACCGAGCAGCACGACGAGCGGCACCAGGCCGGCCGTCAACGCCCGGCGGCCGGAGCCGTCGTGCGTGGGGTTGGTGAAGTCACGGCGTACGAACAGCAGGTACGCGAGGCCGGTCGCAACGACCGCCCACACCAGGCTGACGATGACGCCGATCAGCAAGGGCCCCCGTTGTGCGGGGTCGGTGAACAAGCCGTTCCAGCTGATGAACGCGTAGCCCGGCAGTGCCAGCCGTACGGCGACGGGCACCGGAAGCTGTTGCACGATCTGCATCGCGAGCGCGACGACTGCCGGAAGCAGCAGGCCCATCGGCGACCGGCCCATCGCGACGGATCCGAGCAGACCGATCGCGGCCAGCGCCAGCGTCGGCGCGAGCGCGCACAACCACGCGAGCAGCACCCGGCCGGCCGCGTCACCCGGCGAGAGCAGGTGGCCGTCGAGCCCGATCAGCTGACGGTTGCCCACGACAAGCAAACCGCTGACCGTACTCGACACGACCAGGCCGATCACGAGTACGACGATCACGGACAGGCTGGACAGCGCCTTCGAGACGAAGATCCGCCGGGGCGAGCGGACCGCGACGAGCAGGTGCCGCCAGGTGCCGAGCCGATCCTCGGCCGCGAACACGTCACCGGCGACCAGCGAGGTGAGCAACGGCAACGCCCACGAGCCCGAGAAGCCCAGCAGGACCAGAGGTCCGGCCCAGCCGGTCGCGTGCATCATCCGGCCGAACAACGTGTCGACCGGGAGCGAGGCCTGCTGGCTCACGACCGTCACGAACACGGCCGGGGCAAGCCAGCACGCCACGATCAGGACCCGGACGCGCCACTGCGACAGCAGCTTCACGAGCTCGAAGCGGTACCCGCGCGTGATCGGGACAGGCCGGACGACAGGGGTGTCGGGGGCAGCCAGCGTGGCTGTCATCAGTTGGTCTCCTGCTGCTCGGTGAGGGCGAGGAAGGCAGCTTCGAGTGGCGACACGACCGGCGCGAGCTCCCGGACGGCCACGCCTTCCCGAACCAGCCGCTTCACGAACTCGTCCAGCGCCGGCACCGTCGCCGACACGACCAGCAGCTCCACGTCGCCGGTGTCGCGGGCGTCGTCGGCGTTTCGGGCGTTGTCGGCGAGGCCGGTCTCGTGCAGGCGGATGCCGGGCGTCGCGAGAGCGGCCCGCCGGCCGGCCACCGGGTCCGAGGTGCGGACGCGGTAGTCGAGGTCGGTGTCCTCCGACGCCAGCTTGCTGATCGGGCCGGTGAACGCGACCCGCCCGGTGGCCAGGATCGTCACCTCGGAGCAGAGCGCCTCGACGTCGTCCATCCGATGACTGGACAGGATCACCGCCGTACCGTCGGCGGCCAGCTTGGTGAGTACGCCGTACACGTGCTTCTTGCCGGCCGGGTCAAGACCGTTCGACGGCTCGTCCAGGATCAGCAGCCGGGGCTTCGTGAGCAGTGCGGCGGCCAGGCCGAGGCGCTGGCGCATCCCGAGCGAGAAGCCGCGGACGCGATCGTCGGCGACATCGGTCAGGCCGACCTGGTCGATCGCCTCGTCGATCTTCATCGTGCCGTCGCCGCGCAGGGCGGCCAGCGCGGACAAGTTCTGCCGAGCGGTCATCGACGGGTACAACCCGGGGCCGTCGACGAAGCCGGCAACCCCTTCGGGTACGGCGAGAGCGCGGCCGACCGGCGTACCAAGGATCTCCAGCGTGCCCGTGTCGGCGACGGCGAGTCCGAGCAACAGACCGAGCAGCGTGGTCTTGCCGGCTCCGTTCGGTCCCACCAGGCCGTGGAGCTGACCTGGCGCGACGTCGAGGTCGACGCCGTCGAGCGCCACGACCTCACCGAAGCACTTCGTGACCGCGCGGGCACGGACAGCGGGCGGAATGTCCATGGTGGATACATTAGGAAGAGATGTACCGCCACGTGAAGACCGAACGTTAACTATTGGCGAACTAGCAGCAACAGATTGCAGCCAACCTCTCAGTCACTTCTCAGTTCGGTCTCACTTTCATCGGCGGTCCGCGGGCGCAACGTACCGGAAGGTCGGGCCCGCGGTGCTCTGTTCGTCCTCGCTCAGCCGCATCAGTTTCAGTGCCTCGGCTTTCAGCCCGAACATGGCACGGGTGGCGTCCCGGATCATCGCGGGTTGGCCGGTGAAGGCTTGCTCGAGGAGGTACAGCAGGGTGCAGTAGGTGTTGTCGAACTCTTCCTGGGCGGCCCGGATCTGCGGATCGTCCGAGCGCCGCGGGTTCGGCTGCATCGGCGTGACGCCCGCCAGGTCGACCGTCACCGGCTCGCCGGTCGGGCCGGACTGTGGAGTGTCGCCGCGCTGGTAGCGGCGGCCGAGCTCGAGCTCCTTGAAGCGGTAGTAGTGCGCCACCTCGTCGCGGTCCGGGTGGAAGATGTCGTGGTCGCCGTCCCAGACCTCGGCCCGCGCCGTCCCCTCGCCCTGCTCGACGATCTCCTCGAGCGCGGCCAGTGCCGAGTCCAGCCCGGTGACCGGGTGCACCTCGCCGTCGGTGTGCTGGAACGGGCCGGCCGTCACCTGCCGCGCGGGATCGCCGGAGAACACCTTGTCCTCGCCGAGTGTCTCGCAGAGGTACCGCAAGCCGTCCTCGATCGCGTCGTAGAACTGGCCGATCGTCTCGTAGTGGTCGCTCTCCCCCGGCGCGCCGGGAGCCTCGGGCTTCTCCAGCCGCAAGAACATCTCCAGCGCCGCCGGCCCGAACGGCAGCAGCGACAGTTCCACCTCGCCGTGCGGCAGCCGCCGCGGATACCCCGGCAGGTTGTCGGGCGTGTCCAGCCGCGGTTCGCCCCCGACGGCGTTGAGCAGGTTGCAGGCCAGCGAGAGATGGATCATCTCCTCGACGAACACGCTGCTCACCACGTCAACGGCGTCCGGGTTCCGCGCCGGGTCGAGCGAGTACAGCGCACACAGGTACGGCGGGAGCGTCGAGTGCTCGAGCTCGATCGCCCATTGCAGGTGCTGACGAAGACTGTCGACGGTGTCGATCTGCTGGCTCATACCTGTAGAGACAGGACACCCTGCGGCTTTGTGACCGTCAGCGGTACGCGCGGGCCTGGAGTTCGAAGAGCTCGGCGTAGCGGGCGCCGGCGGCGAGCAGGTCTTCGTGGGTGCCGAACTCCTCGATGCGGCCGCGGTGCATCACGACGATCAGGTCGGCCATCCGGACCGTGGAGAAGCGGTGCGAGACGAGGACGGTGATGCCGCCGGTCTCGGCCGCCGCGATCTTGGCGGCTTCGGCGTACTGCTCGTAGAGGCGGTGTTCGGCTTCCGGGTCGAGCGCGGCGGTCGGCTCGTCGAGCAGCAGGAGCAGTGGGCGTTCGCGCATGAACGCCCGGGCCAGGGCGAGCCGCTGCCACTGACCGCCGGAGAGCTCGACGCCGTCCGCGAACTTCTTGCCGAGCTGGGAGTCCAGCCCGCGTGGCAGGCCGGCGACCACCGACTCGGCGTCGCCGCGCCCGATCGCGGTCAGTACGGCGTCCTCGTCGCCGGCCCGCGCCAGGTCACCGATCGAGACCACCTCGCGGGCGGTGAACTCGAACTTCACGAAGTCCTGGAACCCGGCGCTCAGCTGCGACCGCCACTCGTCCGGCTGGATCGTCGCCAGGTCCACGCCGTCGACCAGGATCCGCCCGGTGGTCGGGTCGTACATCCGGGCGAGCAGCTTGACCAGCGTCGTCTTGCCGGCGCCGTTCTCCCCCACCAGCGCGACCGCCGACCCGGCCGGCACGGTCAGGTTGATCCCGCTCAGCACCGCCGACTCCGAACCTGGGTACGAGAACCCGACGTCCCGCAGCTCGATGCCCTCGGTGATCCGCGCGGGCGCCGGCGCCTGGCTGGAGCGCCACGAGTTCTGCTTGGCGTACTCGCGCAGCCAGTCGTAGCGGCTGAAGCTCCGGATCACCTCGCCGACCCAGTACACGTTCTGGGCGATACCGCCGGTCATCTGGTCGACCTGCGGCGCGAGCAGCAGCACGAGGACGACGTCGCCCGCGGTGGCCTGCCCGTCCCGCGCCCGGGCCACGACCCAGATGATCGCGATCGCGTACGCGAGCCCGAACACCAGCCGGACGGCTCCGTCGACCTTCCCGCCCCAGCGCGCCGCGGCCACCCGGCGGTCGAAGCGCTCGGTCTGCAACGCGAAGATCCGGTCCAGCAGGACCTTCCCGAGCCCGAACACCCGCACCTCGAGCCCCATCCGCGGGTCCTTGGCGACGTCGATCAGCCGGTCGACGAGCCGCTCCTGCGGCATCGAGTCCTCCCACGCCTTCTGCTGGCGGGTGCTGCTCAGGTACGCCGACCAGATCCGGGCGCCACCGAGCAAGGGGAGCACGAGCAGCACCGGATGCACCGAGCCGAGCAGCGTCAGCACGGTCACCGTGTTGGTCACGGTGGCGAACGCCCACAGCAGTACTTCGGCGCCGACGCCCATCCGCCAGGCGCGTTCGCGGACCAGCTCGAGCTTGTCCGCGACCTCGGGCCGCTCGTGGTGCGACAACCCCGGGATCCCGGTCGTCACGTCGAGTAGGTCCGCATGCACGCGACCAGCCATCCGCTCCTGCGCGGTGTCCTGCAACGGCCAGCCGAGCGTGTCCGCGACGAACGAGATCGCCAGGCCGCCGACGATGATCGCGATCCCGAGCGCGATCGTGCTCGACCGGTCCGACGCGATCCCGTCGACGAGGCGGCTCACGCCGTACGTCTGGGCCGGAGCCGTGATCGCCCGGAGCGCGACGAGCACTGTCGAGGCCGTCATCAGCCACGGCGCCGCACGGAACGACGTGGTGATCCACAGCCGGAAGATCCGCAAGGTCTTAGGCATCTACGGCCTCCGGTCCGGTCACGTACCGCTCGGCCTGCAGCTTGAACATCGCGGCGTACTCGCCGTCGATCGCCAGCAGTTCCTCATGCGTGCCGTCCTCGACGATCCGGCCGTCGGACAGCACGCAGATCCGGTCCGCGTTCCGCACCACGGAGAACCGGTGCGAGATGATCAGCGACGCGACCCCCGAGGTCAGCTCGAGATACCGCTCCACCAGCTCCGCCTCGGCCCGTACGTCGAGCGCGGCGGCCGGTTCGTCCAGCACCAGAACGCCCGCACCCGCATGGACGGCGAACAGCGCACGCGCGAGTGCGACGCGCTGCCACTCGCCACCGGACAGGTCCACGCCGCCGTCGAACGTCTTGTCCAGCACGGTGTCCCAACCCTTCGGCAGACCGCGGACCACGTCGTCGATACCGGACTCGCGCGCGACCCGGGCCAGCGTCAACTCGTCGCCTTCGCGTTCGACCGCGCCGAACACGACGTTGTCCGTGACCGACAGCGGGAACCGGACGAAGTCCTGGACGATCGCGGCGACCCGCCGCTGCCAAGCGGCCAGGTCGAGCTCCGCCAGGTCGACACCGTCGACGAGGATCCGCCCACTCGTCGGCTTGTACGCACCGCCGAGCAGCTTCACCAGCGTGGACTTCCCGGCGCCGTTGATGCCGACCAGCGCGAGCGCCTCGTGCGCGTGGATCGTGAGGTCGAGGTCGCGCAGTACCGTCTTGTCCGACCCGGGGTAGTGGAAGCTCACCTTCTCGAACCGGATTTCCCGCGCCGGCATCGTCGCGATCCGGTGCCCCTTGAGCGACTCCGTGGCGACCTCCCGCTCGGGATGCCGGGTCGCGATCACCTCGGGCAGATCTCGCATCGCGCGGTACGCCGAGAGCCCGCGGCGGACCTGCACGACGCCGAACCCGTTCGCGGACTGGCCGATCGCGAGGATCGCGGGCAGCGTGGTCGCGACCTGCGTCAACGGCAGTGAGCCGTGCAGCGCCGCCCGGCCGACCGCGAGAATCGCGATCCCGTTGGCGAGCAGCTGGACGGCGCCGAGCAACATGGTCCAGCGCGTGTTCCGCCGGCGCCGGTCCCAGACCGGGCGATAGCCGTCGGTCCACTCGCGCACGTACCGCTGGACGATCCAGTTGTGCAGCCCGAAGACCCGCAGCTCCTTCGGCGCGTCGCGCATGCCGAGGTCGAAGGCGTAGCTCGCCCGGCGCTGCTCCTCGGTGTTGCCCCACCAGGTGTCGATCTCACGCTCGATCAGGCGGCCGTAGTACCACTCGGAGAGCAGAGTCATCGCGAGCAGCATCGCGGCAACCCACCACGCGAACATCGCGCCGACGATCACTGACGACCCGACCAGCGTGACCCGACTGGCGAGCAACCAGGGCAGTTGACCGAGCCCTTGCGCGAGATGGAAGCCGCCCTTGCCCTTCGCGCGTTCCTGCACGTCCAGTACGTCGGCGTCCTCGAGGTGGTCGATCCGCCGCGGCTTCAGCAGCGGGTCGGTGATGCCGGTGCCGATCGCCCGCACCACGCCCGCGTCCATCACCATCGTCGCCACTTGCTGCGCGGCCGGTTTCAGACTGTCGAGGACGAACACGACGAGCAGCGCACCGAGCAGCCAGCTGAACCGGCCGATCGGCATCGCACCTGAAGCGCCGCCGACCACACCTGGAACCGCCCCGACGACCCGGCCGGTCAGCAACGTGACCGCCAGCCCCAGCAGTGAGCCGAGGACAGCCAGCCCCATCGTCAGAAGCGTGCTCCCAGGTGCAACTCGAACGCCGTACCGCAACAGAGTCAGCACTTGACCGACCGTAGACCGCAGCACCGACAAAAGCATCCGGATTTCCGGACGTGACCGCAATCAGGTCAGCGGATCGCGCGGTCCGCGAAAGCCTTCTGCGCCACCGCCGCCTGGCTCGGCCCGTACAGCGAGCGCGCTGTCGCCACGGTCTGCCGCGCCGCGGCCGCGAAGCTGGTGTCCGGAGCGAACCCGAACTGCGCGTCGATGATGATCCGGTCGGCTACCGCCGGGCCGAGCGCGGTCCGGAGCTGGTACAGCGCCTGCGACCAGATCTCGCCGTCCGCGTGCACCTCACCGACCATGTCCTGCGGGTAGTGCTTGTTCGTGTCGAGGCGCCGCAGGCAGTGCGGAACGGTCGAGGTGTACGACGTCGAGTCCCAGTCCGCGACGCAGGCCAGGTCCTCGCGCTCCGGTACGCCGTACTGCTTGGCCACCCAGTCGCCGACCGTCACCGCGAAGTAGTCGCCGAACGCCTCACCGATCGAGCCGGCCTCCTCCGAGGACCCGAACCCGGGCACCTGCGCCGCGTGCACGGCGTGACCGGTCTCGTGCACGATCACCTCGCCGTCCTCGGCGTCGTCCACACCACCCTTGCCCAGCGTGATGATGTCGGGGTTGTCCCGTTCGAACGAGTTGTCCTGGCCGTACTGGTCGACCCGGTAGTCCTGGCTCTCCGCGTTCACCGGCGGCAGGTCGCGTCCGAACCCCAACGACTGCAGGTACTTCTGCGACTGCGTCCCCCAGAAGTACGCCATCACCTGCTCGAACTGGTCGTCGTGCCGGTTGTAGAAGTAGGTGCCGTTCGTGGTGAACGCCGGAGTGCCAGTCGCACTGCGCACGTTGGCCCACCGGCCGTTCAGGTAGCCCGAGCCGTCCAGGTCGGTCAGCGTCACCTGGTAGTAGTCCCCTACGGAAGATCTCAGCCGACGATCGGCTCCGCGTGGGCCTCCTCGTACCCGGCGGCCGCGAGCCGGTCCAGGGTCCGTTGCAGGACCGCGGTGTCCTCCAGCGTGCGGACCTCGGTGATCTTCCCCCACCGGATCCGCAGGAACTGATGCACGACGTTGTCGTACGTCGAACCGTCCACCACCTTCACGTGCACGGTCACCGCCGTCGCGACGTGCGTGTTCCACGGCCAGCCGCTGACGATCACGTCGTCCACGTCGAACCGCGTCCCGGGCAACAGCCGGAAGCAACGCTCCCACCAGCGCCGCAGCGCCTCGTGCGTACGGCGTTCACCACTGAGCGCGTGCTCACCGTAGAAGCGGTACGTGAACGACGGCGCCATCCCGGCGACCATCGCCTCCCAGTTTCCCGCACTGATCTGTGCGAACGCTTTCCGCACCTGCCGGGCCACGATCCGGTGGTAAATGCTCATGGCCCCACCGTAGCCATAGTGAGTTCAATCCAGCAACTGACTAGGATGACGCCATGCGCAACACCAGCTTCGCCTCGATGCACTGCTCGCTCGCCCAGTCCCTGGAGCTGATCGGCGACTGGTGGACGCCGCTGATCCTGCGCGACCTGTACCTGGGCATGGACCGGTTCGACCAGTTCGCGAAGGACCTCGGCATCTCGCGCAACCTGCTCACCGACCGGTTGGCGACGCTGGTCGACGGCGGGCTGGTACGACGTACGCCGTACCAGCAGCACCCGGTCCGCTACAGCTACGAGCTCACCGGCGCCGGACGGGAGCTGGTGCCGATCCTGATGGCACTGACGGCATGGGGCGACCGCTGGGCCACTCCCCCGGCCGGCCAGCCGATCCGCTTCACCCACACGACGTGCGGGAAGCTCACCACACCGACAGTGTGCTGCTCCGAGTGCGGCGAGACCCTTGCGATGCAGGACGTCGTACCGTCACCAGGCCCCGGCGGGCGGACCGCTCCCGGCACGGCGCTGATCGCCGGCGTGCTAGGACTCGAGGCGAAGGCGTAGGAGTTCGGCGAGCGGCATCGACTCGCCGTCGCGGGCGCCCTGGCCGACGACGAGCGGCGGGTCCGACGGCTCGACGTGGACGCCGGCCACCCGGGCCTTCAGGCTGGCCGGTACGCCGAGGATGTAGAAGTTTCCGTCGACGTCCACGGCCAACGAGCGGTTGCGGCGCAGATACCACCCGGTCAGGTTCGTCCGGTAGCTGGCGCTCGACCCGACGACCTGCGCCCGCAACGGCTCCGGCTCGACACCGCGTTCCTTCATCGTCGCGATGAAGGAGGTGAGCAGCGTCCGCGCCTGCGCGGTCTCGGCGTCCTTCTTCCGTTCCAGAGCGGCGGCATGTTCGACCGCCGCCTGCCGTCGTTCCTCGCGCCAGCTCGTCACACCCTCACTCTATTTGTCAGTCCACACACAGGCAGAACGGGTGTCCGGCCGGATCCAGGAAGACCCGGAACGTCGTTCCGGGCTGATGTTCGGCCTTGGTCGCACCGATCGCCAGCACCTCGGGCTCGGCCTCGTCGAGGTCGCGCACCATCACGTCGAGGTGCAGCTGCTGCGGCACGTCCTGGGTCGGCCACGTCGGCGCCTTGTAGTCCTTGACCTGCTGGAAGTTGATGCAGTTGCTGCCGTCCTCCGGGCGGATCTCCGCCCAGCCTTCCTCGGTCTTGACCTGCCAGCCCAGCAGTTCACCGTAGAACTGGGCAAGAACGGCCGGGTCCGGGCAGTCCAGCACGAAACTCGGGTACATCGCGATAGTCATGGCTCGCACAGTAATCCGGGTTGCGGACGGTTTGCGTCCGGTTCAGGCGGAATTTCCGACAAGGGTTTGCCAGGCGCGATCGAGCCCGGCCGCGATGCAGCCGGTGACGACGGTTTCGGTGCCGAGCACGCTCGCCTTCACCTCCGGCATCACCGGCGCGAGCACCCGCAACTGCTTGCAGACAGCCTCCAGGAATCCTGGCGCCTGACCGATACCACCACCGAGCACGACCAGGTCAGGATCGACAACAGTGATGACCGTGCACACCGCCTTCGCCACGAGCAGGGCCTCCTCGGCAACGACCGCCGCGGCCAGGGCATCGCCACGAGCCGCGGCCGCGAACACCTTCTCCGCGGTCGGCGCGCCGCGCACCCCGGCCCGGCGGGCAGCGCGGACGACGGCTGCCGCCGACGCCGACGCGTCGAACCCGCCACGCTTGCGCGCGTCCCGCTGATCGCTACCGCTGCCTTCGGTGAACGGCAGGTACCCGATCTCGCCCGCCACCCCGTGCGACCCGTGCCGCAGCTTGCCGTCCAGCACCAGCCCCATGCCGATACCTGTGCCCACGCTGACGAACGCGAAGCTGTCGACGTCCCGCCCGTGCCCGTGCACCCGCTCCGCGATCGCCGCCGCGTCCACGTCGTTCTCGATCATCAACGTCTCGCCGAACCGATCACGCAACGCGGCCAGCGTCGCCGGGGAATCCCATCCGGACAGCCGCCCGGTCAACGTCAGGGCGTCGAGCCGCGGGTCGTAGACACCAGGACTGCCGAGCACGGTCTGGGTGAGCTGCGCGACGTCGATCCCGGCCTCCTCGGCGAGCGTGGCAGTCAGGTCGACGAGCTCCTGGATCCGCGCCATCGCGTCGCCGGCCTTCGTCCGCACGCTCAATCGAGACCGCACAGTTCCGGCAAGATCCGCGATCGCACCCCGCAGGTACTCACGCCCGACATCCAGCCCGAGCACGAACCCGGCGTCCGGACGTACTTCGTACAGGTTCGCGGCCGGACCGGGTACGCCGGTGCGCTGGCCCGTCACGTACACGAGACCGGTCCGCTCCAGCGAGCCGAGCGCCGCGGAAACGGTCGGCTTGGACAGCCCGGTCAGGCCGGCGAGTTCGGTCCGCGAGACCGGGCCCGATCGCCGAATGTGGTCGAGCAGTACCTGCTCGTTGATCTCCCGGATCAACTGCGGGCGTGCTCCCCCGGCAGTAACCGTCACTGTCCACCCCCTCTTCCTAACAACTCGGCCACCAAGTTCCGGTGATCCCTTGTGGTGCCGATGATAGTTAAGTTAGTTTCCTATCGATTCTATTGGTAGGCGCGAGGAGGTGCCACCCCGTGGTTTCGACACCGGTCGTCCTGGGGCTGGACTTCGGCGGTACGAAGATCGCCGTCGCCGTCGGGGACCTGTCCGGTCGCCGCCTCGGCGCGACGACCATCGACAGCCGCGTCGAGTCCGGTGGTGCCGCCGAAGCCATGGCACGCGGTATCGCCGCGGCGCACGGGCTGCTCGCCGAGGTCGCGCCGGACCAGCAGCTCGCCGGCGTCGGGGCGGCCACGCTGGGCATCCCGTACGACGACCGCGTCGAGCTGGCGCCGACCTTTCCCGGCTGGGGTGAGCTGCCCTTCGGGCGGCTGATCCGCGACGGGTTCCCCGGCGTACCGGTGCGGCTGGCAACCGACGTCAAGGCGGCGGCCGAGGCCGAACTGCGCTGGGGTGCGCTGGCCGGCTCCGACCCCGGGCTCTACCTCAATCTCGGCACCGGTCTCGCGATCGCGATCGTTGCCGGTGGCACCGTGATCACCGGGGCGCACGGCGCCTCCGGCGAGATCGGCTACAACCTGCGCTCGCCCGCCGACGTGTACGTCGGTCCGGACGAGCGCACGATCCTGGAACACGTCGTCAGCGGCCAGGCGCTCGAGACCACCGGGTCCGCCCGGCTCGGGCGACCGGTCACGGCCGCCGACGTCTTCACGATGGCGCGGACCCAACTGGACGCCGCCGTCCTCACCGACGAGTTCGTCCGGGAGCTGGCTGCGCATCTGGCCAACCTCGCCATCGCGATCGATCCGGACCGGATCGTGGTCGGCGGCGGCCTGGTCCGCTCCTGGGACCAGCTCGAACCCGGTCTGCGCCGCGCCCTCGACGCAGCCGTCCCGTTTCCGCCGGAGCTGTCGGTGGCCCGGTTTCCCTCGGACGCACCGCTGATCGGAGCGCTCGCCCTTGGTGTCGAGGCGGCCGGAGCCGTCCTCGGCGCGGAAGCATTTGCATGACCAGGATTTCCAGTAGCGAAAGGCAGAAGACGATGAGGGGCAGCATCACACGCATCGCCGTCGCGGCGATCGCGGTCGGCGCACTGACCGCGGCCTGCGGCGGCGGCGACAAGCCGATCGGGAGCGCAAGCTCGTCCAACCCGTCGTCCTCGACGAGCACCGGCGGAGGCGGCGGCACCGGGGAACACAAGCAGGGTGGCACCGTCACCATCGCCAACGTCGGCGGGCAGACCTGGCCGTGCCAGTTCAACCCGTTCAACCCGGCGGTCAACCAGGAGGCCAACGGCTTCGTCTACGAGCCGCTGACCTTCGTCAACGTGCTGAAGGCGGGCGCCACCACGCCGATGCTGGCGACCGACTTCACCTGGTCACCGAAGAAGGACTCGATCGTCTTCACCATCCGCGACGGCGTGAAGTGGAGCGACGGTCAGCCGTTCACCGCCGACGACGTCGTCTACACCTTCACCCGGATGAAGGAACAGCCGGCCCTCGACCTGTACTCCCTGTGGACCGGTGCCGGGCTGACCAGCGTCACTGCGGCCGGCAACAAGGTCACGCTGAAGTTCAAGGCCGCCGCCGAACCGTACTTCTTCAACTTCGCCGGGCAGGTCGGGATCGTGCCGAAGCACATCTGGTCCACCGGCGAGGCCGCGTCGAAGCCCGCGACCTGGACGGACCCGAAGCCCGTCGGCACCGGCCCGTTCACCGTCGAGTCCTGCACCTCGAACAACATCACCTACGTCGCGAACCCGTCGTACTGGCAGCCGGGCAAGCCGTACGTGCAGAAGGTGCAGTACCCGGCGTACCTGGACAACAACCCCGCCAACCTCGACCTGGCCAGCGGCAAGGCGCAGTGGGGCGGTCAGTACATCCCGAACATCGACAACTTCTACAAGGCGAAGTCGCCGGAGAACAACTACTGGTTCCCGCCGACCGCGAACGTCGCGATCGTCCCGAACAACGACCCGTCCCGTCCGGCGACCAGCAAGCTGGCGGTCCGGCAGGCGATCGCGTACGCGCTCGACCGCGAGCAGATCTCGAAGATCGGTGAGAGCGGGTACCAGCCGGCCGCGAACCAGTCCGGTGTCGTGTCGCCGACGTTCGACAAGTACTACGACAAGGACGCGGTGGCCGCGGCCGGGTACGACAAGCAGAACCTGGACAAGGCCAAGCAGCTGCTGCAGACCGCCGGGTACTCCGACTCGAACAAGCTGAAGCTGAGCATCATCACGGTCACCGGCTACACCGACTGGGACGCGTCGCTGGCGGTCGTCAAACAGCAGCTCGCGAAGGCCGGCATCGACCTGACGATCCAGGACCTGCAGCAGCAGTCGTACAACCAGAAGCTGTTCACCGGTGACTACGACCTCGCCTACGCGAGCCAGTCCGGCGGCCCGACGCCGTACTACGAGCTGCGGCAGCTGCTGTACTCGAAGAACTCGGCCCCGATCGGCAAGCAGGCCAGCAGCAACTACTCGCGCTACATGAAGCCCGAGGTGGACAAGCTGTTCGACCAGTACGCCTCCGCCGATCCGGACACCCAGGTCAAGCTGATCAAGCAGATCTCGTCGTACATGATCAAGGACGTCCCGGTGATCCCGACGACCGAGTCGGTCGACTGGTACCAGTACAACACCAAGGACCTGGACGGCTGGCCGACGCAGGACAACCCGTACGCGCAGCCGGCGCCGTACAACATCCCCGATGTCGGTCAGGTGCTGACCAACCTGTACTCGAAGTCCGCCCAGAAGTAGTCCAGAAGTAGTAAGGATCAGATGAGCGTGAGCACGAGGAGTTGGTGGGAGTGCGATACCTGATACGACGTCTCGGGTTCTTCGTGCTCACGCTGTGGGCGGCGATGACGCTGAACTTCTTCATCCCGCGGATGATGCCGGGCAGCCCGGAGCAGGCGCTCCGGGAACGGTTCAGCAAGGGCGGATCGGTGGTCACACCGGAGCAGTTGCGGACGGTGCTGGCCGAGTTCGGCTTCGACCCGGGCAAGAACCTGATGCTGCAGTACCTCGAGTACCTGAAGTCGATGGTCACCGGGCACTGGGGTGTCTCGATCGGCAGCAGCCTCGGGGCCCCGGTCACGTCGCTGATCGGCAGCGCGCTGCCGTGGACACTCGGCCTGGTCGGTATCGCGACCGTGCTGGCGTTCGTCCTCGGCACGCTGATCGGTACGGTGGCCGGCTGGCGGCGCGGCGGGCTGATCGACGGCATCGTGCCGCCGGTCTTCATCGTCACCTCGGCGCTGCCGTACTTCTGGGTCGCGCTGCTGCTGATCTCGCTGTTCGCGATCGGCAGCAACCCGATCCTGCCGAACGACTTCAACTACGACCAGGGACTCACGCCGGGGTTCAGTGGTGAGTTCATCTGGAGTGTGGTCAAGCACGGGATCCTGCCGGCGTCGACGATCCTGGTCACCGCGGTCGGCGGCTGGATCCTGACCATGCGGAACAACATGGTCACCACGCTCGCCGAGGACTACGTCCGGATGGCGCGGGCGAAGGGCATCCCGGGCCGCAAGATCATGTTCGGGTACGCCGGCCGGAACGCGTTCCTGCCCAACCTGTCCGGGTTCGCGATGTCGCTCGGCTTCGTGATCTCCGGGACGATCCTGGTCGAGTACGTGTTCAACTACCCGGGCCTGGGTTACATGTTCTACAACGCCACGGTGAGCACCGACTACCCGTTGCTGCAGGCACTGTTCCTGCTGGTGACGCTCGCGGTGCTGATCTGTGTCCTGCTCTGCGACTTCGCGGTGTTCCTGCTCGACCCGCGAGCCCGGACGAAGGGATGAGTTGATGAGCGCTGTCGTTGCTGGTGCATCCGCACCGGTCGCAACTACCACTCGCCGGCCGCGGGGCGGACTGTTCCGCGCCATCCTGCGCAATCGCAAGGCTGTGGTCGGGGCCGCGTTGCTCCTGCTCTTCATCCTGCTCGCCGCGTTCCCGGGGCTGTTCGTCCCGAGCGCGCACCACGATCCACAGGCGATCGGCGACCTGCCGCTGCAGCACCCGTCGGGCAGCCACTGGCTCGGTACGACGGGACTCGGGCAGGACGTCTACGCGCAGCTCATCTACAGCACCCGTGAGTCCCTGGTGATCGCCGTGGTCGCCGGGCTCGGTGCCACCATCTTGTCGGTCATCATCGGCGTCTCGGCGGCGTATCTGGGCGGGTTCGCCGACGACGGTCTGTCGATGCTGACCGACATCTTTCTCGTCCTCCCGACGTTCCCGCTGATCATCGTGCTGGCGACGTACGCCGGTAAGGGCAACCTGACGGTGATCATCATCGTGCTGATCCTCACCGGCTGGTCGTACGGCGCGAGACAGATGCGGGCGCAGGCGCTGTCGCTGCGGAACCGGGACTTCCTCGAGTCGGCCCGGGTCCGCGGCGAGAGATCGTCGTACATCATCGTGGTCGAGGTGCTGCCGACGATGATCTCGCTGATCGTCGCGAACTTCCTCGGCGCCGCGCTGTACTCGGTACTGACCGCCGCCGGCCTGCAGTTCCTCGGCCTCGGCGACCCCAACTCGCTGAGCTGGGGCACCATGCTCTACTGGGCGCAGAACCAGGGCGCCCTGGTGAACGGCCTGCCCGCGTGGGCGCTCTCGCCAGGTCTGGCGGTGGCGCTGCTCGGCGTTTCGTTCGCCCTGCTCAACTATGCGTTCGACGAGATCAGCAATCCCGCGCTGCGGCCGGTTCGGAGGCGACGTGCCAGATCAGCTTCTTGAGGTCCGTGATCTCACCGTCGAGTACGACACCGGCGCACACCCGGTCGTCGCGGTCGACCACGTGGATCTCGACGTCCACGCAGGTGAGTTCGTCGGGGTGGTCGGCGAGTCCGGCTGCGGCAAGTCGACGCTGCTGTTCGCGATCGCGCAGCTGCTGTCGTCGCCGGCCGCGATCACCGGCGGCAGCGTGCGGTTCCAGGGCCGTGAGCTCGTCGGGATGAACGAGAAACACCTGGCCGAGATGCGCTGGCGGGATTTCTCGGTGGTGATGCAGAGCGCGATGAACGCGCTGAACCCGGTGAAGAGCATCGGCGCGCAGTTCCACGACGCGATCATGGCGCACGACGAGGTGGTCGACGAGGGCCGGCCTGCCGAGGTGCTGCGGCTGGTCGGCATCGACCCGATCCATCTGAAGAGCTACCCGCACCAGCTGAGTGGCGGCATGCGGCAGCGGGCGATGATCGCGATGGCGCTGCTGTTCACGCCGGACCTGATCATCATGGACGAGCCGACGTCCGCGCTCGACGTGGTCGCGCAGCGGTCGCTGATGGTGCAGATCAAGGAGCTGCAGCGCAAGCTCGGGTTCGCGGTCATCTTCGTCACCCACGACATGTCGCTGGTCAGTCACTTCTCCGACAAGCTCGTCGTGATGTACGCCGGGCAGGTGGTCGAGTTCGGCGACACGCGCGCGGTATTCGACCACCCTGAACATCCGTACAGTGCCGGCCTGCTGGATGCGTTCCCGTCGATCCGTGGGCCCAAGGTGCCGTTGACCGGGATTCCGGGAGCGCCGCCGAACCTCGCGTCGCCGCCGCCGGGGTGCCGGTTCCAGCCGCGCTGCCCGAAGGCGTTCGAGGACTGCCCGAAGATCGAGCCTGACCTGTATCAGGTGGGTTCGGTGCAGGCACGGTGCCTGTTGCACGCACCCTCGACCGTGATTGCCCGGGAGGTTTCATGACCACCGTCTCCAGTTCCTCGGACGCGGCTACCGGGACTGCTGCGGCACCGTTGCTCGAGGCAAAGGATCTGACCCGGCACTTCCGGGTCGGGCGTGGGTTCTCCCGGCAACTGCTGCACGCGGTCGACGAGGTGAGCTTCTCGATCGGGCAGCAGGAGATCGTCGCGCTCGCGGGTGAGAGCGGCAGCGGGAAGAGTACGATCGCGCGGCTGCTCGCGGGCGTGTACAAGCCGACCAGCGGCGAGATCTTCTACCAGGGCCGGGCGATGTCGACGTACCGCTCCCGGAAGGACCAGTTGTCCTACCGTGGCGACGTACCGATGGTGTTCCAGGATCCGTTCAGCTCGCTGAACCCGGCGTTCCGGGTGTCGCACGGCGTGCTGCGGTCGCTGAAGCTGCACCGGCCGGAGCTGAGCCGGGAGCAGCGGTACGCCGAGGCGGAACGGGTGGTCGAGGCGGTCGGGTTGTCGCCCGCGTCGGACATCATGAACCGGTTCCCGTACGAGCTGAGTGGTGGCCAGCGGCAACGGATCGGGTTCGCGCAGGCGCTGGCGCACAAGCCGAAACTGATCCTTGCCGACGAGCCGGTGTCGATGCTCGACGTGTCGATCCGGATCGGCCTGCTCAACCTGATGGCCGAACTGCGCGAATCGCAGGGCGTCTCGTTCCTCTACATCACCCACGACATCGCCAGCGCCCGGTACGTCGCCGACCGCCTGATGATCATGTACGCCGGCCACGTGGTCGAGACCGGTCCCACGGAGTCGGTCCTGCAGAACCCGAAGCACCCGTACACGGACCTGCTCCTCGGCGCCGTCCCCGACCCGCGTGCGCCGTTGTCGACCGGCATCGAAGGCGACACCGGCGAGCCGCCGAAGGTCATCGACCCCACCCCCGGTTGCCGCTTCCGCTGGCGCTGTCCGCTGGCCATCGAGAAGTGCCATAACGTCACCCCGACCCTCCGCATCCTGGGCCCCAACCACCAAGCCGCCTGCCACGTAGCCGAACCCGACATCGGCAGCTGACCGGCTCCCGCCCGCCGCCGGCTCCCCCTGCACCGGCGGCGGCCGGGTGATCCGCGGACCGAGACATTGTTCGACGTCTGTCGAACAGCGACGTAGGCTGGGTGACATGTCAGCTCCCCGCCGGTCGGTCGTCGCGCTCGCGTTGATCGCCTCGTTCATGGTCTTCGTCGACAGCACGATCGTGAACGTCACGCTCGCCCAGCTCGCCTCCCACCTGAACGCATCCCGTGCCGAGCTCGAGTGGTCGCTCAACGCCTACACGCTCTCGTTCGCCGCGTTGATGCTCGGCGCCGGCGCGATCGCCGACACCCTCGGCGCGAAGCGGGCGTTCCTCACCGGGCTGCTGGTCTTCACGCTGTCCTCGGCGATCTGCGCGGCGGCCGGCTCGATGCTGATGCTGAACCTCGCCCGGCTCGTCCAAGGCGCGGGGTCGGCGCTGCTGCTCCCCAGCGCCCTGGTCCTGGCGACGGCATCCGCGACCGATGAACACGCCCGGCACCGCCTGGTCAGTTGGTGGGCCGCGGCCGGTGGTGCCGGGATGGCGGCCGGTCCGTTGCTGGGTGGCGGCCTGGTCGCACTCGCGAACTGGCGCGCCGTCTTCGCGGTCAACGTGGTGATCGGGATTCCGGCCGCGCTCTGGGCCTGGCGGACGATGCCTGCGGTGGTACGGCGGTCGAGGCGGCTGGACGTCGCGGGCATGGGCACCGCGACGGCGTTCATCGGCGGCCTGGTGTTCGCGCTGATCGAGGCACCGGTTCGCGGCTGGTCCGATCCGGCGATCCTCGGCGCGGCGGCGGTTGCAGTCATCGGGCTGGTGAGCTTCGTGGCGGTGGAGCGGTCGGTGCGGGCGCCGTTGCTGCCGCCCCGGTTGTACGCCGACCGCGGTTTCGCGGCCGCCGCGATCCAGGGGTCGTTGCTCAATTTCGCCTTCTACGGCGTGCTGTTCTCGATGAGCCTGCTGTTGCAGCAGGGCCGGCACCTCAGCGCGCTGGTGACCGGGTTGCTGTTCCTCCCGTTGACCGGTCTGATCTCTATCGCGAACATCGGCTCGGCACCGCTGGCCCGGCGGCTCGGGCGCCCCGCCGTACTCGCGCTCGGCCAGGCGGTGGTCACGGTCGCGATGCTCGGCCTTGCCTGGGCGAGTACGGCGTCGGCCGTCTGGCCGATGGTCCTGGCACTGATCCCGATCGGCTTCAGCTCCGGGCTACTCGTGCCGACGCTGACCGCACAGTCGATCGCCGCGGTCGAGCCGACCCTGCACGGTGCGGCCTCGGCGGCGTTCAACACCTCCCGGCAGATCGGCGGGGCGATCGGCGTCGCCACGTTCGGACCGCTACTCGGTACGGCCCACGATCTCGGCAGCGGGTTCGTCACGTGTGCGATCGTCGCCGCCGCGGCGAGCCTCGTCGGGTTGGGCGTGACTGCCCTCGGTCGCCGTACGGAAGTCCCCGCACCCTCGGCCGCCTAGACTGCTGGCGCGAGAGGGGGGCGAGTGGCGCAGCAGCAGAGGCGGTTGGGTAGGACCGTCGCGCTGACGCTTGCCTGCGTGCTGGTCTGCGGTGTCGCCTTCGCCGGTGCCGTCTTCGTACTGATGCCCGGCACCCGCGCTGCGCCCGTCTCCGCGTCTCCCACGCCGACAAATGCACCCCCACCGCCAACGCCAACGCCGACCGTGCCGGAGTCCACTGACGAGCCGCTCCCCGGCGTCGACACCCCGGCGACTCCCCCGCCGTCCACGCCGGTGGCGAACACGGGCACGTACGAGTGCCCCGGCTACAGCGGCATCCAGGTACCGGTCCCGATGCTGCTGACCGACACGTTCGCCTGGGGCGACGATCCGCCGTACAAGGTCGGCGACGGCACCGGCAACATCAACTGGCGCTCGAACCCCTACCAGAAGCCCAGCTGGTACATGTGGTTGCACTCGCTCCGCTGGCTCGGCAGCGGGATCGAGGCCGGCGCGCGCGGCGACCGCAAGGCGCTCGACCACGTGATGGCGATCATCCACGACTGGGTCCGGGACAACCCGTACAGCTGGAAGGGTGACGTCGGCGCGTGGGAGGCGACGATGCACCGCACCAACGTGCTGCTGTGCGCACGCCAGGCCATCCTTACCGGCCAGCACGTCAGCAAGCTGCCCACGCAGTACGCCTGGCTCGACAAGGCGCTCGTCGACCATGCGCAGTTCATGATCGTGAACTGGAGCGGCCGGTCGAACCACGGCACCGACGAGAGCATCGCGCTGTACGGCGTCGGCTGCACGCTCAAGCGCCCCGAGCTCAAGACACTCGCCGTCAACCGGCTGACCGAGGCGATCACCACCGCGATCGACGCGCAGGGATCCACCAACGAACAGTCCGTCGGGTACGCGATGTTCAACTACCTCCTCTGGGGCCGCGCGACGACGGCGCTGCAACGGTGCGGTTCCAGCCCCGGCACGGTGATCTCCCAACGGCGCGCAGCCCTCTCCGAATGGCTCGCGCTCGCGACCAAGTCCACGGGCGAGCTCCAGCAGGTCGGCGACGCCGTACGGCAGAAGCCGACCGGTGCCGCCGGGACAGCGCTCGACTACGTCGCCTCTCTCGGCAAGCACGGTACGAAGCCCGGGCAACGCGTCGCGGTCTTCGACGCCGGGTACATCTTCGGCCGCACCGGCTGGGGCGAGACGCGCCCGTTCGCACAGGAATCGACGTACAGCATCCGGTACGGCGCCGCGCGAACACTGCACGGTCACGACGACCACACGTCGATCACGTACTCGTCCCACGGCCGCGACATCCTGATCGACCCGGGTCACTCCGGGTACCAGCTCGACAAGTGGCAGGCGTGGTCGAAAAGCGCGGCCGCGCACAACATGATGACGATCCCGTCCGCGGACACCACATCCGTCGCGACCCAGCTGACCCGGGCGTCGATCACGCCGACCTGGGAGTCGTACTCGCTCGCCGACTCCCCCGCGCCGGGTATCACCCGCAAGCGCGACGTCCTCGTGCTGAAGGACCCCGACCTGATCATCACCCTCGACCGCGGTCAGGCCACGAGCTCCCAACGGTACGAGACCCTCTGGCACCTCGCGCCAGGCCAGCAGGTCACGGTCCAATCGCCCACGTCGGCGATCGCGACGAGCCGCGGCGCCATGACATACCTGCTCCAGATCCCGTACCGGCAGCAGCCCGCCAAGGACGGCATCACGGTCGTCGAAGGTCAGCAGGACCCGGTCCAGGGCTGGTACTACCCCGACATCTTCCACCGCGAATCGGCACCGGTCGTCAAGTTCAGCCGCAACGGCACCGACGCGACGATCCTGTCCGCGATCGTGCCCACCGCCCCGACCGAAGCCGTCACCTACCGGACCCGGACCGTCGCCGGCATGTACTTCGTCGACCTGACCGTCGGCGCCCGCACAACCACCATCCGGATCACCCAGGACGGCCGCCTCACCCGGATCAACTGATCTGTTTGGCCATCCGCCGATCGGCTACCGCCTTCGCCTCGGACTGGAAGGCCTCACGTGGGCTCTGCACCGAGGCGAGGGAGACGATGTCGCGGCCGTAGAAGAACGCCACCAGCCAGATCGCCAGCACGCGCATCTTCCGGTCCCAGGTCGGCACCGCGAGCACGTGGTAGCCGCGGTGCATCAGCCACGCGAGCAGCCCCTTGATCACGATCCGCTTGTACTGGAAGATGCCGGACCCGAGCCCGAGCGTCGCGATCACGCCGAGGCTGTGATGCACGTAGTTCTTCGGTGGCTTCCCGCGCAGCGACCGGAGCAGGTTCTTCGCCAGCACCTTGCCCTGCCGGACGGCGTTCTGCGCGTTCGGCACGGTGTACCCGGTACCGGTCGCGAGGTCCGGGACCGCCGCGTCGTCACCGGCCGCCCACGCGTCCGGAATCACCTCGGTCTCGGTACCGATCCGCAGGTCGGCGCGCACCTGCACCATCCCGCGCTCGTTGTGCGGGAAGTCGGTGTGGTTGCGCAGCAGCCGGGTCGCCGCGTTGCCGGCCGTCCAGACGATCAGCTCCGAGTCGAACTCGGACCCGTCGGACAGCACGACGTGCCCGTCGGCGGCCGAGGTCACCGTGGTGTTCAGGTGGACCACCGCGCCACGCTTCTCGAACGTCTTCACGACCCAGGCGCCCGGCTTGTCGCTCACCTCGGGCAGGATCCGCCCGGAGGCCTCGACCAGATGGAACGCCAGGTCGCTCTCGGACAGCTCCGGGTACTTCTTCAGCAGCGCCCGCGCCAGCGAGAGCAGCTCGGCCATCCCCTCGACGCCGGAGAACCCGCCGCCGACGAACGTGACCGTGAGTAGCTTGCGCCGCTGCGGCCCCGGCTCGAGCAGGGCGGCCTCGTCGAACGCGGTGAACAGCCGGTCGCGGATCGCCACCGCCTCCTCGACATGCTTCATCCCGATCGCGCGCTCGGCCACCCCGGGTACGTCGAACGTCCGCGTCACCGCACCCGCGGTCACCGCGATCACGTCGTACGTCATCGTGGACTCCTCGCCCGACGCCGTCCGGATCGTAACGGTCTTGTCCGCGTGCGAGATCCCGGTCACCATCCCGGCCACCAGCTTCGTGTGCCGCAGGTTCCGCCGCAGCGACACCGCCGCGTGCCGCGCCTCGACCGAGCCGGCGACCACCTCGGGCAGGAACGGCTGGTACGTCATGTACGGCCGGGGGTCGACCACGACCACCTCGGCCTCACCGCGCCGCAACTTCTTCTCCAACCGCCACGCCGTGTAGAACCCGGCGTACCCGCCACCCACCACCAAGATCCTGCGCACCAGACTCTCCGTCCGTCGTCCCTCACCGAATAGACAACCGCCACCGGCCGGATGTGACATGGCTGGCCCCTCGACAGCAGGCTAGTCGAGTAGGCCGAGAACGAGCGACAACGGCGGCCAGGATCTCCGGCCGCGGCGGGTCAGGGCGTGGGCGCGCAGGCGGGGCTCGGGGTCGCGGAGGCGGCGGAGCGAGATGCCGGTGGCCTTCGTGTAGCCGGCGGGCAGCAGGGCGACGCCCAGGCCGGCGGTGATCATCTCCTGGACGAGTTGCAGGCTGTCGGCGCGTTGGGTGACGCGTGGTTCGAAGCCGGCCAGTGCGGCGATCGTGCGAATGACCTGCTCGTCCGCGGTGTGCCGGGAGTTCACGATCCAGTCCCGGTCCGCGAACGCCGCGACCACGTCGACCGCCGTACCGGCGCTGCGCGGCGACCGTGACGGGACGGCGAGGCTCCAGCTCGTCTCCCACAACGGGGCAGCGTGCAGGGCGGGATCCAGCGGCGCCGGCGCGAGGTTGTAGTCGTACGTGAGCGCGAGGTCGACCTCGTCGCGCTCGAGCAGCGCGATCGCGTCGGGTGGTTCCTGCTCCTGGATCTCGACCCGGACAGCCGGTGGCAGCCGGGGTACGACGGGCAGCAGCGTGTCGCGGATCGCGGTGTGGAACGCGGCGATCCGGACCGTGCCGGCGGGTTCCGCGGACGGGTCGAGATCGGCGCGCGCGGCCTCGTGCGCGGCGAGGATGTCGACGGCGTGACCGGCCAGCCGCCGACCGGCCGGGGTGAGGCGGACGCGCCTGCCGTCGGGCTCGATCAGCGGCAGCCCGGCCTCCTTGGCGAGCGCGGCGATCTGTTGCGAGACGGTCGACGTGGTGACGCCGAGGGTTTCCGAGACCGCGTGCATCGAACCGAGCCGCGAGAGCGCGAGCAGCAGTTCGAGGCGTCGTACGTCCATTCAGCAATCATGAACGATCCGTCCAGGATTCTCACGTGGACGCGAACATATGAACGGGCTTCACTGGAAGGCATGCGTACACGGGAGACCGGGATCGCCTTCGCGGTCCTGTCGATGACGATGGTCCAGTTGGGGCTGGCCGCTTCGGTCGGGTTGTTCGACCGGGTCGGACCCGAGGGCGCCGCCTGGCTGCGGCTGGCGTGTGCGGGGATGATCGTGCTGGTGCTGTTCCGTCCGCGGCCGAGTTCGTTCGACCGGAACTCGTTCCTCGCCGCGGTCGGTCTCGGGGTTGCCACGGCCGGTGTCACGTTGCTGTTCATGGCCGCGGCGGCCCGGTTGCCGCTCGGTACGGCGAGCGCGCTGGAGTTCCTCGGTCCGCTCTCGGTCGCCGTACTGCGCAGTCGCGGGCGACTGGTCTGGCCGGCGTTGGCGTTCGTCGGCGTCCTGCTCCTGACGCAGCCGTGGCATGGTTCGGTCGACGGCGCGGGCGTCCTGTGCGCGCTCGGTGCGGCCGCGTGCTGGGCGGCGTACATCGTCCTGACCCAGCACGTGGGCAGCGCCGTCACCGGTCTGCAGGGCATGGGCGTATCGCTCCCGGTCGCTGCCGTCGTGGCCACGGCCGTCGCCGGTCCGGCCACGATCCCGGTCATGACCTGGCAACTCGTGGCCATCGGGTTCGGTCTCGCCCTCTTGCTGCCGGTGATCCCGTTCAGCCTCGAGTACCTGGCGCTGCGCCGCCTGGACGCGGGCGTCTTCGGCACGCTGATGAGCCTCGAACCAGCGCTCGCCCTGTTGATCGGCTGGCTACTGCTCAGCCAATCCCCCGGCCTGCTCCAGGCCTTCGGTATCGCCTGCGTGATCGCGGCCGGCATCGGCGCCGAGCGCGCCGTCCGCCCTCAGCTGGATCAGGCCCACATCTCGGTCAGCTGACCGTCGACCAGCGTCAGCTCAGACCGAGGACCGGGAGGCAGGGCTCGACGCCGGTGAGCTCGATGTCGTCGCGCCGGGTCTTCAGCCAGGTTTCGCGGGTCAGGCGCCAGCGCTGGATGGGAGCCACTTCGCCACGGCGGGTGTCCCACGTGGTGCCGTTCGGCTCGTAACCGAGCACCTCGGACACCCGGTTCGACGCGTGGTTGTCGATGAACGCGTCGCTCTCGGCCTCGCGGGCGTTGAAGCCGTCGAAGGCCAGATGCAGTACGGCGGCCCGCGACTCCCTGCCGATCCCCCGGCCGCGCCGCTCCGGCGCGAGCCACGAGAACGACGTCACGGTCCCGAACCGCGCGAAGTCGACCCCGCACACGTCCTGCATCCCGACGGGCTCACCGTCGACCAGGACGACGAAGTACAACCGCCAGAAGTCCGGCTCCACCCGGGACCGCCCGCGCCAGATGCTCCGCAGCCACCGCCATTCGCGCTCCGGGCTCTCCTCGTAGAACGAGATCGGATCGTCGAACGGTAACGGCTCGGTGTCCGCGATCCCGGCCCGCACGATCGGCACCAGTTGCTCGAGCAGGTCGTCCGTTGCCGCGGCCAACGTCAACCGCGGCGTCCGCACCTGAAGGTTGAGAGGAGGGTAGGTGTACGTCACTCTCGTGACGCTATCCGCTCCGCGATCCGGCCGACAACCGCTTTAGCCGGCGCGGGCCGCCGCGACTTCCTGGCCGCGGACCGTTTCGGGGTACCGGGCGAGCATCGCAGTGAGCTCGGAGGCGTCGACGTTCGCTCCGAACGGTTCCGTACCGGGCTCGAGACGCTTGCCCTCGGCAAGCGAACCGGCGACCACCGGATCGAAGCCGAAGGCATCGACCAGGGCGGCGACCTGCTCCACATCAGCCGGCGCGCCGGCCAGCGCGATCGCCTTCCGGTCCGGTGCACCCGCCGGGCGCGGACCCTCGTCCAGGTCGTGGTAGCCCATGTGGTTGAAGGCCTTCACCACCCGCGACTCCGGCAGGTACTCCTGCACGATCTCCGAGGACGACGTCCGCGGGTCGGTGAGGTCGTCGCGCATGCCGTCGACCTCCCACCAGTAGTTCATCGCGTCGACGACGAGCTTCCCGCGCAACGGCTCGACCGGGATCGTCCGGTACTTCCCCAGCGGCAGCGCCAGGATCACCACATCGGCCGCGGCAGCTTCCTGCGCGGTCACCGCTACCGCGCCGGGCGCCAGGACTCCGACGATCAACGAGATCTTCGAGACGTCCCCCGAGCCCGCGATCAGCACCTTGTATCCGGCCGCGACGGCGAGTCGCGCCAGAACGGTTCCGACCTTCCCGGCCCCCAGAATGCCGACCGTCGTCACTTCGCGTCCGCCAGGATCTCGCGGACCAGCGGGACGACCTCGGTCCCGTACAGCTCGACGGCCTTCATCCGGGCGCTCACCGGCAGCGGGCCGCCCGAGTAGATCAGGTCGAACCGCTTCACCCCGAGCGCCTGCACCGCGCCCGCGATCCGCTTCGCCACGGTCTCCGGCGAACCGACGTACATCGACCCGTGCAGCACCTCGGACTCGAACTCCTCGCGCTTCAGCGGCGGCCAGCCGCGGAGCGCACCGATCCGGTCCCGCATCACCTTGTACGGCGCGAAGTAGATCTCCTTCGCCTGCTCGTCGGTCTCCGCGACGAACCCCGGCGAGTGCATCCCGACCGGGTGCGCGACCGTACCGAACTCCTGGGCCGCCCGCTGGTACAGATCGACGTACGGTGCGAACCGCTCCGGCGACCCGCCGATGATCGCGAGCATCAACGGCAGCCCGTAGTACGCCGTACGGACGACGGACTGCGGCGAACCGCCGACGCCGACCCAGGTGGCCAGCCGGCCGGACTCCGTCTTCGGGTACACGTCGGCGTTGTCGAGCGCCGCGCGAACCGTGCCTTCCCAGGTCACCGGCTTCTCGTCGAGCAGCTGCACGAACAGCTGGAGCTTCTCCTCGAACAGCTTGTCGTAGTCCTCAAGGTCGTACCCGAACAGGGGGAACGACTCGGTGAACGACCCGCGCCCGAGGATCACCTCGGCCCGTCCGTTCGACAGCGCGTCCACCGTGGAGAACCGCTGGAAGACCCGGACCGGGTCGTCCGAGCTCAGCACGGTCACGCCGGAGCCGAGCTTGATGTTCGACGTCCTGGTCGCGATCCCGGCCAGCACGGTCTCCGGCGTCGAGATCGAGAACTCCGGCCGGTGGTGTTCGCCGAGCGCGATCGCGTCGACACCGATCTGGTCCGCCAGCACCGCCTCGTCCACCACCTGCCGGATCGCCGCGGCGGCCGTCACCGGCGCACCGCTGTCGTCGACCGGGATGTCGCCGAAGGTATCCAAACCGAACGCCAGCTCGACGCTGTCGGTCATCTGTGCACGCTCCTGTCCACTCACCACAGCAAAAGTCTAGGTTGACACGTCAACACCAAACCGGCCGGGGTTCATTCCCAGTACCGCAGCTTGTCCGGGTTCAGCACGATCCAGACCGTCGAAACCTTCCGTCCCGTCACTTTCAGGCTCAGCACCGCCACCACGCGATCGACCGAACGCAGGACGACGCCCGGCTGCCCGTTGACCGCCTCGACCGTCAACGCCATCTCCGGGCGCAGCAGGTCGGTCAGGCACCGCGCGACCTGCACCGGCCCGTGGACCGGCTCGAGCTCCGCCGGCACCCGCCCGCCGCCGTCGCTGACCGCTGTCACCTCCGCCGCGAGCAGGCTGCGGATCGCGCCGCTGCTCCCGGCCCGGCACGCGGTCGCGAACCGATGCACGACGGCGTGCTCACCGTTGAACACAGCCACCTCCCGATCAGGCGATCGCGGTGAGCTTGGCCGGGTTCATCTGCCACAGCACCTCGTCGATCCCCGCATCCGACACCGTGACGGTGCAGACCGCGAACACGTCCCCGCCGTCACGCCGGAGCATCGCCACCGCGCGGCCGTTCGCCGTACCGAACTCGACCTCGACACCGACCCAGAAGTGCTGGTGGAAGGCCCGGTAGTACTTCGCGACGCGCTCGTATCCGACCACTGGGAACTTCGACACCTGCCGCGTGCCGTTGCCGTCGGAGTAGCTGATCGCGTCCTCGGCCAGCAACTCCTGGAGCGCGCCGACGTCGCCTGCCCGGGCCGCCGCGATGAATGCGGTCAGCAACTTCTGCTGCTGCGTCCCGGACACCTCGGTACGGCGTTCCGCGCGGATCCGCTTGCGCGCCCGGCTGACCAGTTGCCGGACGGCCGGCTCGGTCGACTGCAGCATCGCCGCCAACTCGTCGTACGGGTAGTCGAACGCCTCGCGCAGGATGTACGCCGCTCGCTCGGTCGGCGTGAGCCGCTCGAGCACGAGCAGGACGGCGAAGCTCAGGGCCTCCCCGTGCTCCGCGCCGAGGTACGGGTCGGCGCTGGTGTCGACCGGCTCCGGCAGCCACGGGCCGATGTACGTCTCCCGCCGGGCGCGGGCGGTCTGGCTCGCGTTGATCGCGAGCCTGGTCACCGCCGTCGAGAGGTATGCGACGGGGCTCTGGACCGTACTGCGGTCCGTGGCCTGCCAGCGCAGCCACACCTCCTGGACCAGGTCCTCCGCCTCGCTGTGGCTGCCCAGCATCCGATAGGCGATCCCCATCAGGCGCGGCCGCACCTGATGGAAGACCGCCACCGCGTCGTCGAGATCTGTCATCACTGGGACGATACGGCCCACGTCACTGCGCCGCGTACCACTCGTCGTAGTGCAACTCGCCCAGCGTGGCCGCACCGATCGGGACCAGACTGCGCTCGGAGAGCTCGGAGCCGAAGTACTTCGCGTGCACGTCGGCCACCACCTCGCGGGTGTCACCACGCTGCGCGAGCGCCTTCCGGAAGAACTCGTCCATCCGGTACTCGTCCGGCCCCGCGATGTCGATCCGAGCGTTCAAGGGCTCGCCGACGGCGACCCGAGCGAGGTTCTTCGCGACGTCCTCGGCCGCGATCGGCGCCCACGCCACCGGTGCGATGTGTACCTTGCCGTCGTCCCAGGTGCCCTCGTCCGCGATCGCCGCGACGAACTCCATGAACTGGGTCGCGTGCACCAGCGAGTACGGGAGACCAGAGGCCTTGATGAGCTCCTCCTGCGCGATCTTCGCGGCGAAGTAGTGGTTGTCGGCCAGCCGCTCGGTGCCGACGATCGAGATCCCGACGTGGTGCCGGACCCCGGCCGCCTTGCCCGCCTCGAGCACGTTCGTGGTCGAGGTCCGGAAGAACTCCATCACCGGCCCGGCCTCGAACGACGGCGAGTTCGCCACGTCGACCACCACGTCGGCACCTTTCAGCACGTCCGCCAGGCCCTCGCCGGTGATCGTGTTGACGCCGGTGCTCGGCGCGGCCGGCACCGCCTCGTGCCCGTGCTCGGAGAGCTTGCCCACCAGCTTCGTACCGATCAGACCGGTGCCACCGATCACGACGATCTTCATCGCAGATCCCTTCACTTGTCCTGAGCTGTCACTGGTAAGACAAGGCAGCCCAGCGGCTTGTGACGGGTCAGGCGGTGAGGGCGGCGAGATTCTTCAGGGTCGCCTGGATCACGTCCGCGAACGGTACGTCGTCGGGCGCGGAGATCCAGCGCTCGAACGACACCCGGAACACCGCGACCCCGGTCTCGGCGGCCAGGGCGGCGACGTCCGGCGCGACGCCGCGCTCGAGCAGACCGTCGCTGAGCGCCGTGGTGAGCTTGGCCATCTTGATCAGCTCCCGCTCCAGCAACTCCGGGGTCGAGGTGATCACCGCGGCACGGCGGCGCGAGTAGTCGCGGCGGATGTCGCCGAAGAACTCGGCCGACGCGAGCACCGCGGTCGTGATCGCCTCCATCGGCGTCGCGTCCGCGGGCGCGGCCGCGAGCGCACCGACCATCTGCTGCTGGAGCAGCTCGGAGCCGGCGAACAGCACTTCGCGCTTGTCCGCGAAGTGCCGGAAGAACGTCCGCGCGGTGACTCCGGCCCGGTCGGCGATCTCGGCGACGGTCGTGCCGTCGTACCCGCGCTCGGCGTACAGCGCCATCGCGGCCTCCCGCAGCCGCCCGGCCGCGTCCGGCTCCCACCGTCCCATGGGATCGATCCTAACCGATGTCATCGAGTGACATCAGGGTGTAGCATCGTTGATGTCAGTCAATGACATCGCTTTCGAGAGGAACGTTCATGCGCGTCTTCATCACCGGAGCGTCCGGACACGTCGGCTCGGCGTTGGTCCCGGAGCTCTTGCACAACGGTCACCAGGTGCTCGGCCTGGCCCGATCCGACGAGTCGGCCCAGCTGCTCACCTCATGGGGCGCCGAGGTGGTTCGTGGCGACCTCGACGATCTCGACCGGTTGCGTGCGGCCGCCGGTGCCGCGGACGGCGTCGTCCACCTCGCCTTCCGGCACGACGCGATGATGGCCGGGGACCTGGCCGCCGCCGCGGAGTCCGACCTCGCCGCGTTGCAGGCGATCGGCGACGTACTGGCCGGCACGGACAAGCCGCTCGTCAGCACGTCGGGCACCGGCATGCTGGCCGGCGTCGTGCACGACCGGGTCGCGACCGAGGAGGATTACGACCCGAACGGCGGCTACCGGATCGACGCCGAGAACTTCGTCGTCGACCTGGCCGGCAAGGGCGTCCGCTCGTCCGTACTGCGGCTGCCGCCGATCACCCACAGCCGCCTCGACCACCACGGCTTCGCGCCCGCATTGATCTCGTTTGCCCGGAGCAACGGTTTCTCGGCGTACATCGGCGACGGGACGAATCGTTGGTCGTCCGTCCATACCCTCGACGCGGCCCGGCTCTACCGGCTCGCGCTCGAGTCCGCGCCCGCGGGCAGCCGGCTGCACGCGGTACAGGACGAGGGCATCGAGTTCCGCGTCATCGCCGAGGCGATCGGCCGCGGCACCGGGCTGCCGGCGCGTTCGGTCAGTGCCGAGGAGGCGGCGCAGTACCTCGGATTCCTGAGCCGGTTCGCGACGATGGACATCCCGACGTCCGCGGCCCGGACGAGTGAGCTGCTCGGTTGGCAGCCCACCCACCCGGACCTGCTCGCCGACCTCGCGGAAGGCTTCTACTTCCAGGAGAACCAGACGGAGAACTAGACCTTGAGGACCGGTGCGATCGTCTTCGACCTCGAGCCTTCGTAGGCCGCGAGCAGGATGCCGAGGACCGCGATCCCTTCCTCCTCGGTGTGCAGCGGGCGCTGCTGGCCGGCGAGGGAGTCGGCGAAGTGCCCGATCTCGGCGACGAACGTGTCGACCGGCTCGAACTCGAACGTCTCGGTCTCGCCGGAGCGCAGCCGGTACGAGAGTGTCGTACCGTCGCTGGTCAGTGAGCCCAGCTCGCCGACGGCGGAGAACCGCTCGGTGGACGCGGCCGGCTGGTACGCCCAGCTGGTCACGAGCTGCCCGACGACTCCGTTGTCGAACCTGATCAGCACCTGCGCGGAGTCCTCGCCCTCCATGAACTTCAACCGGTGCGTGGAGAGCATCGCGGTCGCCTCGACCGGCATCCCGCCGGCCAGGTGCAGCATCAGATAAGTGGGGTGGTACCCGGTGTCAATGAGCTCGCCGCCACCACTGGTCTTGCTGCTCGCCCGCCAGCCCATCGAGCTCGGGTCGAAGTCGTTGTAGAAGCTGTCGGTCGTCCGTACTTCGTAGACGGTGCCGATCGTGCCGCCCTGCAACAGCTCCCGCGCCTTGGCGACCGCCGGCATGAACAGCTGGTTGTGCGCACACATCAGCGTCACGCCGTTCTCCGTCACGGCCTGGCGAACATCCGCGGCCTCCTCTGCGGACAGACACAGCGGCTTCTCGCAGAGGATGTGCTTACCGGCCCGCGCCGCGGCGACAATCGCGTCCCGATGCAGATGATGCGGCAGACAGATGTCGACCGCGTCCAGATCCTCGTTGGCGAGCATCTCGTTGTAGTCCGTGTACGCCGCGGCGCCGAGCTCCTCGCCACGCTTCTTCGCCGTCTCGGCCACAGCGTCCGCAACCGCAGTCACACCGATCTTGCCGGAGTGCGCCCGATAACCCTTGATATGCGCCGAGGCGATCCCACCCGCCCCGACCAACCCAACCTTGATCATGCGCTACTCCTCAGCTGTAGGAAATCACTCGGTTGGACTCGGCCGCCGCGTTCGCCGCCACCACCAGGCGCGTCAGCTCGACGGCCCGCGCGATGTTCTCATCGGCCCGGGTGTCGTTGTTGATGTGATCGACCCACTGCGCGAACGCATCCGGCGAATGCTCAGGTACGTCGACCTGCTCACCGTTCACCAGCAGCACGTTGCCGCGGTCGGTGTAGGTCAGCGTCCCCTCGGTCCCGAACAGCTCGATCGTGAACGGGTTGTTGCTCGCGAACCCCGCCTCGATGACGCCGATCCGCTGGTCGCCGTACCCGGCCACGACGACAGCGTTGTCTTCCAGCCCGCGCCCGGCGACCGAGCGGTACGTCGCACTCACGGTCTCCGGTTGCGCGCCGAGGAACAGCTGGGTCAGGTACACCGGGTGGCAGCCGAGGTCGGTGAGCGCACCACCGATCGCGGCCTTCGGGTCGAAGAACCGCTGCGGCAGCCAGCCCTCCTTGCCGTCGCGCCCGATCGCGCCGTCGTGCGACAGCCGGACCCGGCCGTACGTCAGCGTGCCGAGCGTGCCCTTGTCGAGTACTTCGCGGATCGCGGTCGTGTAGCCGTGGTACAGCCGGGGCAGCGAGACGATCAGCTTCACCCCGGCGGCGTCGGTGGCGGCGACGATCTCCTCGGCCTCGGCGACCGTCGGCGCGAGCACCTTCTCGGTGAAGATGTGCTTGCCGGCCTGCGCCGCCCGCACCATCACGTCCCGGTGTACGTCGGTCGGCGTCGTGATCACCACGCCGTCGAGATCGTCGCGGGCCAGCAGCGCGTCCAGGTCGTCGACGTACTCGGCACCGAACCGCTCGGCGCCTTCCCGGCCGCGCTCGGCGTCGTCGTCCCAGACGGCCACCAGCTCCGTCCCGGGGTGCGCCTGGGCCTGCTTCGAGTAGTCGCCGGCATGGACGTGCCAGAAGCTGAGCGTCGCGATCTTCAGTGGATTGGACACGCTGGTCCTCCTCAGTGGAAACCTGCGGAAACGTTTCTGATCGACCGTCGGCTGATCACGGTACAACGTTGTCAGGAGTCCGCAACAGGGTTGCGTCCGGGCCGTTCGTACGGTGAGACCCGCGCGCAATCGGAGTGCTTATAGTTATCCAGGAGTCCTGGATTAAGTGAGGAGCACCGCGATGTCCGAAGAGCCGGTGGGCGGGGACCTGTCGCGGTTGCGGCAGCTGAACGCGGTCGGCGTACTGCGGGAACTGCGCGGAGATCAGCCGCTGACGCTCACCGAACTGTCCAAACGCACAGGGCTGTCGCGCGCTTCCACCGAGGACGTGGCTCGAGACCTGCTCGGTCGCGGCTGGCTGGCCGAGGTGGCGCCCGCCCCGGGCTCGGTCGGGCGTCCTGCCCGGCGTTACCGCTTCAATGCCGGGGCCGGTCGGTTGCTCGGGGTCGACGTCGGCGGTCACAAGGTGCTCGCGCTGGTCACCGACCTGGACGGCGAGGTCCTCCACCAGGTGCGCGTCGACGTACCGGCCGAGGCCGGCCGCCGCGCACGGCTGGCGGCAGTCGACCGCTGCGTGTCAAAAGCCATCGCGGGCGCCGGCGAGATCTGGGCGACCGGTGTCGCCTCCACCGGCTTGGTGGACGGCACCGGGAAGGTCATGCTCTCGGACTCGCTGCCTGAGTGGACCGGGGTCGATCTCGCGGCTCACGTACGTCGCCTCGTTCCCGGTCCGGTGCGCGTGGAGAACGACTGCAAACTAGCCGCCCTCGCCGAAAACTGGCGCGGCGTGGCCCGCTACGCGAAAGATGTCGTCTTCCTCCTGGCCGGCCTGCGCACCGGCGCCGGGCTGATCATCGACGGCAAACTCCACCGGGGCTTCGCCAACTGGTCCGGCGAGATCGGCGCCCTACCCGCGGTCGGCTGGCAGACCGCGCCCAACCACCTGCACGCCTGGCTCACCAACCACCCGACGACCGATGCGTTCGAGGGAGTGTTTGTTGCCGCTCGGGCCGGGGACGTCAGCGCGCTGGCAGCGGTGGACGGGTATGTGAAGGATCTGGCGGTGGGGGCGTCCGCGTTGGTGTTGACGTTGGATCCGCAGTTGGTGGTGATCGGCGGTGGATTCTCGCGGTCGGCGGACGTCATGGTCGAGCCATTGCGACGGGAGCTGGATCGGTGGTGTCTGCGGACGCCGGAGATCCGGGTGTCGGCGTTCGCGGACGAAGGGGTGGCGCTCGGGGCGGTCCGGCTGGCGCTCGACGAGGTGGAGGCGACCATCACCAGCGGCCTCAGGCCTTGACATAATTTCCCTGGACTCCATGATTATCTCATCGCCCGCCACGCGAGATGTCAGCTAGGAGATCCCCATGAGACGGCTCGTCACCCGGTTAGTCCCAGCCCTCGCAGCGATCGGACTGCTGCTACCGACCCAGGCAGCCCTGGCGCACGAAGCCGCCCCCGGCACGACTGTCACCTACACGACCAACGACGAGGTGATCGCCAACCAGGAGCGCGGCTTCTACCACCACGCCGAGACGCACTACTACGCCGACAACTCCGGCTACGTCCCGCTCGACGTGACCAAGCTGCGCAACTTCCGCACCCAGGAGCACATCACCCAGATCCTCCGCCTGTTCTACTTGGAGAAGTTCGCCAAGCAGGACACGATCGACAAGCACTACCTCGACTTGATGCAGGCCGACTTCAACACCGCCCGAGCGGCCGGCGTGAAGATGATCGTCCGGTTCGCGTACGCGCTGCCCGGCGCAGGCTGGCCACCACCCACCCCGTACGGCGACGCACCGGTGTCCCGCGTGGTCAAGCAGATCAAGCAGCTGGCCCCGATCCTGCGCGCGAATTCCGACATGATCGCGGTCGTCCAGTCCGGCTTCGTCGGCCTCTGGGGTGAGGGGTACTACACCGACTACTTCTCGAACCCGGCCGACCCGAGCCAGGTCTCGGACCAGAACTGGGCCGACCGCAAGGCCGTCATCGACGCACTGCTCCAGGCGCTGCCGAAGGACAAGATGGTCCAGGTGCGTACGCCGTACATGAAGCAACGGATGTACGGCCTACCGACCGGAACCGCGGGCGGTCTGACCGCGGATCAGGCGTACGACGGGTCCGCGGTCGCCCGGATCGGCCAGCACAACGACTGCTTCCTGGCCAGCCCGGACGACTACGGAACGTACCTGAGCGACCCGATCGAACTGGACAAGGATTTCGTTGCCCAGGACACCAATTACGTGCCCGAGGGCGGTGAGACGTGCGGCGTGAACCCGCCGCGCTCGGAGTGGCCGTCGGCGTCGGCCGAGATGGCACGCCTGCACTTCTCGTTCCTGAACATCGAGTACCACCCGGACGTACTCGCCAGCTGGGGTTCCAACATCGAGATCGCCAAGCAGAAGCTCGGCTACCGGTTCGCCCTGACGCAGTCCACGGTCTCGGCTCAGCGTGGCAGGGTGAACGTCGACCTGAAGATCCGCAACGACGGGTGGGCCGCACCGTACAACCCGCGTCAGGTTCAGTTGATCTTCCAGAGCGACAAGCACACCTACAAGGTCGGCGTCCCGGCCGATCCTCGCCGCTGGGGTGCCGGTACGACGACCGACCTCAACTGGACCGTGCCCGCACCCCCGGTGCCCGGGAAATACAAGGTGCTGCTCAACATCGCCGACCCGAAGCTGCACTCGCAGGCCAAGCTGCCCGGTTCCACCGAGACGTACAACGCGGTGTACGCCGTACGCCTCGCAAACAACAGCACCTGGCAACCAACCACCGGCTACAACGACCTGCAACAGACGGTCACCGTCGGATAGACAACCAACGCGTCCGGCACCCCGTCCTACGACGGGGTGTCGGTCCTCCTGCGGTGAACTAGACCGGGTCGCGTCGGGCGGGCTGGGGTTCGGGGAGGCGGGTGGTGCGGGGTATGCCGGCGGCGGCGTAGGCGTCGGCTTCGTCGAGGGTTTCGTGTTCGAGGAGTTCGGCGGCGATCGAGTCGAGTTTGGGGCGGTTGTCGCGGAGCAGGCGGCGGGCTTCGGTGTAGCACTGTTCGATCAGGCGGCGGACCTCTTCGTCGACCGTGTTGAGCAGCTGATCGGAGACGCCGGCCATGCGGGCGTCTCCCTCGGCGGGGAGGACCGAGACCGGGCCGATCGCTTCCGACATGCCCCAGCGGCCGACCATCGAGCGGGCGATCCGGGTCGCGGTCTCCAGGTCGCTCTCCGCGCCGGTGGTGACGACGCCGAGCACCTCCTGCTCGGCCGCCATCCCGCCGAGCGCGCCGATGATCCGGCCGCGCAGGTACTCCACGTCGTAGCCGTACCGGTCCGCCTCCGGCGTCGACAGCGTCACCCCGAGCGCCCGCCCGCGCGGGATGATCGACACCTTGCGGACCGGGTCGGCGCCCTTCTGGATCATGCCGAGCAGCGCGTGACCACCTTCGTGGTACGCCGTCCGCCGCCGCTCCTCCTCCGGCATCACGACGTTCCGCGCCGTACCGAGCTGGATCTTCTCCAGCGCGTCGGTCAGGTCCCGCATCGTGATCTGCGACTCGCCCTGGCGGGCCGCCGCGAGAGCGGCCTCGTTCAGCAGGTTCGCGAGGTCGGCGCCGGTCATGCCGGGTGTCGAGCGGGACAGCGCCGCCAGGTCCGCGTCGGGCGCGAGCGGCTTGCCCCGGGCGTGCACCCTCAGGATCGCCTCGCGGCCCGGCTGGTCAGGTGCGTGCACGGTGATCGTCCGGTCGAAGCGGCCGGGGCGCAGCAGGGCCGGGTCGAGTACGTCGGGACGGTTGGTGGCGGCGAGTACGACGACACCTTCGGCCCCGGAGAAGCCGTCCATCTCGGTGAGGATCTGGTTCAGCGTCTGCTCGCCCTCGTCGTGCCCGCCGACCGAACGCGCACCGCCGCGGGCACGGCCGATGGTGTCGATCTCGTCGATGAAGATGATCGCCGGCGCCACCTTGCGCGCCTCGCCGAACAGCTCCCGGACCCGGCTCGCGCCGACACCCACGATCATCTCGATGAACTCCGAGGCGCTCGCGGAGAAGAACGGTACGCCGGCCTCACCCGCGGTCGCCCGCGCGAGCAGCGTCTTGCCGGTACCGGGCGCACCGGCCAGCAGCACGCCCTTCGGAGCCCGCGCCCCGAGCCGCCGGTACTTGCCCGGATCCTTCAGGTAGTCGACGACCTCCTCGATCTCGGCCTCGACCTCGTCGATCCCGGCCACGTCCGCGAAGGTCACCCGGACCGTACTCGGGTCGACCGGCTTCTTCTGCTGACCGCTCCCGCCGAGCAGCCCGCCGATTCCGCCGCCCAGTCCGCCGCCGGCCCGGCTCCGCCGGAACAGCCAGAAGTAGAACGCCGCGATCAGGATGAACGGGCCGAGCGAGATCAGCAGGTTCACCAGCACCCCGCGCTGCGCGACCACCGGCGTCGCCCGGACCGTGGCGCCGCCCTTCTGCAGGTCGCCGTACAGGTTGTCGTTCGCGAACGTCGGCCGCTCGGTGGTGAACTTGGTGAACGTCTGGCCGGACTTGCCCGGCACCTCGGCGGCCTGTTTCAACCGGCCCTCGATGGTGTCGCCGCGGGAGAAGATCTCGGCCACGTTCTGCTTCTGCACCTGCGCGGTGAAGTCGGTGTACGCGATCGTCTGCTCGGCGCCGGACATCTGGTCCTGCATCGTGGTGAGCAGGAACAGCACGAGGTAGCCGCCGAGGATCCACGCCGCCCACTTCCACCAGCGCGGCCCACGGGGCTTGTCGTCCCCGTGCCCGGCGGGCAGCCCCTCGGTCCGCCACGGCTTGTGCGGCGGCCTGTCGTCCTTGCGGTCGCCGCTCCGGTCGGCGCCGTTCGGCTCCGAGGCCTGGTCCTTGGCCGGCGGTTCCTTCTCGCTCATGCTGCCAAACATAGGACCTTCAGCAACCTCCACAAAGCAGGTTGACATAGGCTGACGCATGGTTACGCCCCTGATCCTCGACTGCGACCCCGGCCACGACGACGCCCTGGCGATCCTGCTCGCCGTCGCCGATCCCGCTGTCTCGCTGCAGGCGGTCACCACTGTCGCCGGGAACCAGACCGTCGACAAGTGCACGCTGAACGCCCGGCGGGTGCTGTCGCTGGCCGGGGCCGCGTCCGTACCGGTGGCGCGTGGGGCCGATCGGCCCCTGGTCCGGCCGCTCCGGATCGCCGACGACGTCCACGGCGGGACCGGGCTGGACGGACCGACGTTCACCGATTCGCCGTCGGTGCCGGAGTCCGACCTCTCGGCGCAGGAGCTGCTGGTCGACGTACTGCGTACTCCTGCGACGATCGTGGCTACCGGGGCACTGACGAACATCGCGCGGCTGATCACCGCGGCGCCCGAGGCGGCGGCCAACATCACCGAGATCGTCTGGATGGGCGGTTCGACCGACCGCGGCAACATCGCCCCACTCGCCGAGGCCAACGCGTACGTCGACCCGGAGGCGGCCGACCTGGTGGTCCGCTCCGGTATCCCGTTCACCATGTGCGGGCTGAACGTCACCCACCAGGCGCTGGTGACCCAGGACGTGCTCGCCCGCTTCACCCGCATCGGTACGCCGCTCGCGCGGGTGTGCATCGAGTGGATGACGTTCTTCGCCTCGACGTACCGCGATCTGTTCGGGTTCCCGTCCCCACCGCTGCACGATCCGGTCGCCGTCGCGCGCGTCATCGACCCCGGGATCGTGCACTGTGTCGAAGCGAATCTCGTCGTCGAAACCGCCGGCGTCTGGACCGCGGGCGCCACGGTCGTCGACCTCGACGGCTACACCGGCCGCCCGCCGAACGCCCACATCGCGACGCACCTGAACCGCGATGCTTTCTGGGACAGGATCATCCGCGCCGTCTCCGTGCTGAGCTGACCATCCGTCTGCTGACAGCGGAACAACCTTCTCCTCAGCATCCACCTGCTTCAGGCTGGAACTGTCGAAGGAGGACACATGTACGTCGAGAAGCCGACCGCCACCTGGCCGCCGCAGCGACCCGAGGTTCCCGGGCCGTGGCAGCCCGCGAAGCCTGGAGGCCCGCAACCCTCGGATCCGCCCCAGCCGATCCTGCCGACCTGGTACGAGCCCGCATCGGTGACGGTGGAGCGGGAACTGGCCGATCGGTTGCTGGCGGAGCGGGTGATTCTGGTCGGCGGCCGGCTGGATGACGGGCTGGCCAATCATGTGGCAGCACAGCTCCTGCTGTTGGATGCTGAGAGCAACGAACCGATCAGGGTGCACCTGTCGTCGACGGAGTCCGAGCTGGACGCGGCGCTCTCGGTCGCGGCGGCGATCGACCTGATCGGTTGCCCGGTCCACGTCGTTGCCCGTGGCACCGTTCGTGGTCCGGCGGTCGCCGTGCTCGCCGCCGGTGAACAACGGCAGGCTCACCAGCACGCGATGTTCGTGCTGTCGGTTCCGCCGTTCACCGCGAACGGCACGGCCGACGAGCTGACCGCGCTCGCCGCCCAGCACGAACGCGAGATCGCGCGGCTCCGCGATCTCATCGCTCAAGCCACGGGCCGCACCGCCGACGAGGTGACCGAAGACCTCACCAGCGGCCGGGTGCTCTCCGCCGAGGAAGCGCAGACCTACGGCCTCGTCACTGAGCTGCTGGGAAGGTGAGGACCAACCGACCGGAAGTCGCTCCTGTGGATTGCCGGGTCCACGCGTCCGGCACGTCGGCGAGCGTGACGGTCTCGTGGGCGACCCGGATCGCACCGGCCGCGGCGTGCCGGAGTACGGCGGTCAACGCGTCGTGCCGCTGCGCCGCGGTCAGAGCGTTGTTCGTGTAGCCCAGTACGCTCGCCGACTTGCTCCGCAGTACCGCGGACGAGAACACCGCCTCGTCGCCCGACGATCCACCGAGATTCACCAACCGCCCGCCCGGCGCGAGCACCCGCGCCGCCGCCGTCGCCGCCACCCCGAACACCGGATCGATCACCACATCGTACGCCGGTTCGCCCAACCGGGCCGTCAACTCGTCCACATCGTCGCTCAGGGCAACTACTTCGTCGGCTCCCGCTGCCAGCGCCCGCTCCCGCGAGGCGTCCGACCGTACGACGGCGACCACCCGCGACGCCCCGAGTACCTTGGCGGCCCCGATCGCCACCTGCCCGACCGCGCCGCCGCCACCGAGCACCAGCACCCGCTCCCCCACCTGCATCCCAGCGCGCCACGTCAACGTCATCCACCCGGCCACCCCGGAGAGCCCGATCGCCGCGACAGCTGCATCAGCGACCCCGGCATCGCCGGACTCCCCCGTCGGCTCCCCGTCGCGCTCGGTCGGCAGCGCGACCAAGTCCTCGTCAGGTACGGCTGCCCGCTCGGCCAGGCTGCCGTCGCCGGGCGCCATGCCGGCCGACGTCGCGAAGAACACCCGCGTCCCGGGCGCGACCGTCGCGGACTCTTCCACCACGCCGACGCCCTGCACACCCGGTACGTACGGCAACGCCGGCGCGCCGAAGTACGACGTACCGGAAGCGCACAACAGATCGAGCGGCACGATCGGCGCCGCCGTCACGCGGACGATCGAGCGACCCGCACCCGCGACCGGATCCGGATGATCCGCATGGGTCGGCGGTTCACCGTGGGTGTGCAGTACTGCGGCTCGCACGCGGCCTCCTCAGGTAGCGATGTCCGGATAGGGTAACGAGTGCGTCTGCAGCGCGCGTCCGTACGCCTTCTGGTACTCGAGGGGTCCGTGATCGCGTTCGAACATCGCGATGAACAACGTCAGCGTGAGGAACGGGTGCGCACCCAGCTCGAACAGCGCCACGTGATCGTGTTCCCGCAACGCCTTGCGCTCCGCGTCGGTGAACGACTGCCACGTGGACCGCTCCGGGACCGCGCAGTTCAGGAGCTGGTTGGCGACCTCCGCCTCCCACCACGTGACCGTACCGGCCGGATCATTGCGGTACCGCTCCACGAGCTCCGGGTCCCGGTCGACCGTGTAGAGGAACTTGTTCAGCAGGTACTTGCTCATCCGCGTCCTCGCTTCGCTCCGGGCGCGGCTGAGCAAATGCTGCTCTGCTGGTTGCTGAACTCGCTTCGCTCGTTCACGACGGCGCTCCGTTCGGATACCAGGTGAAGTACGCCTCCATGGTGTGGAACAGGTCGAGCGAGTCCACGTGATCCGCCTTCGCACCGGCGCCCGCGACGCCCATCATCAGCATGAAGTCCATGAACCCGTGCGTCGCGTTGCCGGGCAGGTGCAGGCTGTCCAGCGTCACCTCGGACAGGCAGCCGTCGATGTCACCGCTCGCGATCCAGTCGACGGCCTTGCGGTCGAACTCCGGATCCGGCCCGTGCGCACCGAACTGCCGCGGGCCGCCGAGCTCCAGCGACAGGTGCCCGGTACCGATGATCGCCACCCGCTTGTCGATCGGCCACGACTCGACCAGCTGGCGGATCGTCCGGCCCAGCTCGACGAACCGCCCCGGCCGTGGCAGCGGTGGCGCGAAGATGTTGGTGTAGATCGGCACGATCGGCAGGTCCGCGTCCGGCCGGAGCGTGATGATCGGGCAGGTGATGCTGTGGTCGATCCGCAGTTCGTTGCTGAAGGCAAGATCGAAGCCGGCGTCCAGGCCGTTGCGGAGGATGTGCGCCGCGAGCTGCTCGTCGCCGGCCAGGCGCATCCGCGGGAGGCCGAACTCGCGTTCCTCGTTGTACCAGTTGGCGTCGAAGTACGGCGCTTTGCCGACCAGGAACTGTGGCATGTTGTCCAGCCACAACTGGTGGAAGTGGTCGCTGCCGACCATCACCAGGATGTCCGGGCGCGCCTTGGTGAGGGTCTCGCGGAACGCCGTGATCTTCGCGACCCACTCGTCGGCGAACGGCGGGCGGTCCGCGCCGGTCGCGGTGCTCGCGCGGTAGTAGAACGGATGGTGCGTGGAGGCGATCACCGCGGCGACTGTGGCCATCTGGTGCTCCTTAAGGTTCGACGTACTCGGCGTTGCGATCGATGGTCAGGTAGGCATCCATGCCGATAGGCCGCCGCCGCTCCTCGGCAATCTGCCCCAGCAAGCCGGCGGCACGCGCCAGCAAGGCGAAGCCCCGCAGCAGCTCCACCGGCAACCCGAGGTCGGCCAGCGCGGCCCCACACACCCCCGCACCGTTCAGAGGAAGCCGCCGCCCGAGCACCTGCTCGTGCACCCGCCCAATAGCCTGGAACAGCTTGAGATGTGGCCCTTCCAGGCCTTCGTCCCTCGCGATGCCGATCAACACAGGCGTCCGAGGATCCTGCACCTTGTGCACCGGATGCCCCAACCCGGGAATGAACGTCCCGCTCACTTTGGACTGTTGGACAATCTGCAACGCGAGGGCGTCCCAACCTGCGTCATCCGTTGGAAGCTCTTCTCCCAAGGCCGCATCCAGGAATTGACCGCAGTCTTCGGTTACGCCTAGGAAGCGGCTGCCGCCGCCGAGCAGCCCGGCGGCCAGGGCGCCTTGGAGGGAGTCGGGCGCAGACAGGTAGGTGAGGCGGGCGGCGATCGCGGTGGGCGTGAAACCGTGGTCGGCGAGGGCTACCAGAACAGCTTCGAAGACGCGGGTTTCGGACGGTGTCGGACGGCGCATCGCCACCAGCCAGAAGGCCAGCTCACCGAACCCGACCTTGCCCATCAGGTCCGCCGTCAGGTCCTGCCCGAGCAACCGGATCTCGTCCGCCGTCGACGTACCGAGCGACGTCGGAAAGCTCGGCACCGCCGCCGCGCGCTTCGGCGTCGGCGAGCCGACGGGCCCGGACGGCGGTGAGGTGGGCGTCGGTTCGTCAGTCACTTGTCAGCCACTTCCTCAGGTCGGTGCCGTGTTCGTCGAGGGATGGTGGGGGGAGGCGGTACGTCGGTGCGGTGGTGGAGAAGGTGATCGGGTTGCGGATGGTGGGGATGCCGTCGACGGTCACCACCGGGTCCAGGCCGATGTCTTCTGCGAAGGCGACGCCGGCATCGACCGTGTTGATCGGGCCGCACGGGACGCCGGCGGCGATGATGTCGTTGAACCAATCCATTCGGGTGCGGGTGCGGAGCCGCTCGACCAGGAGTGGGCGCAGCTCGTCGCGGTTCGCCGTCCGCTTCTCGTTGCGGTCGAAGCGCGGATCGTCGGCCAGGTCCGGCACCCCGAGGACCTCGACCAGCTTGCGGAACTGCCCGTTGTTCCCGGCCGTGATGATCAGGTCCCCGTCGGCGCACGGCAACGGCTCGTACGGGAACAGGCTCGGATGGCTGTTCCCCATCCGCTGTGGTACGACGCCACCGGCGACGTACGCGCTGGACTGGTTCACCAGACCCGACAACGCGGACGACAACAGGTTCACCTCGACGTGCTGCCCGCGCCCGCTCTCCGCCCGCGTGTGCAGCGCGGACAGTACGCCGATCGTCGCGTGCAGGCCGGCCATCACGTCGAACACCGAGATCCCGGCCCGGAACGGCTCGGCGTCCGGATCGCCGGTCAGGCTCATCAACCCGGAGATCGCCTGCACGATCAGGTCGTACCCGGGCAGCGCGGCACCCCGCGGCCCGGACCCGAATCCGCTGATCGACGCGTAGATAACCCCCGGGTTGCCCTCGGCAACAGACGGGTAGTCGAGGCCGAAGCGCGCCAACCCACCCGGCCGGAAGTTCTCCACCAGTACGTCCGCCCGCCGCGCCAGCTCCTGTGCCGCCGCCAGATCCGCCGGGTCCTTCAGATCGAGCGCGATCGACCGCTTGTTCCGGTTCACCGCGAGGTAGTACGTCGAGACGCCGTCCCGGACCGGCGGTTGCCAGGACCGGGTGTCGTCACCGGCCGGCGCCTCGACCTTGATCACCTCCGCCCCGAGGTCCGCGAGCAACATGGTCGCGTACGGCCCCGCGAGAATCCGCGAGAAGTCCGCCACCAACAGCCCCGCCAACGGACCAGTCACCCAAACCTCCCGCGAACATTCGCGGACAACTGTCCGCAGTCTTCGACCGCCTCAGTCTCAGCCGCTGAATCCGGCCTGTCAACCGCTCATCGCGAACCCTTGACAGCGCCGGACAGCCAGCACACAGTGAGCCTCAGCGCCCCGTCGACCGTGATACGGACGCATGTCCGAAAATGCTGGAGGGGATCATGACAACGAACGAAACCCCGAGTCAGGCAGCCGGCGCCGCCGCTACGCCGGAGCAGGCGGAAGGTGCGGCCGGCGGCACCCCGTCCGGGCACGCTCGGGGCGCGGCGGGCGGCAGCACCCCGTCCGGGCAGGCCGAGGGTGCGGCGGGGTGGGGCGGGGGGTCAGCGGTGGGTGGGCGGGCTGTGGTGTTGCGGGGCGGGACTGTGCTCACGATGGATGATCGGCATACCGTGCTGCACGATGCCGACGTTTTGGTTGTTGGCGGTCGGATTGCCGGGGTTGGGCAGAAGCTCGACGTGCCCGAGGGGACGTACAGCATCGACGCGGCCGGTGGGATTGTGATGCCGGGGATGATCGACACCCATCGGCACATGTGGCAGACGGCGATGCGCGCGTACGGCGCCGACTGGACGCTCACGCAGTACTTCGTCTGGTATTACCTCGAGCACGGCAAGGCGTTCCGCCCCGAGGACATCCGTGCCGGCAACCTCACGTCAGCGTGGGAGTCGCTCGAGGCCGGGGTGACCACCACGGTCGACTGGTCGCACGGCCTGCAGAGCGTGGACCATGCCGAGGCCGCCGTGGACGCGCTCCGCGCCGTACCCGGCCGGTTCGTGCTTGCCTACGGCAACATCCAGGCCGGCCCGTGGGAGTGGACCGCGGACCCGTCCGTCCGCGCCTTCCTCGAACGCCTCAAGGACGCCGACGACATCGGTCTGCAACTCGCGTTCGACGTCACCGGCGACCCGGCGTTCCCGGAGCGCGCCGCGTTCGAGGTCGCCCGCGAGCTCGACCTCGCCGTCACCACCCACGCCGGCGTGTGGGGCGCGACCAACGACAACGGCATCAAGCTGATGCACGAGAACGACTTCATGACGCCGAAGAACATCTACGTACACTCCGCCACCCTGACCACCGACTCGTACCAGCGGATCGCCGCGACCGGCGGCTCGATCTCGGTCTCCACAGAGTCCGAGCAGAGCGCCGGCCAGGGCTACCCGCCGACCTGGCAGGTCCGGCGGCACCACATCCCGGTGTCGCTGTCGATGGACACCAGCGTCTGGTGGAGCGGCGACCTGTTCAGCGCGATGCGGGCGACGCTCGGCGCCGACCGCGCCCGCGAACACCTTGAGGCGCACATGAAGGGCGCCACCGTGACGCACAGCCATCTGCGCGCCGAGCACGTCGTCGACTGGGCGACCCGCGGCGGCGCGAGGGCGCTCGGCCGCGACGACCTCGGCAGCCTCGAACCGGGCAAGACCGCCGACGTGATCCTGATCAAGAACGACGCGTCGCCGGTGTCGTTCCCGTTGATCAACCCGTACGGGCAGGTCGCGTTCCAGGCGCAGCGCGGGGACGTCCACACGGTGATCGTCGACGGCCGGATCGTGAAACAGGACCACCAGCTGGTCGGTTGCGACCTGGCCGCCGTACGACGGGAGGTCGAGGCGACCGTCGAGTACCTGCGGTCCACGCTCGGCGAGGACGCGTGGAAGAGCGGGATGAACCCGGAGCTGCCGAAGGGTGAGGTGCTGGACAACCCGTATCAGTACACGGACTACAAGTCCGACTCGACCCGGGAGGCACGTGGCACCATCTTCGGTGCACCGTAGTGAAACCTAGTGAGCAGTAGGCAACGACAGGAGGACAGATGGCAGGCCGTGGCGCGGGTCCGGATTTCGTCGAGTCGCTGGCTCGCGGGCTGGACGTGCTCGCCTGCTTCGACGCCGACCACCGCACGATGTCGCTGTCCGAGGTCGCGACCGCGGCCGGCCTCGCCCGGCCGACCGCGCGCCGACTGCTGCTGACGCTGGAGGAGCTCGGCTTCGTCCGCACCACCGGCGGCTCGTTCCAGCTGACGCCGAAGGTGCTCACGCTCGGGATGGCCTACGTCGGTTCGCTCGGCCTGTGGGACATCGCCAAACCGCACCTGGAGTCCCTGGTCGCGCGGACCGGCGAGTCGTCGTCGATGGCGCAGCTCGACGGTTCGGACATCGTGTACGTCGCCCGCGTGTCGGTGCCCAAGCTGATCGCGCTCCGCGTCGACATCGGCACCCGCTTCCCGGCGGCGCAGACGTCGCAGGGCAAGGTACTGCTCGCTGCGCTCGCCCCGGACGAACTGGCCGACGTACTGGCGCAACCGAGCCGCGCCGGCCTCCCGCCGTACATCGGCCGCAGCGCGGACCAACTGCGCGACGAGCTGACCGAGATCCGGGCGCGTGGATGGGCGCTCGCGGACGAGGAGCTCGCGCCCGGCGTCCGCTCGGTCGCAGCACCGGTACGCGACGGCAACGGGACCGTCCGCGCCGCGATGAACGTGACGGTCCACGCCGCGGAAACCACGGTCGACACGCTGCTCCACGACCATCTGCCGTTGCTGTTGCGCACGGCGGGAGATGTCAGCGCCGAGTGGGCGCTGTGGCAGTCCCGGCCGCACGTCGAGATCGAACAACGCCACGAGACGACTGCTTGAATTGCCGGTATGACAATTCTCGACTCCCCCATCCCTCGCTTCCACCTCGCTATGCCGGTCGACGATCTCGATGCTGCGCGGACGTTCTACGGTGACGTGCTCGGGCTCGAGCAGGGTCGTAGTTCCGAGACGTGGATCGACTGGAACCTGCGCGGGCACCAGTTCGTCACGCACCTCGCGCCGGCCCGGCCGCAGCGGATCCACAACCCGGTCGACGGGCACGACGTACCGGTGCCGCACTTCGGTTTGATCCTCGCCGTCGAGGAGTTCCAGCAGTTCGCGGAGCGGCTGAAGGCGGCCGGGACGGAGTTCGTGATCGAGCCGTACGTCCGGTTCCAGGGGCAGACCGGTGAGCAGTGGACGATGTTCTTCCTCGATCCGGCCGGGAACGCCCTGGAGTTCAAGGCGTTCGCGGACGACTCCCAGGTGTTCGCCGTCTGACCGCCGTACACCTGGATCCGTTCGCGTATCGAGGCCGCTAGGGCGTGATCCACCCGGTGAGGATCGTCGTACCGGACTGCGTGGTGCATACCAAACGGTATGGAATGGCCGGCGGTGGGCCGAGCACGAAGAAGCCCAGTTCGTCGATGTCCGCGGTGGCCAGTTCGCCGCCGTCGCCGCGGGCGGTGACCGTGCCGACCTCGGGTGGGTCGAGTTGACCGAGGACGGCGTTCGGGGTGAGTTCCACCTCGACCGTCCACCCGTCCGAGGCGAACGTGAGCGACCGCAGCATCGCGCTCTCCGAACGGATCGCCACCGCGTCCAGCGGTTCGAGCGCGGAGTCGTAGGTGAGCGCCGCCAGCTCCGCGTCGATCGTCCGCCAGGCGAACGCCGACTTGCCGGCCTCGACGAACGCAGCCGGTACGTCGTCCGCGGCGGCAAGTGCCGCCCGCAAGGCCTCGATCAACTTTTCGTCGTCGTTCCAGTCCGGGTTCATCACGGATCTCACCTCCTCGCTGCCTCGTCGGGTCCATCAGGTCCATCGGGTCCATCGGCGGCCAACCGCAGCAGCGCGGGGGTCTGCCGGAGCCGGCCCAGACACCGCGCCCGGTTCGGGCCGATGCTGCCGATCGGTAGGTCCAGCCGCCGGCTGATCTCGTCGTACGGCGCCGGTGGGTCCTGCATCAGCAACGACAGCAACTGTTGGCAGCGCCGCGACAGCTCGCCGAACGCGGTCCGCAGGATCGTGCCGCGTTCGTGCCGCAGCACCTCTTCCTCGGCGATCGCCTGCTCGGGTACGTCCGGCGAGTCGGCGAGGTCGACCGGTTCGACCCGGCTGGTCGCGCGGATCATCCGAAAGCACTCGCGCTGGGTCGTGGTCGCGATCCAGCCCGGCAGCGCGGCCGGCTCGCGCAGGCCGGGCAGGTGTTCGACCAGCCGCAGCCAGACGCTCTGCCCGACGTCGTCGATGTCAGGCTGCGGCAACCGGTACCGCCGGCAGATCGAGTAGACGAGCGGCGCGTACCGCACGACCAGCTCGTCCCAGGCGGACTTGTCGCCGTCCCTGGCCCTGGTGACCAGGTCGACGACCGTCGGATCGTCCCGCATGCCGTCCCCCTCTCACCGGAGCGCTCTCTTACTGGTACAGAGCACTCCGGACCATTGGTGATACATCAGGCGCCGAGCGCAACGAACGACCCGCCCGCCGCGTCTGCCACCGGGTCGCCGCGGGCATCCCGGCGGGCTGTTGCGAAGGCTTCCGCGAGGGACTGTCCGTCGCGGAGGTTCTCGTGCAGGGCGAGCATGAGGGGTGCGGTCGCCGGGTCATTGACCGGTACGACGCTGGCCAGGATGCCGGCGGCGCCGAGCGGGATCAGACTGCTGCTCAACCCGAGCAGCTCGTCCGCGCCGACCGGTTTCGCCAGGCCGGAGTCGCAGCTCGACAGGACCATCCGGTACGGCGCTCTGCGGAGCCGCTCGAAGTCGTACACGGTGAGTGGTCCGTCGTCGAGCCGCAACGACGAGAACAACGGGCTGTCCGAGCGGAACGTGCCGTGGGCGGCGATATGCGCGATCCAGGCGCCGTCGAGGGCACGCAGTACCTTCTCGGCTGTTGCGTCGCCGTTGGCGAGGACGGTGGCGTCCGGGTACTGCTCGGCCAGCCGCATCACCTCCGCCCGACCGGCCGACAACCCCGGCCCCGACACCAGCACCACCCGCCGATCCGTTGGCGGCCGCAACCGCCGCGCCCGCAACCAGGCCGCCGCCGAAGGCACGACGTTCACCGCCCGATCCCCCACCACCATCCCCCAAGGCAAAGCCTGCAACCTCCCAGGCGGCACAACCACGACAGGCCGATCCCCGATCAATCCCCGCGCAGGTCCCAGAATCGCAGCCGCCAACCGCTCCCCAAGCACCTCCAACGAAGGCCCCGGAGAGGAGGTGTAAGAGGTGCCCCGCCCGCCGCCGGACGAGCCAGGAGAGCCGCCGCCCGGGGCGGCTGGCCGACCGCCATCCGGTCCCCCCGGCGCGACGTCCCAGGAACCGTCCTGCGCGACCGGGCTGCCGCCCGGGCCGGCGGTTCTCCCGCCCGTCGGGCGGGCGTGGGCCAGCCGCCTCAGGCGGAAGCGGGAGCGTTCTACTTCCAGGGCGGCTGTTGCGAGCGGGCCCACCTCGTGGCGGGTGAGGTTGCCGTCTTTTACCAATACCGCGTGGAGGGTGCCGGCGATCTCGATGAGTTCGATGAGGACTGTTCGACCTAGGGCCTCGATCAGTTCGGAGATGTCGAAGCGGGTTGTCCGTTCGAGGGAACCGCCGGCGGCGCGGAGGGCTCGGTCGCGGACTGCTTTCTCCAGGCGGCGGCGTTCCTTGTCCAACAGCGGATCCGGCGCCGCGTCCAACCGTCGTACGACGTCCCGCAAAGCAGCCAACTCCGCGACCAACTGCTCGTCGTCAGGCGGCCGAACGGGCGGTACGCCGAGCGCCGTCGCCCGCCACCGTTCGCCCCACAGCAGCAACCGCCGCGCATCGTCGCGCCGCAACGCATCCCGCAGCGCCAACTCGGCCAGCTCAGCCCCCTGCCCGGTAGCCAACGCCCGCAGCTCAGTGGCCCCCATCGTCAACCGATGCTCGTCCAGCGCATCCAACCCACGAGCACACGCCGACAACATCGACCGCACCTCGCCGCGCGCCTCGGCCCGCAACGCCTTCCCCAACCACGCCGCACTCCGCGCGATCGGCGGCGCATCCTTGCTGTGCCGACCGGCCAACTCCAACTGCCGATCAGCAGCCCGAATCCGTCCCACATCCAAAGCCAACCGCCCAGCCAGCAGATGCGCGGCCGACGCCTCCGACGCACCCAACGCATCCAGCCGCCGAGCCACCGAACTCACCTGCCGCAGGAGCGCCTCACCACGCTCGCCCGACCGATACCGGGCCTCCAGCACGACCATTGCCGACCGAACAGCCCACCACTCACGCCGCTGCGCGGAGAACAGCCGCCGCGCCCGCTCCGCCCGCTCCCGCGCCCCTGCCGCATCCCCCGCGGCCAGCGCAGCAGTAGCCGCCGCGAACCACAGCTCTCCTCGCTTGGTCGCCGGACCACCAAAGGCACCGAGAGCCTGATCCATCTCGGCAACCGCCTCGGCGCCGAGCCCCGCCGCCAGCAACACCCCACACCGGTCGATCGCCAGATCCGGCCACACCACCCCGACGGCAGCGAACCGCCGCCCGGCCTCGTCCAAGTACCGCAGGGCGGCCGGCAGATCCCCCCGCGAGTACGCGACCAAACCACGGTTCTGCCGCGCCTCGGCGTACTCGAACTCCTGCCCGGTCGCGGCGTACAGCTTCTCCGCCACCGCGAAGTCAGCGTCCGCCCGCTTCGTCCCGCCCAGTGCGAGCTGGATGAAGCCGCGGTAGTTCCGCGACCGCGCCTCCCAGACCTGATCGCCGGACCGCCGCAACCGCGAGATCGCCGAGCGCAGATCGTCGAGCGCCTCGCGATGCCGCCCGAGCACGAGCAGTACGTCGGCCCGCCGCAACAGCACGCGCCCCGTCAACGCACCCCGGCTCAGCTGCACCGCCCGATCGAGCCTCGCGAGCCCCTCACGACTGCGACCGGCCCGCCCGAGCGTCGCGCCCAACGTGGCAAGAACATCCGCCTCGCGCTCCGACCGCCCGGACTGCTCCGCCAGCCGCAGTGCGGTCCGCAACTCGCGAACCGCTGTCGGCACGTCGCCGAGCTGACGCAACCCGATCCCCCACGCCTGATGCGCGATCGAGGCCTCGACCGTGGCGGGAGCCGCCGCCAGCACGGTACGTGCGGAAGCGATCGCGTCGTGCGGGCGCGACAACGCGAGCGGCAGCAGATTTTCTACCGCCTCAGCACTCCCCCCGGCCGGTGGCACTCTGTAATGATAACGAGCATTTCGTAGCGCGAGGGGGGAAATCAGGAGATGGAAAATCAATCAAGCCAACGAAAGTACGTCGCCCAGATCGAACTGATCCTGGAGGCGTTCGGCAAGGAGGTCGAGGTCTACCCACCCGCCTGGGAGAAGGAGCCCGAGGGCGCGGAGTACCTGTACCGGACCGGCGTCGTCCTGGTCCGCGACGAGGACCTCACGCGGGTGATCGAGCTGTTCGAGGGCGGTCAGCCCGCCGAGGGTGGGATCGGCGGCGTCACCCGGCTGCTGCTGCCGGAGCGGGTCCCGGAGCAGGCTCCCGAAGATCGTTCGCCGACCCAACGATTCCTGCGGTACGCCGACCTGCGGCTCGGCCGCGGCGTGGTGACACCGGAGCACCTGTTCTACGTCTGCCCGAGCGTCAGCCCCTGTCCCGCGACGGAACCCGAGGAGGTACCGCCCGGCATTCCGCCCGACCCGGTGCTGCCGACACCCTTGCTGTCCGGCGGCGCCGCGGACGGCCGTGGCGTGAAGGTCGTCGTACTCGACGTCGGCTGGTCGGACGCGCCCGCGGCGTACTGGCTGAACGGTGTCACCGGCGACCCGGAGAACGCGTTCGACGGCTCCGGGCGGATCCGGCCGTACGCCGGGCACGGCACGTTCATCGCGGGTGTGCTGCGGGCGGTCGCACGCAACGTCGAGATCGTTGTCAAGAGCTACTTCACCAGCGCCGGGGCGATCTGGGAGTTCGACCTCGCACAGGCGCTCGACGAGGTCCTCGACCTGGCGCCGGACATCATCAGCCTGTCCGCCGGGACGCGGACCCGCCACAACCTGGCGCCGCTCGGGCTGGACGTGTTCATCAAGACCCGGCTGGACCGGATCAACGGCCTGGCGTTGGTCGCCGCCGCGGGCAACGAGTCGACCAGGGACTACTTCTGGCCGGCCGCGTTCCCGGAGTCGGTCGGCGTCGGCGCGCTCGCGGACAACGGGCGGGACCGCGCGTCGTACAGCAACTTCGGCGGCTGGGTCGACGTGTACGCACCGGGCACGAACCTGGTGAACGCCTTCCTCACCGGCGACTACGAGTGCACCGAACCGCCGAACACCGGTCAGCTGCGCTCGTTCCAGGGCATGGCACGCTGGAGCGGTACCTCGTTCGCGACGCCGCTGGTGGCCGGCCTGATCGCCGGCCGGATGTCGGTCACCGGCGAGTCGGCCAAGCAGGCCGCCGACGCGCTGCTCGCGTTCGCCCTCACGCAGCCGGAGCCGGGTACTGGTCCGGTCCTGCGGGCCGGCGACGCGCTCGCATCCCTCCCGTAGAAAGCGTGACGCGCCGACGCGGTGCGGACCTCCGGCCTGACCAACCGGACCCTCCGCACCGCGTCAGGCTCCCCCTCTACGCAGCCCCGCGCCGCCCTCCCCCCTGCAACGGCCCGAAGGCTTCCCCCACATTTCTGCGGAGTCACCCTCGGCGCGGGTTGATACACCCGGTGATCAGGAAAGTTTTCAACGAACGCTCGGCGTCGGATGCTCACAGAGGAACGGCGCCCGGTGTGCGCTCGAGTGGTACGCGTACTGCTTGCCGTCGACCTCCAGAACGGTCCGGTTCCCGTTCACCAGCATCTGCGCGTAGCGCATGCCCGGCTCGGGGCAGCCGAGGCTGCCGTCCGGCCAGGTCACCTCGGCCGAACTGATCACCTTGATCGCGGCGGCGTCGACGCCGAGCCGCTTCACCAGGTCGGCCTTGGCCTGCTCGACCAGACCCCCTGACGGCGTCGCCGGTTCGGAACTGCTACTCGTGCTCGGCGTCATGGACGGTTGTCCTCCACTCGTCGATTCGTTGCCGCACGCAACCACCATCGCACTCGTCGCCACGGCCATGATCAGTACCTTGCGCATCGCGATCACCTCTCAGCCTAGACGCCGTACGGTCACCGTTCGTTGCAGTGCCGGAACTGAGAGTTGGCTGAGAGCAGTTCACCTGGTGTTTCCCGTCCGGCAGCCCACGCCCGGAAGGATCCAGACCTCGGGAACCGTCATTGCCAAGGAGTCACACCATGTCTGTCGATCGTCGTTCCGTCCTCCGTGGTGCCGCCGCCGGTGCCGCCGGGGTCGGGTTCACCACCGTCGGCGCCGTGCCGACGCTCGCCGAGGCCGCGCCGGCATCACACGGCAGCAACGGCAGCAACGGCAGCAACGGCGGAGCGCCGTTCCCGCAGCACCGGCCCTTCCCGCCGCTGCTCGACGACCCGAACGGCATCCTCGCGCTGCCGGCCGGGTTCAAGTACAAGATCGTCACCAAGGCGGGCGAGACCAAGCTGAAGAGCGGCCACCCGACCCCGGCCCTACACGACGGTACGGCGGTGTTCGCCGCGAACCACGGCCGCTACCAGCTGATCCAGAACCACGAGATCGGCAGCGCGAGCGAGCTCGGCGTACCGCAGATCGAGGGCACTGTCTACGACAGCGGCGTCGGCGCGGCCGGCGGCTGCACGGTCATCGACGTCGACCGGGACGGCACCAACCTCGGCGAGTGGGTCGGCATCTCCGGCACGCTGACGAACTGCGCCGGCGGCCCGACCCCGTGGGGCACCTGGATGACGTGCGAGGAGACCGAGAACAAGGCCAACGGCACCACCCGGCTGAAGGACCACGGGTACGTCTTCGAGGTCTGGGGCGACGGCAAGACCGCGCACCCGGTCCCGCTCAAGGCCCTCGGCCGGTACGCGCACGAGGCGCTCGCGATCGACGAGGACCGCACCCATGTCTACCTGTCCGAGGACGCCTCCGGCCCGAACGGAACGTTCTACCGCTGGACCGCGCCGCGCGGCTACAAGCTGGGCCCGCGCAGCTGGCAGGACCTGCAGAACAAGGACTTCGGCACGCTCGAGGCGCTGGCCATCCTGGGAGACGACGGCAAGCCGATCCCGGACGTCGCATACCTGACCTCCGCGCAGCTGCTCCGGCCGTTCCGGGTCAAGTGGGTCGCGGTGCCGGACCGGGACGGCACCACGACGTCGGTGCGCAAGCAGTTCACCGACGGTCAGATCACCCGGGGCAAGAAGTTCGAGGGCGTCTTCGGCACCAAGCAGGGCGTGTACGTCGTGAACTCGTACGCCGAGTCCGGTACGGCGGACCTGCCCAAGGACGCGGTCCCGCACGACGGCATGGTCTGGTTCTACAACTACAAGACCGAGACCATCCAGCTGGTCACGTACTTCCCGGACAACGCCGCCGCCGACCTCGGCCCGGACGCGAAGTACGACGACTACAACTTCGACAGCCCGGACAACGTCACCGTCACCCCGTGGGGCTCGCTGGTGCTGGCCGAAGACGGCAACGCCAGCAGCCACGTGCTGAGCGCCACGCCGGGCGGGCCGACGTACGCGATCGCCCGCAACATGCTGAACGACTCCGAGTTCACCGGGCCGTCGTTCTCCGCGGACGGCAAGGTCCTGTTCGTCAACATCCAGACGCCGGGCATCACGCTCGCGATCACCGGCCCGTGGCGCGACTACCTCGGCTGAGCGCTTCGAGCAGGTTGACCGGGCGCGCGTCAGGTCCGACGCGTACCTCGTTCATCAGATAGCAGAAGGTGGTTTCCCGGCCCGGCCACGCGCCGTGCCGGGAACCGCCTGCTCCCGCGTGTCCGAACGCGTCCGGTTCATCGCCCATCCGGCCGTCTCCGGCCTGCAACTCGAAGCCTGCCCCGTACCGCATCGGACTCCCCCACGTCGGGTCGACGCCGCGGCGGATCTCCCGGCGGCCGAGCTCGACCGTCTCCGGACTCAGCACTCCAGCTGCATCGAGCAGTGAGGCGTAGAACTTCGCCATCCCGCGCGCAGTCGCGTAGCCACCGACCGCGGACAACCCGGCGGACCGGTATTCCGGGCTGTTCCAGATCTTCTCGGCACCTGGGATCCACAACGGGTTCGGCCGGTTCAGCTCGGTCCACGGACCGTCGACGAGGACGCCGGGCGGCGCGACCATCGCCGCGACCCGCCAGTGCAGTTCCTCGGGTAACCCGATCCACACCTCCAACTCGAGCGGCTTCGCGAACTCGTCCGCGAAGAACTGCGCCACGGTCCGCCCATCCACCCGCCGCATCAGCTCGTCCAGCAACCAGCCCCAAGTGATCGGGTGATAGACGAACCCCGCGCGAGCATCCGTCGCCGGCGCCTGCGCGGCCAGGTGTGCCGCCATCGCCTCGTGGTCCAGGAGGTCCGCGTACCCCGCCTCGACCCAGGGCAACCGCGCCTGGTGCGACAGCACCTGCGCCACCGTCGTGAGTTGTTTGCCCTTGGCACCGAACTCGGGCCAGTAGCGGCTGAGCGGATCGTCGAGTGCGATCAGCCCGCGTTGTACGAGCAGCAGGATGCACGCGGCGGTCAGGCCCTTCGTACCGGAGAACATCAGCTGGATCGTGTCGCGGTCCCACGGGCGGCCGGTCTCGGGGTCCGCCGTACCGCCCCACAGGTCGACCACCAGTTCGCCGCGGTGGTACGCGGCGAACGCCGCGCCCAGCTCGCCGTGTTCGGTGAAGTTCCGCTCGAACGCCTCGGCTACTTGTTCCCACATGGGAGTTGATAGTACTGATCGTTCTTATCTTGGTCCAGCTCGGTAGGGTGGACCCGTGGAGGTGGTGGCACGATGCCGGTGAAGGCTGGGGAACGACTCGACCCGGAGGCGACCCGCGCCCGGATCCTGAAGGCGGCCGCGGAGGTGTTCGGGCGGCGCGGGATCCACGCGGCCGGGATCAACGAGATCGTCGAGGCGGCCGGCGCGTCGAAGCTGACGATCTACAAGAACTTCGGTTCCAAGGAGGGGCTGGTCGAAGCCGTACTGCTGGACCGCACCCGACGCGTCCGGGCCTGGCACAACGAAGCCGTGGCCGGTGCGCCGGCAGGGCGCGGGCAGATCCTGGCGGTGTTCGACCTGATCGCGACCTGGTACGCCGAGCCGGGGTTCCGCGGCTGCGCGATGATGAACGCGGCGACCGAGGACCGCGCCCAGGACGCGGCTCCGCGGCGGCTCGCGCAGGATCATCTACGGTTCTACCGGGAGCTGTTCGAGCGGTTGCTCGTCGGCGCGCGCGATCCTGCGGTGACTGCGCGGCAGTTGGTCGTCGTACTCGAAGGCGCAACGCTGATCAGCGCGATCGACCAGGATCCCGGGCTCGGCGCGGAGGCGCGGGTCATCGTGGAGACCTTGCTCGACGCGGCATTCTGAGCAGTACGCCGATACACGCGAGTCCCGCCCCGGCCGCGACCAGGAACGCCGTACGGAAGCCGGCGCGCTCGGCGATCAGCCCACCGAGCGGACCCGCGACCATCACGCCGAGGTCCCAGAACGACGTCATCACCCCCATCGACACCCCGGGCCGCAGTCCCCGCACGCGATCCAGCGTCAGCGAGACGCAGGCGGGGTAGATCAACGCCATCCCGAACCCGGCGAACGCGGTCGCGACGATCGCCTGCCCCGGTCCGTCCGCGAGCGCGATTCCCACCAGCGCGGCAATCTCCACCGCGATCGTCACCACCGCCACCACGCGTCCGCCGTACCGGTCAACGAGCGGACTTCCGGCGAATCGCAGCAGCAGAAACGCCCCCGCAAACACACTCAACGCGAAGCCGTCGACGTGCAGGTGAGCCGCCCGCAACCGCAGCACCAGCAAGGCGGCGACGGTCCCGTAGCAGTAGGCCGCGAGCCCAATGATTGCCCCAGGCAACGGAACGCCGACAGGCACCAACTCCCGCACCCGAACGATCCGCCCAACCACCCGCCCCGGCTCGCCACGTGTCGTCAGCACGAGTACAACCGACGCCAGGCACAGCAGAACAACCGCCCACCAAACCACCGCCGTCGCGGAGTCTGTCGCCTTCGTGAGGAGCGTCGCCAGGACCGGGCCGGCGGCCAGGCCGCCCCACATCGAGAGGCCGAACCAGCCGGCCAATCGCCCGCGTTGGGCGGTGCGGGTGCCGGACAGGACCCACGGTAGGGCGGCCGAGAACAACGCCGCCTCCCCCGCACCCATCACGAGGCGGGCGAACAGCAACACAGGCAGCGAAGGCGCAAGCAGTTGCCCGAGGCCACCAACTGCCGCCAGGACTCCCCCAGTGACGACCACCGGGGGCGACCACCCCGCGTCCGCCAACCATCCGGCGAACGGCCGCCCGCACGCCGTCGCCAAGAAGGCGATCCCGATCGCGGTCCCACTGACCAGCGCACCCCCACCGAACTTGCCCGGCACGTACGTCGGCAACACCTGCAACGCCGCCCCGAATGCGAGATATCCGCACAGCACCGCCACCCACAACCGCCGCACCGGAACCCTCATGCGCTAGATGGTACCGCTGGTTACCATCTAATCGTCCAGCACCTCCCGAAGCACCCGGAGAACCCGTGGGTCGGCGACCGTGTAGAAGTGCTGCCGGCCGACGCGGCGGACCGTGATCAGGCCGGCGATGCGGAGTTTGGCGAGGTGCTGGCTGGCCGTCGCGACGCTGACGCCGGCCCGCGCCGCCAGCGTGCCGACGTCGTACGACCCCTGCGCGGCCAGCCACAGCAGGTGCAACCGGACAGGTGCCACCAGCAGACCGAACGTCCGAGCCGCGGCAGCCAACTCGCGCCTCGTCGGCCCAGCCGACACCGCGGGCTCGGACACTGTCAGCTCAGTAGATGTTCGACGGGCGGATCATGCCCTCGGCGAGGTCGCCGAAGCCGGGGGCGTGAATGGCGCCGGGGTTGCCGATGACTTCCTCGACGACCGCGGTCTCGGTCGTGATCAGCAACGCCGCGATCGATGCCGCGCTCTCCAACGCCGCGCGTGTCACCTTCAGCGGATCCATCACACCCTCGTCGAACATGTCGCCGTACTGTCCGGTCAGCGCGTTGAACCCCTGCCCCAGCGGCAGATCCGCGACCTTCTTCACGACCTCGTCGCCGTCGTACCCGGCGTTGATCGCGATCCACCGCAGCGGTTCGCGCAGCGCCCGCCGGACGACCTCGCGGCCGATCGCGTCGTCACCGGTCAGCTCGACGCGTGACACCGCGTCCTGCGCCTGGACGAGCGCCGTACCGCCGCCCGCCACCACACCTTCCTCGACCGCGGCACGAGTCGCCGCGAGAGAGTCCTCGACCCGCAGCATCCGCTCCTTCAGCTCGACGCTCGTCGCGCCCCCGACCCGGATCACCGCGACCCGCCCGGACAGCCGCGCCATCCGCAGCTGCAGGCTGTCCCGGTCAGCGTCGATCCGCGCCCGCTCGAACTGCGTCTCGAGCTGCGCCAGCCGCGCCTCGACCACCGCGGGATCACCGTGCCCGCCGACGATCGTCGTACCGTTCTCGCTGATCGTGATCCGGTCGCACGTACCGAGGTGCTCCAACGCGACCTCGCCCAGCTCCAACCCGGTGTCCTGCGCGATCACGTGCCCGCCGAGCGCCACCGCCAGATCCTCCAGCTCGGCGATCCGCCGATGACCGAACCCCGGCGCCCGGACGACGACCGACTGCATCGTGCCGTGCATGTTGCCGCCGACCAGGAACTGCAGCGCCGGCCCGGTCACGTCCTCGGCCAGTACCACCAGCGGCCGGTCCGCGCGCTTGGCGACCTCGACCGTCGGCATGATGTCCTGTACCTGGTTGATCTTGCGGTTGGTGAGCAGGATCAGCGGCCGCTCGTACACAGCCTCCATCCGCTCCTTGTCGGTGACCATGTACGCCGAGGTGTAGCCGTGGTCGAACTCGATCCCGTCGACGACCTCGACCGACAGTCCGAGCCCGTCGGACTCCTCGGTACTGACGACGCCGGTCCGCCCGACCCGCTCGACCGCCTCGGCGATCACCTCGCCGATCGACTCGTCGTCACCGGCCGCCATCGTCGCAATGTTTCGCAGGTCCTGCCCGCCGCCGACATCGGCCGCCCAGGAGCGCAGCGTCGCCACCACCACCGGTACGGTCTGCTCGATGCCCCGGCGTACCCGCATCGGGTTGGCGCCTTCGTCGACCGCGCGCAGGCCCTCGCGGACCATCGCCTGGGCGAGGACGGTCGCGGTGGTCGTACCGTCGCCGACCACGCCGTTGGTCTTCATCGCGACTTCCTTGACCAGCTGGGCGCCCATGTTCGCGAACGGTTCGCGGAGCTGGATCTCGCGGGCGATCGTCACCCCGTCGTTGGTGATCGTCGGCGGCCCGGTCAGCTTCTCCAGGACAGCATTGCGGCCCTTCGGCCCCAGCGTCACCTTGACCGCGTCGGCCAGGGCGTTCACCCCGGATTCGAGCAGCCGGCGCGCGTCTTCGTTGAACCGTAGTTCCTTGGCCATGATCAGACCGCCTCTCGGGTCACGGGATGAGGATCGCCCGGCCGCGGACCAGCCCGCGGCCGAGGTCGTCGATCGCCTGCTGGTAGTCGGCGAGCGCGTACTTGCTGGTGTGCAGGGTGACCTTGCCCTGGGCGGCAAGCACCATCAGCTCCTGCAGGTCGGTGTAGGAGCCGACCAGGTTCCCGACGAAGTTGATCTCGGTCGAGATGATGTCGATCGTCGGTACGTCGAGGTTCTCGCCGTACCCGACCACGTAGTAGTTGCCTGCTCGCCGCAACATCGCGACGCCCTCCGCGGTCGCACCGCCCTCGCCGACGAAGTCGATCACCGCTTGCGCACCGCCGGTGAGGTCCAGGACCTGTCGCACCTGGGTGCCGTCGGCAACGATGCCGTGGTCGGCGCCGATCGACACCGCGAGCGCGACGGCGGCCGGATTCCGGTCGACGACGACGAGCGTCGCGGCCGAGAGCGCCTTCAGTACCTGGATGCCGATGTGTCCGAGCCCGCCGGCGCCGATCATCACGCACACGTCCCCCGGACGCAGCGAGGCCGCCGCCTTCCGGACCGCGTGGTACGCCGTGAGGCCCGCATCCGCGAGCGCCGCGACGTCGGCCGGTTCCAGGCTGTCGTCGATGCGTACCACGCTGCGGGCCGTGGTCCGCAGGTACTCGGCGTACCCGCCGTCGGTGTCGATCCCCGGGAACCGGCTGTTCTCGCAGTGCACGTCGTCGCCGAACCGGCACGCCCGGCACAACCCGCAGGTGATCAGCGGATGCAGGATCACCTTGTCGCCGGGCTTCACGTTGCTGACCGCGTCGCCGACGGCCTCGACCCAGCCCGCGTTCTCGTGGCCGATCGTGTAGGGCAGCGCGACGCCGGACTTCTCCGCCCACTGCCCTTCGAGGATGTGCAGGTCGGTCCGGCACACGCCGGCGCCGCCAACGCGCACGATCACGTCGAGCGGGCCCTCGACCTTCGGTTCCGGTACGTCGGACAGCTTCAGGTCGGTGTGATAGCCGACCACTTGGACCGCTCTCATGCTGTGCTCCCATACCTTGTGGCCAGCAGTCCACGACAGAAGTGCGCATTGCCTTCCATCGAGATCCGTACCGACTTCGCGAACCGCAGCCGCAGCGGTACGTCCGCCGCGGCGAGCGCCTGACCTTCGTCGTCGACCACGAGCCGATCGGCCGGGTCGACCCCGAGTCCGACGGCGACCCGGCGGCGCAGCAACGCCTCCTTGTGTGCGCCATCGGGTACGTCGGCGAGCGTGACGAGATGGAGATCGTCCACCGTCACCTCGGTCGACCTGAGTAGTTGCTCCGCGCACCGTTCCATCGCCGCGGTGTGGGCCTTCACCCAGAAGATCCGCCGGAGCTCGTCCAGACTCTCCTCGGCCTCGACCCCGAAGGTCCCGACGTACCCGGCCTCCGCCGCGAGGCCGGCGTTGATCTTGTCCGAGTCGTGGTGGTCGTCCAGCTGCACCACCACGTCTCCGATCCGCTCGACCTTCCGGAGAGCGTCCAGTGCGTCGGACGCCATCAAGTAGGCGAAGTTCGGCGAGCAGAACGACGTCGGCAACCGCAGGTGCACGGTCACGTTCCCGTTCTCGATCCGGACCGAGCGGACGAAACCGAGGTCGGTGATCGGCTCGTCCAGCTCGGGATCGGTCACCGCCGACAGGGCCGCCAGGACCCTGTCGGACAGTGACTGACTCTGGGATGTCGACGCGACGGCGATCATGACCTTGCGCCCGCCGCGACCTCGGCCGGAGCATCACCGGCGTCCGTCGGCAACCGCAGTTCCGCCGGTACGTCGAGACCGTACAGCGCGGCCGCGTTCAGGCCGAGGATCTTCTTCTTCTGCGCCGTGGTGATCGGCGCGTACTCGGGCAGGTCGGCGGGGATCTGGAAGTCGACGAACTTCTCCACCAGCCACTTCGGCGTCCACAACGCGTAGTCGCTGGCGAACAGGATCTTGTCCTCGCCGAGCCAGTACAGCAGCTCGCCGATGATCTGCGCGAAATACTTCGGCCGCGCGTGCACGAACGGCATCGCGACCGCGAGACCGCCGTACACGTTCGACTCCTGGGTGGCGATCCAGCAGAAGTCCTCCAGCCGCGGGAGGCCGACATGCTCGACGATGAAGTTCAGGTCGAGGTAGTCGGTGGCGACCTTGTCGATGTCGGCGACGTCGAACGCGTCCCGGTCCAGCGGCCGGATCGTCGGGCCCTTGTGCACGTGGATGTTCTTGATCCCGAGCTCGAGACACTCCTCGAGGTACCGGCGCGACCACGGCTCGTCGAGCTTGTAGCCGCGGGAGTCGCCGTGCCACTCGGCGGTGTAGAGCTTGACGCCCTTCAGGTTCATCCGCTCGGCGTCCCGGCGTAGTTGCTCGAGGCCCGCTTCACCGTTGCGCGGATCGTAGGCGTGGTTGTAGGTGAGCTTGTCCGGGTGTTCGGACGCCAGCCCGAACGCCTCCTCGGTCTGGCCGAACCCGGTCTTGTAGAAGTCGCTCAGCAGGGTGGCCTGGAAGATCGCGTGGTCGGCGTACCCGTCCTCGAACACGTCCTTCATCAGCCGCTGGCCGCCGTAGTAGGTGTAGGTGTCGTAGTCCCACACGACCTCTTCCGGGCTCAGGTTGCGGTGGTAGTCGTAGAAGCAGTCGATGAACTGCTTGCCGTGCACGTTCTTCTGGTTCGACTCGCGGCCGTCCCAGATGTGCACGTGCGCGTCGACCACGTAGTACTTCTCGCCGTCCTTCTCGTACATGCCACGCCTCCTAGTGGACCGTGAGGTCGAAACCGATGTACTCCGCGGCGTCCTCCGGGCTGGCGAACAGCAGCGTCCGCTCGTCCAGGTGCACCATCCGGCCGTAGTGCGTCGAGCTGATCTCCTCGAACACCGACCCGTCGAAGTCCGAGCCGAGCGCGTCGGTCAGCTCGGCGTAGTCGAAGTCCAGTACGCCGGTACCGTCGACCCGGATCATCGACGGGTACTCGGTCAGCTCGACGCCGTCCTTGGCGCCCATCACGTCCGCGACCACGCGGCCGACCGGCGTGTTCATCAGCGTCACGCCGCACTTGTTGGAGAACTCGGTCTGGGATCCGAACTGCATCGCGGTCACTGGTCCAGCTCCTTCGGGGTGTCGAGCCCGAGCTCGGTGAGCAGCGAGCGGAACTTCTGCTTGGCCGCGTCGAAGCTCGACGCGAACGTGACGGCCTTGTCGGCCGGCTGCGACCAGATCGGCTGCAGCGCGTGCGCCGCGTCGAGGCACCGCGGCACCCAGGTCGCGAGCCACTCGCCGAACAGCACCTTGTTGGTCTCGCCGTACTCCTCGTCCCGGGTCAGCAGCCGGAACAGGTTGCGCGAGTAGCTGAGGTCGCGGTCGTAGTCGTACTCGCCGGTGCCGACGATCGTCGGCGTGATGTAGTCGCCGTTGCGGGCCGCGATCTGCATCACCAGCTCGCTGCGGAACAGCGAACCGACGAGCTGCTCGAACACGATGTTCGTCGCGAACAGCAACTCACACCAGTCACCGACCGCGGTCAGCCGCTCGACCACCTCGCGCGTCGGCTGCCACTCCGGCGCCGACTTCCAGACCTCCTTGTGCGCCGAGCCGTCGAACGGTACGTCGGCCTCGCTCAGATCCAGGTTGAACAGCGCCAGGTCCTGCGCGAACCGCATCTTGTGCGCCGCGTTCACCGCGACCGCGGTGTTGATCATGTTCGTCGGGCCGGACCGCTGGATGCTGGTGAAGACGTGCAGCGCGAGGCCGTTCTCGGCGTGCATCCAAGCGCCGAGGTTGCGCTCGATGAACTTCAGCCAGGCCGTGTTCCAGCCCTCGTACGCCCGGGCCCGCTTGGCGTTCTGCAGGCTGAGGTCGACCTGTCGCACGGTCGCGGAGTTGTTCCGGTAGATCGTCTGGTTCCACTCCTCGTTCGGGTCGAGGAACGCGTGCCAGTTGGACGACTTGGCCGCCGTCCACTCCTTCGGGTAGCCACCCGGGCCGTCGCCGAAGCCGTAGATCCAGCCCTGGCTGAGGTGCCGGTCGGGATCCGGCTGGACGTCGACGGTGACGTCTTCGTACATCGTCGCGCGCAGCTTGGCCGGCTTGTAGTAGTTGTACGTCCGGCTGGTCGAGCTGGGGAACTCCAGCGCCCCGGCCTCGGAGTCGGTGAACTCGATCCGCGGGAAACTGCGTGGCTTGGTCTGTGTCATCTCAGGCTCCAGTCGCTGGGCTGGTGAACTTGTCGTAGAAGATCTGGTCCTTCGGTACGGCGTGGTGCTCGAGCAGCGCGAGCGCGGCGTCGACCATCGGCGGCGGGCCGCACAGGTACGTCTCGCACTTGCTCAGCTGCGGCTCGCGCCGGTCGACCACGTCGGTGACGTTGCCGACCTCGTGGGCGCCGTCGTCCTGTTCCGGTGACTCGGACAGGCAGGCGACGAACTCGAAGTCCGCGAGGCCCGACCCGAGCTCCCGGATGGTGTCCAGGTAGAACAGGTCGGCCGCCGTCCGCGCGCCGTAGTAGAACCGCACCGGGCGGGTGCTGCCGGTCGCGCTCAGGTGCCGCAGGATCGACAGGATCGGTGCCATCCCGGCGCCGCCGGCGACGCAGACGACCGGCAGCACGTGCCCTTCCTTCAGGGTGGACGAGCCGTAAGGCCCGGTCATCGCGAGCTCGTCGCCGACCGTCAGGCCGTCGTCGAGCAGGCCGGAGAACCGGCCGCCCGGGTACTTCTTGATCAGGAACTCGATCTCGCCGGCGGGGGTGGTCGCCATCGAGAACGACCGGTGCTCGTCGGTCCCGGGGATGGTGAGGTCGGCGTACTGCCCCGGCTTGAAGTCGAACTCCTCCGCCGGTTTCAGGCGCAGCGACACGATGTCCCGGGTGACCGGCTCGATCGCGGAGACCGACGTACTCACGGTCCGGATCGGGATGCCGCCGAGCAGCTCGTCCTCGTCGAAGTTGAGCAGCTCGATCGTGCAGTCGCTGAACGCGTGCGCCCGGCACAGCAGCACGTACCCTTCGGCGACCTCCGCGTCGTTGCAGGCGAAGGTGGAGTAGCGCTCCATCTGCAGGTCACCGTCGAGGACGTACGACTTGCAGGCGGAGCACTGCCCCTCCTTGCAGCCGTGCATCAGGTGAATGCCCTGCCGGAACGCCGCGTCCAGGATCTTGTCGTCCTCGTCGACCTCCATCTCGATGCCGACCGGTTCGAACTGGATACGGTGTTTGTCGGCCATGGTCTGTCCTAGGCGACCTTCGTGCCGTTGGCGCGGTACTCCGCGATGTGCGCCTGACGTTCCGCGTCGGTCATCTCGTTCAGCAACACGTTCGGGCTGTTGAAGGTGTTGCCGCGGACGTCGTCCAGGGTCCACATCTTCTTCGGGTCCAGGTCGAGGTGCGGCTGCCCGATCAGCGTCTTGCCGTCGTCACGCACGTAGCCGAGGTCGGAGACGATGTCGGCCAGGTCCTTGCCGTGGTGCAGGGTCTCCCACTCGCGGAACCCGGTCAGCCGGCCCATGTTCGGCGTCGGCCGGCCCTCGTACTCACCCCGGAACGCGACCGCGTCGGTCCAGTAGCAGGTCTCCGAGCAGTACGTCCGCCACTGGTCGTCGACCTTCTCGACCACGATGTCCTCGTGGATCAGCGCCGGCACCATGCAGGTCCAGCAACGGTGCGGGTACTGGTAGCCGACGTCCTCGAACGCGATCGGCTTGTTCCGGCCCGGGTAGGCCAGCCGGTTGTAGTTCTCCCACCACTTGCCGTACTTCGAGTACCAGCCCGGGTACTTGTCCTCGAACCACTCGAAGTCCTTGTCGGTCATCGTGTCGATCCGCCAGTAGTTCACCGGCCAGCCGGTGGCGAAGAACCGCGCCACCTCATGCACGTAACCCTTGTTCGTGATCCGGTTCCACGCTTCCTCCACCAAGTCGTGCGGAATCGTGAGTCCGTACTTCTCCAGCGGCAGCAGGTAGCTGCGGTAGTAGTCGTCGTAGATCCAGCGGCGCCACATCTCCGCATAGCTCTCACGATCCTTACGGCGGTCCTTCGTGCCGTACTCGATGAACGTGCCGATGGCCGCGTCCACGACACAGTGGTTGTTCCACCACGCGTAGCGCAGGTCGCGCTCCAGCAGCGGGCGGTTGCGTTCGTCGGCGAGCGCCATCAGCAGGATCGAGTACCCGTTGCTGATGTGCCGCGACTCGTCGGACTGCACCGAGTGGAACACCGTCGGCAGCAGGTAGTCGCCGTTCGCGGCCGCCTCGTCCGGCATCGCGACGAACAGCGTGTTGGTGAACGCGGTCTCGGCGACCACGGTCAGGTAGATGTTCGCGGCGGTGATCGCGTCACCGGTGATGAATCCCTCGCCGAACTGCCGGCCGATGGTGCCCGCGTAGTTGTTCGCGAACGCCTTCTCGGTCATGTCGAACCCGGCCGGGTCGATGTAGTTGTTCATGTACAGCCGCTTGAGGTTCATCTGGATCGTCGAGTGCCGGACCTCGTCGATCATCTGGACCGCGAGCCCGTTGTGGATCTCCGGGTTCGGGACCGCGTCGATCGCCATCGGCATCGCCCGCGCGGCCGAGATCTCCGGGAACGGGATGATGCTGAGGAAGAGCTTCTGCCATTCCAGCCAGCGCTGCTGGACCTGGCGGAACATGTTGCCGCGGATCGCGCCGTCCATGGCGCCGTACACGCGGTTGTCCTTCTCCTCCTCCATCGGGAAGTACGACCGCATGATCTGCTTCAGCGGGTCCTTCTTCGGCGCCTTCTCGAACGTGTAGTCCGTTCCGAACCGGGTCGCCGGGGTCGCGAAGGTCGGCTCCCACGAGAGCTCCGTGATCTTCGCGTGCGCCTTGGTGAGACTTTGCCTGCTCATGTGCCTGCCTCCAGGGTCGGGCTGATGGCAGTGATGAAAGCCGTCCGGCCCGGGCGCTGCTGTCTCAATGTGAGATACCGGTCACACCGTTGCCGAACTACCTTGGGCGGTGTTCGCTGGGGTGATCCGTCGATCGAGGAGGTGCCGATGACGCTTCGCGAGTCGATCCTGCTGTCCTGGCAGCGGTCGGAGGCGTCGCTGGTGGACGTCGACCAGCCGTCACCGGCGTACATCTCCGCTCTCGATGTCGACACCACGCTCACCCGCGCGGCCCGTCCGGTGATCGACGCACTGGCCTCGGAGCTCACCAACGAGCCGGTCTGCATCATCCTGACCGACGCGAAGGGTGTCGTCCTGGACCGCCGCGGCGGCGACCCGGCGCTGATCCGCCGCCTGGACGCGGTCGACCTGTCCCCCGGTTTCACCTACTCCGAAGCCCAGGTCGGCACGAACGGCATCGGTACGGCGCTCGAGGTCGGCGGCCCGATCCTGGTGCACGGACCTGAGCACTACACCGGTGTACTGCGCGGATTCGCCTGCGCCGGCGCACCGATCACGCATCCGGTCACCGGCGGTCAGCTCGGCGTCCTGGACATCACCACCCAGGCGCGGAACTCGAACGCCGTCCTGCTGTCGTTCGCGAAGCTGGCCGCCCGGCGGATCCAGGAGCGGATCGTCGAGGAGGCGAACGCGCTCGACCAGGCGCTGCTGAGCGACTACTACGCGGCCTGCCGGCACACCGGCGGCTCGGTGATCGCGCTCGGCGAGGAGGTGTTCATGATCAACGCGCACGCCCAGGCCCACTTCGACGCCGCGGACCAGGCCGCGCTGATCGACCGGACCAGGGATGCCCGCGGCGGCGTCCGCCCGGCCACCTTCATCGCCGACCTGCCCAGCGGGTTCACCGCGCGGCTCGCGTACCAGCCGACGTTCCTCGGCAACCGGCTCGCGGGCGGCATCGTCCAGGTACGCGAACACCGCTCGGGGCTGCTCCGCAGCTCGGCGACGCGCGTGCCGACCTTGCCCGGTGTGATCGGCACCAGCGCACTGTGGCGGCACACCACGCAGGAGGTGCTCGAATCCGCCGGCCGTGCCGAGTGGATCGTGGCCGAAGGTGAGGCCGGCACCGGAAAGCTGACGTTGTTGCGGGCCGTCCACAACTACTCGCGGCCGGGCATCCGCCTGGTGATCCTCGACGCGGACGACCCCGAGCTCGTCAACGCCGCGACCGCCGAGCTCGAATCAGGGTCGGACCTGGTACTGCGGCACGCGCACCTGCTGTCCACCGAGAACATCCACGCGCTGGTCGACGTACTGCAGACCGTCCGCGACAGCCTGTCCGACGAGCCGTGGATCGCGTTGACCGTGATCAGAGGCCAGTCCGACGCGCAGGACGAGCTCGATACGCAGCTACTGCGATTCTTCCCGCGCACAGTCGCCGTACCGCCGTTGCGGCATCACCTGGACGACGTACCGGCGCTCGTACCGCATCTGCTCGCCCGGACCGGCGTCACCGGGGTGACGTTGTCGCAGGCGGCGATCAGCCAGCTGATGCGGCTGCCGTGGCCCGGGAACGTGACGCATCTGCGGACCGTGCTCGGTGAGATCGCCCGGCGGCGCCGGTCGGGAGTGGTCGACCTCGATGGGCTGCCCGCGGAGTGCCGGGCGACGACGCGGCGGCATCTGACCCGGCTGGAGGCGTTGGAACGGGACGCGATCGTCGACGCGCTGGCTGCCCACAAGGGCGACAAGGCGGCGGCCGCGCTGGCGCTCGGGATGTCGCGCGCGACGATCTACCGGAAGATTCGCGACTACGCGATCGTCACCTGAGCTGGTCGTCCAGCACGATCTCGCAGTTGTAGTGCTGGGACGCGCTCATCTCGCCGCGGAACCAGAGCAGTGGAATCCGGGCCGGATCGCCCGGCGCGACGATCGGGCGGAGGTTGTCGCGTTGCGAGTTCTCGGTGATCGGCGTCCACGTCCACGTTTCGCCACGGTCCGCCGTACGGGCATGGAAGATCTCGTGGTGATCCAGCGGCTTGCCGTCGCGCGGGTCGATCGAGGTGGAGACGTAGAGCGAGTCGAGGTCGTAAGGGTCGATCGCGACCAGCCCGGTGTAGTCGTTCTCGTGCTTGAGCAGACCGTGACCCGCCTTCGCCAACTGGTTGACCTGCCAGGTGTTCCCGGACGTCAGGCGGCCGTAGAAGAAGCGGTGGTCCGGCACCGGATGCTCTCGTGCGAACGCGTCCTCCGGGTTCTCCGGTACGTCGTGGCGCGCGAGCATGACCGCTGCGATGTCGTCGCCGGCGCGGCGGATGTCGACGGTCCAGCAGTGCGTCATCGGCTCGCCGTGCCAGACCGAGCCCGCTTGGAGGATCGTGGTCAGCTCGACCTGTGACGGGGCGTCGCCGTCGAGTGCCTTTTCGTCGATGGTCGTGCCGTCGCTGCGGTGCAGCGCGCCGGCTTTGAGATACCCGTGATAGATCGAATTGTTGTAGTCGCGCGGATGGTGGTCGGTCGTGATCAGGTCCATGCGTGTGGGGCTGGAGGTGTAGCGCGTGTAGCCGTTGACGTAGCCGACCTTCGGGCGGGTGAAGAGCTTGCCCGCGTACGTCCAGGTGTCGCCTTCGTCGTCGGACACCAGTGCGCACGGATCGTCGTTCACCGCCCGCGCGAAGCAGTACAGGCGACCGTCGAGCTCGTGCAGGTTCGAGTACGTGACGCCGCGCCCGCCGGTGTACTCGCTCCAGTCGAACGTCCGCTCCGGACCCCACGTTCGCGGATCGCCCGGCTCACTCACCCGCCAGCGGGTCAGGTCGTCGGTCTTGTGCTTGGTGTAGACCGCCGGCCACCGGCCGTCGCTACGCCGCCACAACGCCGGTACGTCGTGATCGTCGGCCTCGAACTGTTCATGCAGTACGACGATGTCCGCCGTACCCGTGTGCAGATCCACAACCGTCAACTCGACGTTGCCGGCCGCGTGTCTCCGCGCGCCCCCTCGGGCGCTGCGATCGATCCGACGACCAGCACGCCGCTGACCGGGTCGACCAGCGCGCGCTCGTCCTGGAACCAGCACCACGCACCGTTGTCGTTGATCACTCGCGCCATGGACAGCCATGCTCGCAGACTTCATTGTCCATGGGTAAGCGCTTGCCACCATTTGGTCGGTGGCTGATGGGAAGATCAAAACATGCCCGTCGACACGCACCTGCTGCTCGCGTTCCTGTTGACGACCACGGTCGCGATGATCACGCCCGGGCCGGACATGCTGTTCATCCTCGGATGCGGTATGCGGAACGGGCCGCGCGCCGGCCTGCTCGCGACCGCCGGGGTGGCGACGAGTGAGCTGGTGCACGTCGCGGTGGCTGCGGCCGGGCTGGCCGCCCTGCTGGAGGCCGTACCGGTCGCCTTCACGGCGGTCCGGATCGCCGGTGCGGCGTACCTCATCTATCTCGGGGTCCAGCTGATCCGGCACCGGAAGGATCCGGTCGACGACGCACCCGCCGGCGAGGCCACCATGTCCGGACGGAAGGTGTACCTCACTGGCCTCACCACGAACCTGCTGAACCCGAAGATGGTGACGTTCACTATCGCGTTCCTGCCGCAGTTCGTGACACCGGCGCGGGGTCACGTGTGGCTGCAGTTCGCGGTGCTCGGCGCCATCCTGATCGTGCTCGAGTTCCTCGTCGACGGGACGGTCGGACTGTTGTCCGGGCGGATCGGGAACTGGCTGCGCACCCGGCGTACCGCCCGCCGCCGGATCGACACGGCCACGGGCGGGATCTTCATCGGGCTCGGCGTCCGCCTGGCACTATTGCGTTAGGCGGTCAGGCGCTCAGGCCAGACCGAAGCCGCCGGTCCACGGGGTCTTCTCGCCGACCGCGAGGGTGAGCTGGAGGAAGCCGACCGCCTCGAGCTCGCGGGCGCGCTTCAGGGAGCCGGCGTCGACCGCGCGCAGACCGCCCGCGGAGACGATCCCGGCCAGCAACGCCTTGGCGTCCGCGTCGTCGCCGGCGATCAGTACGGTCGTCGGCAGCTCGCCGACATTGCCAGAGGCAACGGTTGCGGCGAAGTTGGTGTTGAACGCCTTGACGACCTTGGAATCCGGGAGTTTCGCGGCCAGCTCGGCGGCTGCGGAACCGTCGGCCGGGACGGTGAGCGAGTCGAAGGTCTCGAAGTTCAGCGGGTTGCTGATGTCGACCACGACCTTGCCGGCCAGCTGGTCGGCGCGATCCGCGAGCACCTGCTCGTACGCCGGGTACGGCGTCGCGAGGATCACGACCTCGCCGGTGACCGCCTTGTCCTTGTCGGTGGAGTTGAACAGCTCGACGGTGTTGCCGCCCTTCGCGACGATCGCGGAGATCGCCTGGCCCATGTTGCCGCTGCCGATGATGCTGACGTGCGTCATACTCTCACTCCTTTTGGTTGTACCTTCAACTATTACGATAGTGCAGTTTAGTTGTAGCTACAACCATTAGGATGGTGTCCGTGACCACACGATGGCTGGACGACGCCGAGATGACCGCATGGGTGCGGCTGGCCGCCGTACTGGAACTGCTGCCCGGCGTCCTCGACTCGCAGCTGCGCCGGGACGCCGACCTGACCCACTTCGAGTACTACGTGATGGCGATGTTGTCCGAGGCGCCGAAGCGGACGCTGCGGATGACCGCGCTCGCGCAGCGCACCAACGCCACCCTCCCACGGCTGTCACATGTCGTGAAACGACTCGAGGACCGCGGCCTGATCGAGCGGTTCCCGTGCCCGCAGGACGCCCGCGCCACCAACGCGCGGCTCACCGCGACCGGCTGGAAGAAGATCAAGGCGACCGCGCCCGGCCATGTCGAAACGGTCCGCCGGCACGTCATCGACGTACTGACTCCGGAGCAGATCACCCAGCTCGCCGGCATCGCCGGCGCGATCCTCGAGTCCGTCGACCCCGAGGGCAACCTCAGCGCGGTGTATCGCCGCTGACCCGCTCCAGCACGTCCTTCAACCTGGCCAGGTCCTTGGTGTTGGCGCGCCGCATCGCCGCTGCCATCAGCGGCGCGGCCACCCCGGCGAACCCACTCGGCTCACCCCGGTTCCGCAACGTCATCCGGGTACGGCTCTCCCCCACCGGCGCCCACTCGTAACTCGTCTCCATCGGAAACGGCCCCTGCGCCGTCCGCATCACCAACCGTCGGCCGGGCACGAGCTCGACGACCTCGTACGTATACGCCAGCCGCCGCCCTAGAAAATGCGCCACGAACTCCATCCGCGACCCGACCTGGACGGGCGGTTCCGTCCGCCAGTTCACCGACTCGATATTCGAATACCACTGCGGCGCATTCCCCGGATCCCCCGCATACCCAGCCACCACGTCGACAGGCCGCCTGATCACCACCTCGGTCACCACATCGACAGCCATACTCCGACTGTACGACCGCTCGAACTATTTACAGCACGTGATCGGACAGCCATTCTCGGTCTCAGGGGCGGGGGGTGGGCTCATGTCCGAGCACCAGGAAACGAGCCATCGGTCCGGGTGGCGCTTCTGGCAAGGCCGTTCGGCTGGTGACACGACGCCGGGGTCAAGGGTCTCGGCCGTCTACTTCGTCGAGAGCACGGCCGTCGCGGGTGGGCTGGTCGCGACGATCGCGTACGCGGCGGCCGGGCCCAGTGCGAGCTTGTCGGTCGTTTCCGCGTCGGTGATGATCGCCGTCGCGGCGTTGGGTAGCGGAGTCCTGGTCGGGATTCTCTTCGGCGTACCGCGCACCACCCCCGGCATCGACCGTCAGGCCGGCGGGGATGCCGCCGTACCTGCTGGTGGCGCCATCCCCCAGGCCGCCTCGCTCGGTGCTGTTGGTGCCAACACGAACCTCGAACAGATCTCCGACTGGCTGACCAAGATCCTCGTCGGCGTCGGCCTCACCCAGTTCACCGCGATCAAACGTGAGGCGTCGCAGCTGTTTCACGGGCTTGCCCCCGCCTTGGGGGACGGCAGCGGACGGGCTTCCTTCGCCGGCAGCGTGGTGATCTACTTCTTCGTCGTCGGCTTTCTCACCGGCTGGCTGTACGCGCGGTTGCGTCTCGGCCTGCTGATGAGCAACACCGACGCTCTGCTCGAACTGGCCCGCCGCGCAGACCGCGCAGGCGACACCGAGACCGCGCAGACCGCCCGGGAACGCGCGAACAACCAGCTGGCGCTGGCCACCGACTCGTTGGCGACCCCCACAACTGGGACGACCGACTTGATCCTCCAGTACAACCGCCTCCGCGACACGCCGCCCAGTACCCGCCGTACCTCGCAGATGTCCGAGATCGTCCGCCAGGCTCGGCGCCTCCCGGACAGCCAGCCTTTCCACCAGCTCGACGTCGTCCAGCTCTTCAACGAAGGCACCCACGGGAGCCGGATCGTGGCGCTCGCACTGATGGAGACCGACCCCCGCCTGGCCGACTTCCCGTCGGTGCTGAACGCGATCCAGAACTCCCGCTCCGGCTTCGAGCAGTACCACGCGCTCACGGTCGCGAACCTGATGGCCGCGTCACTGTCGGCCGACGCCAAAGCCCAGCTACAGCAGGCGCTGGAGTCCGACGACGTCCGCAGCAAGTGGGAGGGCGACACCAGCCGCGCTTCGCTCGCAGCCACCATCCTGGACCGCCTCAGGTCTTCCTCCAGCTAGACATGTATCGCGCCGCCCACTGTGGACTCCGAGCTAGTAGGGGGAAGGAGTTCTCATGAGCAACAGAGTCGAACCACAGCGGCACCGGACGACCGCCGTACGACGGTCCACGCGGCGGGCGATCGTCGGCGTGAACATCATCGAGGCGCTGGTGGCCTTGCCTTGCCTGATCGCGACGTACGGACTCGCCGAACGACTTGTCGCGGCGCAGGAGGCCGCCGGGCCTGGCCGCGTCGCGAGCAGCTCGGTCGCCGGCATCGCCGTCACGCTGAACATGAGCCTGCTGATCGTCGGCGCGGCCGCCGGGACGGTCGGGAGCGTCATCCAGCAGAGCATGGCGTTCGCGCGAAGCAGCGCTCCGGATCATCAGCTGAGCTGGTACGTGATGCGGCCGCTGTGGTCGGCGCTCCTCGGTTCGGTGTCAGTCGTCGCTGTGAACACCGGGTTGTTGAGCATCGGAGACGAGACCACGTCCAGCGCGGCGGTCGCCGTACTCGTACTGACCGGCTGCCTGGCCGGCCTGTTCACCGACCAGGTCCTGGCCCGCCTTCGCCGCATGCTCCGCCCCCGCACCAGCTAATTTCGTTGAGCCGGCACCCGTGATCGTGTTGGCTGGCAGCACTGCCAGTGCCGCTGGTGGCTTGAGTAGGGAGCTGAACGTGCAGGACGACGTCGTCGACCCCGCTGCCCATAATCGCGCAGCGTGGGACAAGTCTGTTGAAGAGGGCAACGAGTGGTCGACGCCGGTGAGCAGCGAGGAGGTCGAACGCGCCCGGAAGGGTGACTGGTCGATCGTTCTCATCGGGCGTCAGCCACTCGACCGCTCCTGGCTGCCGGCCGACCTGACCGGCAAGGACGTGTTGTGCCTGGCCTCCGGCGGCGGCCAGCAGGGCCCGATCCTCGCCGCCGCGGGAGCGCGCGTCACCGTCTTCGACAACTCGCCCGGCCAGCTCGGCCAGGACGAGCTGGTCGCGGCCCGCGACGGACTCGAGCTGCACACCGTCCTCGGCGACATGCGCGACCTGAGCGCCTTCGGCGACGCAACCTTCGACGTCGTGTTCCATCCGGTCTCGAACCTGTTCGTACCCGACCTGGCACCGGTATGGCGTGAATGCTTCCGCGTCCTCCGCCCGGGCGGGACGCTGCTAGCCGGCTTCCTCAACCCGGATGCGTACCTGTTCGACCACGAGGCCCTCGACGAGCGCGGCGAGCTGATCGTCGTACACAAGCTCCCGTACAGCGACGTCACCCAGTACTCCCCCGAGGAACGCGCGGCGAAGTTCGGCGCGGACGCGCCACTCGAATACAGCCACACCCTGACCGCCCAAATCGGAGGCCAACTCGACGCCGGCTTCGTCATCACCGCCTTCACCGAAGCCCCCCACCAATCCAACGCATCCGCCGCCTACATGTCCCACTACTTCGCAACCCAAGCCCACAAACCCTCCTGAGCCCCCGGCCCCGACCCCGCCCCAGGCCTCCGACCCCACCACCGGCGCCACTACACACCTCCGACCCCACCACCGGCGCCACCCCACACCTCCGACCGCACCCCCGGCCCGCCCCACCCTCGGCGCAGAACGCGTGCAGACCCGGGGTGTGCTCGCCCAGCACGCAGCCAACCGCAACCAACAATCCAACCCGCCACCCCATCCCTCCGGTGCCCGGGGGAAGCAGTTGACCCATCGGATGACTACCACGCACCGCCTCGTGGTGCCTGGTTGGTTGGCCGCGCCGGGAACGCGCGGTGAAGTTCCTACAGGCTGAGGCAGCACAGGCCGAAGTGTCGACGGAGCTCATACGTGCTGAGGTCGTACGTGCTGAGGTCGTACGTGCTGAGGTCGTACGTGCTGAGGTCGTACGTGCTGAGGTCGTACGTGCTGAGGTCGTACGTGCTGATACGACGTGAGGCCACACAGGCTGAAGTACTGACGAACCTCGTACGACATGGGGTCGTACGTGCTGAGGTCGTACGTGCTGAGGTCGTACGTGCTGAGGTCGTACGTGCTGAGGTCGTACGTGCTGATACGACGTGAGGCCACACAGGCTGAAGTACTGACGAACCTCGTACGACATGGGGTCGTACGAGCTGAGGTCGTACTGCCCGAGGTGTCGACGGAGGTAGTACGGCCTGAGCTCGCACAGGCTGAAGTGCTGACGGAGGTCGTACGACGTGAGGTCGTACGGGCTGAGGTACTGACGGAGCTCGTACGACGTGAGCTCCTACGACGTGAGCTCCACGGCGTGAGGTCCTACGGACCGAGGCGCTGACGGACGTCGTACGGGCTGAGGTCATACGGCCCGAGGTGTCGGCAGAGCTCGTACGGCGTCAGCTCGTACGGCGTCAGCTCGTACGGGCAGAGGTCGTACGGGCTGACGTGTTGACGGGGATCGTACGGAGTGAGGCGTACGGCCCGAGGTGTCGGGAGAGGTCGTAAGGCATGAGGTCGTAGGGCCCGAGGTGCTGGCAGAGGTGTGGCTTCCGCCTGTTCGCAGCGCTCACCCACCCACCCGTCGAAGCCAACCGACAGGCAGCCGGTGCAAAGCGGTGCCCGTCATCCCAGCCGACCACCCACCCGACTCCCCCGCCAGCACCTCGCCCCGGAGAACTCCCCGGCACACCGCCCAACGCGACCAAAAACAGCCGCCACGAAGTGGCGACCATCACCTCAGCCGACCGACCACCCGCCTCACCCGCCAGCACTTCCGCACGTAGCACCAGCCCGGGGCCGAGGGCGGCAAACAAACAACCGCCGCGAAGCGGTGACCATCACACCCCAGCCGAACGGACTACTTGGCTCCCCGCAAGCACCTCCACATGTAGGACGAGCCCGCGCGCCGCCGAACGCGGCCAAGAGAACAGCCGCCGCGAAGCGAGACCCGTCACCCCAGTCGAACTGACTACCCCACTTCCGCGCCACCACCTCGCCCGTGGAACCTCCCCGGAACGCCGCCGGAGGCGGCCAACAGAACAGCCGCCGCGAAGCGGTGACCATCACACCCCAGCCGACGGAGCACCCGACTCCCCGCCAGTACCTCCGCGCCAAGTACCAGCCCGCGCGCCGCCGAAGGCGGCCAACAAGCAGCCGCCGCGAAGCGGTGTCCGTTGCCACAGCCGACGGATCACCAGTTCACGCGCAAGTGCTGGGTGGGGTGGGTTATCTGAAGTCTCGGGATTTGGTGCGGGCGGCTAGGGGGAGGCGTTGGAGGTGTTCGGCGGAGAGGTTGGTTACTTCGCCGGAGCGTTCTACTCGGCCGCGGATGATCATGGCGGCGGCGTTGCGGGCTACGGCGGCGTGATGGTGCCAGCAGCCTACGGTGATGACGATGTTGGCCATGCCGGTCTCGTCCTCGAGGTTCATGAAGGTGACGCCGGAGGCGGTGGCGGGGCGTTGGCGGTGGGTGACCACGCCGGCGACGCGGACGCGGGCGCCGTCGGGGGCTTCGCGGAGTTCGGCGGCGGACAGGATGCCTTCGGCGCGGAGCTGGTCGCGGACGCGTTGCATCGGGTGGCTGGTGGTGGTGATCGCGGTGGACCACAGGTCGGCCATGTCGGCCTCGATGTCGCTCATTCCGGGCAGGGTCGGTGGCGGACCGGCCGCGGTGATCCCGGCCAGCTGGCCGGGGCGTTCCTCGGCGGCGCGGCCGGCTTCCCACAGCGCCTGGCGGCGGTCCAGGCCGAAGCAGTCGAACGCGCCGGCCGTCGCGAGCGCCTCGACCTGCGCAGCGGTGATGCCGGTACGGCGGACCAGGTCGGCCATCTCGGTGAACGGTCCGCCACGCTCGCGCTCCTCGACGATCAGCTTGGCGCCCTTCTCCCCCACGGTCCGTACTTCGGCCAGCCCGAGCCGGACCGCGAACGCCCCGTCGCGCCGGTGCACGGTGGTGTCGAACGGCGCCTTCGGATCGAACGGCCCGACCGGCGGCTGCGGGTCCGCGAGGCACTCCGGGGACCCGGTCGGACCGGTGAGCTCCTGCCCGTCGACCAGGTACTCCAGGCCGGCGTCGACACCGGACAGGTGCAGGTGCGGACGCCGTACTTCGACACCGTGGCGGCGGGCGTCCGCGACCAGGGACTGCGGTGAGTAGAACCCCATCGGCTGCGCCCGGAGCAGCGCGGCCAGGAACGCGGCCGGGTAGTGCAGGCGCAGCCAGGTGCTGGAGTAGACGAGCAGCGCGAAGCTGATCGAGTGTGACTCGGCGAACCCGAAGTTCGCGAACGCCTCGATCTTGGCGTAGATGTCGTCGGCCAGGTCGCCGGTGATCCCGTTGCCGGCCATCCCGGCGTACAGCTTCTCCTTCAGTGAGGAGATCCGTTCGATACCGCGTTTCGACCCCATCGCGCGGCGGAGCAGGTCGGCCTCGTCGCCGTCGATCTCGCCGACCGCCATCGCCATCTGCATCAGCTGTTCCTGGAACAGCGGCACGCCCATGGTCCGCTCCAGCACCGGCTGCAGCTTCGGGTGCAGGTAGGTGACCGGCTCCTCCCCGGTCCGGCGGCGGATGTACGGGTGGACGGCGCCGCCCTGGATCGGGCCGGGGCGGATCAGCGCGATCTCGGTGACCAGGTCGTAGAACCGGCGCGGCTTCAGCCGGGGCAGGGTCGCCATCTGGGCCCGGGACTCGACCTGGAACACGCCCACCGAGTCGGCCCGGCAGAGCTGGTCGTAGACCCCGGCCTCCTCGCGCGGGATCGTGTGCAGCTCCCAGTGCTCTCCGAGCCGCTCGCTCACCATGTCCAGGCAGTACCGCAGGGCGGCGAGCATGCCGAGCCCGAGCAGGTCGAACTTCACCAGCCCCATCCACGCGCAGTCGTCCTTGTCCCACTGCAGGACCGTGCGGTTCTCCATCCGGGCGTGCTCGATCGGCACCACCTCGCCGACCGGCCGCTCGGTCAGCACCATCCCGCCGGAGTGGATTCCCAGGTGCCGTGGGAACTTCAGCAGCTCGCTCGCCATCGCCACCACCTGCGGCGGGATGTCGTGGTCGGTCGAGGTGATCTCCGGGCTCCACCCGTCCACCTGTTTCGACCAGGCGTCCTGCTGACCGACCGAGTACCCCAGGGCCTTCGCCATGTCACGGACCGCGGACTTCGGGCGGTAGGAGATCACGTTCGCCACCTGGGCCGCGTTGTGCCGCCCGTACTTGGTGTAGACGTGCTGGATCACCTCCTCGCGCCGCCCGGCGTCGAAGTCCACGTCGATGTCCGGCTCCTCGGCCCGGGTCGTCGCCAGGAACCGCTCGAACGGCAGGTTGTAGAGGATGCTGTCCACCGCGGTGATCCCGAGCGCGTAGCAGACCGCGGAGTTCGCCGCGGATCCCCTGCCCTGGCAGAGGATCCCGTTGTCGTGGGCAAACCGGACGATGTCCTCCACGATCAGGAAGTACCCCGGGAACTCCTTCTCCTCGATGACGGCCAGCTCCCGCTCGAGCCGCTCGTACGCATCCGGGCGCTCCTCGCGGGTCCCGTACCGCTTCGAGGCGCCGCGGAACGTCAGCTCCCGAAGCCACGACATCGGGGTGTGCCCGTCCGGTACGTCGCGCAGCGGCAGCTTCGGCTTCGCCCGTGCCAGGTCGAACGCGAGCTGGTCCGCCAGCGTCACCGAGCGCGCCACGGCCCCGTCGTACCGCTGGAAGCGGGCCATCAGCTCCGCGCCGGAGCGCAGGAACGCCATCCCGCTCGACGGCAGCCAGCCGTCCATCGAGTCCAGGTCACGACGAGCCCGGACGGCGGCCAGTGCCGTGGCCAGCTTGTACTCCGCGGGGGTCGCGTAGTGAACGTTGTTCGTGGCAACTACTGGAAGACCGTGGTCGGCGGCCAGGCCGGCCAGGATCCGGTTCCGGGTGGTGTCGGCGGGGAGCTGGTGGTCGATCAGCTCGACGACCACCCGGTCCTGGCCGAACAACGCGGTCAGCCGGTCCAGCTCACGACCGGCCGCGGCCGGACCGTCGGTGTGCCCGCCGAGTTCGAGCGCCTGTCGGACCAGCCCTTTGCGGCAACCGGTCAGGATCACCCAGTCGTCCCGGCCGACGGCCGCCAGCTTCTCCAGCGAGTAGACGGGCTTGCCCTTCTCGCCACCCTCCAACTGCGCCTCGGTGATCGCACCGGCGAGCTTGTGATACCCCTCCTGTCCCTCGGCCAGCACCAGCAGGTGGCTGCCCTCCGGGTCGGCCATCCCGTTCTGCGGGCCGGTCAGCCCCAACGACAGCTCCGCCCCGAACACCGTTGGCAGTGAGTACGCCGCTGCGGCCTCGGCGAAGCGGGCCGCGCCGTAGAACCCGTCGTGGTCGGTCAGCGCCAGCGCGTGCAGCCCCTGCCGAACCGCAGCCGCGACCAGGTCCTCGGGCTGGGACGCACCGTCCAGGAAGGAGAAGTTCGAATGGACGTGGAGCTCGGCATACGGCACCGCGTGCGCGGGCCGGTGCACCGGCTCCGGAACATACGGCCCGCGGTGCTGCGACCAGGCCGGACTGTCGCCACCGTCAGCGGTCACCGGACGCCCGCCGTGACTGCCCGGGCGTGAGCGGTCCGACAACCTCCGCTCCAACTCCGACCACTTGATCGGCGGGTTGTTATACCCCATTCCACTCACCTCCCGTCGACACCAAGAATAGAACACCTGTTCGAGAAACTGAAATTCGGTTGACCGGGGCAGTCGTTCGGTTGGTACCGTTCCCTGGTCCGTGACATCACAGTTGGAGGTGAGGCCCACATGAACGCTGCAGCGCTGTGGGTGCTCCCCCTCTCGTGGTCACGGGCGGGCGATTGACGTAGGTGTCGTCGGGAGCGCCGTGACTCCCGAAAGGAAACACCTATGAACCCTTTGCCTCTCCAGCGGCGCCACCGCCACCGCGTGACGATCTCGCAGGTCGCCGGCAACCAGTGGCACGCGATCCGGAACGATCTGACCGTCGGCCGCGGCTACGCGTCGCGACGACTCGACGGCCGGACCTTCCTCAGCATCGACACCTGGCAGGACGCGGTCTTCGACCAGCTCGCCGCGGTGATGCTGGCCAATCAGCCCGACCCGCTGTACACCGTGGTCGACGAGACCGACCACGAACTCCTCGCGAACTGGGAACGCGCCGGGCTCACAGTCTGGCGCCGCGAGTCCGAGTACGTCGTGCCGACCGGACCCAACCGGGCACCGGCACCGCCCGGCCTCCTCATCGCGAGCGGCGACCAGGTGGCCGAGGCGCCGCTGCGTGAGTTGGACCACGCCATCCGTGCCGAGATCGAGGCCGGTCCCGGCTGGCACACGATGCCCGCCGAGGTGCTGCCCTGGCAGGGCGGGACACGCCCGCTCGACCCGTCGGCCTACACGGTCGCGGTCCGGGACGGCAGGTACGTCGGCCTGATCCGGGTCGCAACCCGAACCCGGCGGCCGCGGATCGGGCTGCTGGCGGTCCTGGCAGCCGAACGACGGCAAGGTGCCGGCCGGGCGCTGCTCGGCCATGCGCTCGACGAACTGCGCCGCGCCGGCAAGGACGCGGCCACCGCGGAGATCGACGAGACCAACACCGCGGCGATGGCCCTGTTCGAAGCACACGGTGGACGGATCGGTCGGAGTCTCGAGCTCACCACCGGGAGGGCCTGACCATGCCCAGGAAAGCAGGTGGTATCGAGATGGACGGCACCGTGGTCGAGTGCCTCCGGAACGCCAACTTCCGGGTCGAACTCAGCAACGGCCACCGGGTGCTCGCGCACATCAGCGGCAAGATCCGGAAGAACTACATCAAGATCCTCCCCGAGGACCGTGTCCTGGTCGAACTCAGCCCCTACGACCTGGACCGCGGCCGGATCATCTTCCGCTACCGCAACTGACAAAGGACCTGCTGGACCTCGCCGAAGAGGTCCAGCAGGCCGTCAGGCCCGTTGGAAATCAGCGGGTGGCATGCGCGGCGTCGACGATCACGCGGTCACCGCGTCCGGGTCGGAGATCATCGACAGGTGCGGCGCATCGACCTTGGTGACGTGCGCGCCGGCTCGCTGCGCCATGGTCTGCTGCGCCGCCGCCGGCAGCACCTTGTCCGCCGTACCGATGACGTCCCAGGACGGGATGGTCTTCCACGCCGGAACACCGTCGAGGGTCTCATTGAGCGTGCTGGCGGTCAGTGGCCGCTGAGTGGCGGCCAGGACGGCGGCCTGCTTGGCAGGGATACCACCGGCGAAGAGGCTCGCGAACTGATTCGGCTTGATGTAGACGTCGGCGTTGACGACGTCTCCGGCGGCGTCGCGGATCGGCACCGTCGTGATCGAGCTGTTCGGGTCCAGCTCGGAACCGGGCTGTGCGGCGGCGAGCGAGCCGATGCTGTCGCCCTGGTCGGGGATGAAGGCATCCACGTAGACGAGGGCCTTGACGTTGGGGTTGCCGGTGGCGGCGCTCGTGGTCACCATGCCGCCGTACGAATGGCCGACCAGGACGACCGGGCCGCTGATGGTCGCCAGCAGATCACGCAGGTACTCCGCGTCGGTTGCCAGGCCGCGCAAAGGGTTTGCCTCGACGTCGACGGTGTACCCGGCGCTCTGCAGCTTCGAGGTGACGGCAGACCAGCTCGAGCCGTCGGCCCACGCGCCGTGCACCAGCACGATCGTCGGTTTGGCCGAGATGTCGTTCTGTGTGGTCTGCGCGCTGCTGGTGCGGGCGGTACCGACTCCCAGCGCGAGCACGCCGGCAGTGAGAGCCGCGACGGCCGCAGGCAGTGATTTCTTCGGGGTACGCATGGCATGTCCTTTGCAGGGTTCGTTGTCCGCTCGGCGAGCTCGCCCGGGCGGGGGTTCAGCGCCGACGCTAGGGTCGAGGCCCGCCGCTCATGCCGTTGCGCGCTTCATCCTGCACACCGTGCAGATTCCTGTGCACGGATGGTCCACCGGTGTCCGCTACCGATCTCGGTGCGCCAGGGCTCGCCACTCGCGCGGCGAGAGCCCATAGGCGGCACGGAAGACGCGGCCGAAGCTGGAGGGATCGGTGAATCCCCAGCGCCGGGCGACCGTTGCTATCGTCAACGACCGCAACTCCGGCCGGGTGAGGTCTTCGCGGGAGCCCTCCAGCCGCTGATCGCGGATCCAGTCACCGAGCGAGATCCCGCCCGCGGCGAGGACGTTGTAGAGGTGCCGCACCGAGATGTGGTGCTCGGCGGCGATCTGGCCGGCGTTCAGCCCGGGATCGCCCAGCCGGGCGCGGACATACTCGAGGATCCGGAACCGCAGTGTCGCGTGCAGCGGTTCCTTCCCCAGCGCGGTGGCATCCAGGTGGGTCGTGATCAGCGCACGGACCAGGCCGACAGTCGGCCGGCTCACCGCGCCCGCGTCCGGGTGGGTGTAGAGGTCCGGGCGGCTTGCCAGCCGGTACAGATAGGCGGCGACCAGGTCGGCGATCGGATGCCCGGGGCTGAGCGTGGTGGCGCAGACCTGTCTGATCGCGTCGCGCGGCAGGCCCACGGCAGCGATCGGGATCCGGAAGAAGTGCTGGCGGATGCCGTCGGCGTCGACCAGCGTGTACGGCTCGGTCGACTCGTACACGACCAGGTCGCGTGGCTTGAGGACCGCTTCCCGGCCACCCTGGACAATCAGGCTGGTACCGGCCAACTGGAGACCGAGGAAGATGCTCGGCTCGAGCTCGTCCCGGGCCAGGGCCGGGGTCCGCTCCGCGGTGAGCGCGTTCGAGCGGATCGAACACACCAGGAGCTGTCCGAGCTGAGTGAAGGCGCCGTACGTGGCCGCGGGGCCGGCCTCGGCGGGGAAGTCGATCTCGACCCGGACCTTCGAGGCGGCGACTGTCTCCCGCACCACCTCGGCACGGTCGGCGGCAGGCACGGTCCGCGTATCGAGAATGTCCGTCATTCCGCCCACCTTCAGCTGACTTCTGTCTGACTAAGTCAGCGTAGCAGACTTTCATCCGCGCAAGTCAGCCCTACACTTGTGACATGACAGATCTGCTCAGCCGGCGGGAGACCTGGTCGATGGCCAACTGCGCGGTCGCCGCCTCGCTCGACGTCGTCGGCACCCGGTCGGCGATCCTGATCCTCCGGGAGGCGATCTTCGGCACCCGTCGGTTCGAGGACTTCGTCCGCCGGGTCGGGATCGGTGAGCCCGCGGCGGCGGCCCGGCTCAAGGAACTGACCGCCGCCGGACTGCTGGAGCGGGTGCCCTACCAGGAGCCCGGCCAACGGACCCGGTATGAGTACCAGCTGACCGACAAGGGCATGGACTTCCAGCCCGTTGTGCACGCCCTGCTGGAATGGGGCTCGAAGTGGGAGACCGGCGAGACGGGCCCGGCCCTGCGGGCAACTCACCGCGACTGCGGCGCAACTGTCGGAGTCCGCATCCGTTGCGAGGCGGGTCACGATGTCGATCCGGAGGACGTCGCGATCGAACCGGGCCCGGGGCTGATCACCATTCCCTGATCCATCTCACACATCCTGCGTCTCGATCAAGACTAGAACATGTGTTCGATGAAGCGGTAATCTGAAAACATGCTTGGTCGGTTCACGGTTCGGCCGTCCGACGACGGATCCAACAGGTTCGGCGTCTGGGACGGTGCGGTCAACGGGTGGCGTGCAACAGGGATCGACGACGAGGCGCGGGCCCGCGAACTCGCCTCGGATCTGGACGTGCAGTACGACGCCCACGGCCCGCGTGCCGCGGACGCCGTGCGGCACGTCGATCCGGCCCAGCAGGTGCAGCGGGCGACCTGGACCACGGGCGAGCTCGACGTCTGGATCCGGCACAACGGCGAGTGGCTCGGCCGGTTCCGGAGCAAGGACGGCGAGCTCTCCTGGGTGTCCGGCAAGGACCTCCGTCCGCTCTAGGTCCTAACCGTGCGGTTTCGGTTTCGGGTTCTTCGAGTCCTTCTTGCTGGTGTCCCCGACGGCGTTCGGGTCGCCGATCAGCTTCTTCGGCGGGGTGACGAAGCGCTCGACCGGCAGGCCACGCAGTGCGCCTTGCATCGCGGTCTCCCAGAGCGGGCCGGCGGTACCGGAGCCGGTCGGGTCGTGGATGTGGTCGCCGTTCAGGGTCTGTCCCATCAGGTTCCGGTACGGCAGACTCGCGTCGGCGACCACCGCGGCGGCCGCCAGGTTCGGCGTGTAACCGGAGAACCAGACAGCCAGGTTCTGCTGGATCGTCCCGGTCTTGCCGGCCATGTCGCGGGTGCCGAAGCGCAGGTGACCGCCCGTACCGCCAGGCATCATCACCTGGCTCAGCACCCGGTTCACGCCGTCCGCGACCTGTCGCGGGATGGCCTGCCGGCAGTCGAGGCCTGGCCCGGGCACCGGCCGCCCGGCCTTGTCCCGCACCGACGTGACGACGAGCGGCTTGCAGTACTTCCCGCGGGCCGCGAAGGTCGCGTACGCATTCGACAGCATCAGCGGCGTCACGTACCCGACGCCCAGCGTCATCGACGCCACCTGTTCGAGCGGCTCGCCGGTCTGGCCGTTGTACATCCCCAGCTTGGCGGCGATCTTCGCGATCGGGCACAGTCCGGTCCGCTGCGACAACTGAAGGAAATAGGTGTTGGTGGAGAACCGGGCCGCCTCGACCATGGTCAGGTCACCGCTGTGCGTGGAGTTGTGCGGCTGGTAGGTCGGGTCCCGGGTCCAGCCCGTACAGGTCCGGAACTTCGTGTTCCGCAGGTCGATCTGCTCCGGCGAGTTGATCCGGTAGTCCATCGGGATGCCCTTGGACAGCGCGGCCGCGATCGTGAAGGCCTTCATCGTGGAGCCGTTCTGGAACCCGCCCCACCCGCCGGCGTACGACTTCTCGACGTTGAGGTTGTAGTTCGTGTGGTTGCGCCCGTTGCCGTAGGGCTTGCTCTGCACCATCGCCTTGACCAGGCCGGTCCCCGGCTCGACGACCGTGATCGCGGCGACCGCCGAGTCGGTGAGCTTGCTGTGTTTGTCGATCGAGGCCTGCGCGGCGGCCTGGATCCGCGGGTCGATCGAGGTCCGGATCAGCAGCCCGCCGGTCTTCAGGTAGTGGTCGCGATCCTTCACGGTGGCCCCGAGGGCCGGGTTCTGCAGCAGCTTGGACACCACGTAGTCGCAGTAGAACGGGTACCGCGAGTTCGCGCAGCCGTTCGGTACCGGCTCGACCTGCGAGAGGTCAATGGGCGTACGCAACGCGTGGTTCGCCTGGCCGACGGTGATCACGCCGAGCTCGAGCATCCGCTTGATCACCACGTCCCGGCGGGCCCGGGCGCGGACCGCGTTGTTGCCCGGGTTGTACCCGGTCGGGTTCTTCACGATGCCGGCCAGCAGCGCGGCCTGCGGCAGCGTGAGCTTGGCGGCCGTGGTCCGGAAGTAGTGCTGCGCGGCGGCCTGGACGCCGTACGTCCCGGCGCCGAAGTTCGCCAGATTGAGGTACCGCTCGAGGATCTCGTCCTTGGAGAACTCGCTCTCGACCGCGATCGCGTACCGCAGCTCGGTGAGCTTGCGCTCGTACGAGACCTCGGTCGCCTTCTTCCGCTCGGCCGCGGTCTTCGCCTTCTCGACCAGGCTCATCTTCACGTACTGCTGGGTGATGCTCGACCCGCCCTGCTGCACCTCGCCGCCGGTCTGGTTGCGCACCATCGCGCGCAGCGTGCCCTTCAGGTCGAGCGCGCCGTGGTCGTAGAACCGGGAGTCCTCGATCGCGACGATCGCCTTGCGCATGATCGGCGCGACCGAGCTCAGCGGTACCGGTACCCGGTTCTGCTCGTACAGCGTCGCGAGCAGGGTGCCGTCCGCGGCCAGGATCCGGCTACGAACGGCGAGTGGATCGCTCTCGAACTCTTTGGGCAGGCTCTCCACGGTCGCCGCGACCTGCGCGGTCCCCTGTCCGACGAAACCCGCGAACGGGACCGCCAGTCCGGCCGCGAGCGCACCCGAAAGCGCGCTCACGCCGATGAACATGATCAACGACCGAGCCCAGTTGCGACCGCCCCTGCCGGCACGCATTACTCCAGGTTAGTCGACCGATCACACTCCGGGTACCCCGGAATTGATTGCCTCGATCAACTTCGGTCGCAGTTCGGCGGCCTTGATCACCTCGTCGACCGACCCGACGTCACGCGCTCGCTCGATACTGTGCACCCGGTCGAACTCGGTCGCCACCTCGCCCAGTTTCTCTGCCCGTACGACGGTTCGTACCTCGGCCAGCTCCGTTGCGAGTGCCGCCCGCTCGGCGCCTGTCGCCTCACCGACCCGTTCGGCCAGTGCCGCGACCCGCGGGTCGGCTGCCGTCCGCGCGTCGACCTCTCCCGCGAACACGACCGCCGCGGCCGGCGCGCCGCCGAGCACCGAGGCGAACGATCCTTCCACCGCGAGCACGGTCATCGACGGGTTCAGCGACTTCGAGAACACCACGAACGCGCCGCCGTGGTAGCGGGAGACGACACAGAACACGATCGGCCCCTGGAAGTTCACCATCGCGCGGCCGATCTCCGCGCCGTACTCGAGCTGCAGGTTCCGCATCGAGTCCGGCGAGCCGTCGAACCCGGACAGGTTCGCCAGCACCACCAGCGGCCGGTTCCCGCTGGCCGAGTTGATCGCTCGCGCGACCTTCTTCGACGACCGCGGGAACAGCGTGCCCGCGGTGTAGGTGTCCGGGCCGTCGGTGGGCGGGAAGCCCCGGCGCGGTACCGAGCGGGACTCGATCCCGACCAGGCAGACACCGAAGCCGCCGAGCCGCGCGTCCACCACGACCGCGGTGTCGGCGTCGGCCATCCCGGCCCAGCGCTCGAGCATCGGGTGGTCCTGGTCGGTGACCGCGCGCATCAGCGTGCGGATGTCGAACGCCTTCTTGCGGTCGGGGTTGGTCGCGGCCGAGAAGATCTCGCCGATCGTCTTGAAGTCGCTCCCGGCCACGTCGTGCGGGTACGGCGAGACGTCGCGATCCAGCGGGTCGGACGTCGGCGCCCTTCGCGGCCCACGCTCCCCCGGCGCGACGTACGTGTGGTCGTAGTGCGTCATCAGGACGTCGCGCGCGCCCTTCAGGTCCGCGGCCCAGTACTGCGCCTGGCCGTTCGGGCCCATCACCCGGTCGTACCCGCCGATGCCGAAGTTGTCCTCGGCCGACACGCTGCCGGAGAAGTCCAGCGTCTGCTTGCCGGTCAGCACCATCGCGCTGTCCGGGGTCATCACCAGGATGCCCTTGGTGTGCATCAGCATCGTCGCCTCGGCGTTCCAGTACGGCTGCGCGCCGACGTTGATGCCCGCGACCACGACGTTGATCTCGCCGCCGGCCTGGGTGAACTCGACGATCCGCTTCAGTGCCTTCGCGACCCAGTCCATGTTCTCGGTGCCGGAGTCCATCGAGATCCGGGCGCCGGCGGACAGCGAGTACCACTCGACCGGGATCCGCAGCCGCTCGGCCAGGTCGAGCGCGGCGATGATCCGCGAGCACTCCGCCTCGGCCACCGCGCCGAGCGCCATCGTCGGGTCGCCGCTCATCGCGACCCGGGTGACGCCCTCGGGGTACCGCTCGGTCGGCGTGCTGACGATGCCGACGATGATGCCGGCCTTGTTCAGGCCCTTCGGCCGGTCCACCGGGACCAGGTTGCCGGCGTCGTCCAGGTCGTGCTCGACGAACGACCCGCCCTGGCCGGCCACCATCCCGCTGACCTCGTACGGGTAGATGGTGTTGCGCCGCCGGGACCGCTGCACCTTCTGCGCGTAGTCGTCCAGCGGCAGCAACCGGCCGGTCGGCGGCTGCTCGATCGACGTCACCACCCCGGCACCGTGCTGGTAGTAGAACCGGGCCGCGACCGGGTTGATCGAACCGTCCGGAGCGACCACGTCACCCTGCACCAGGACCTCCTCGATCCCGGCGCCGGCGGTCATCGGGGCGATGTTGCGCTGCAGCGCGGTCACCTCGTCGACCTGGACGTCGACCACCGGCCAGATCTGCACCCAGACGTGGTTCATGTCGAGCTTCGCGCCCGCCGCGCCGCGTGCGGTCCGGGCCCGCCGGATCGCCTCCAGGCAGTTCGCGATCGCCCGCTCGGCGTGCGGCAGCGACGTGACCTGGCCGTCCTCGTCGCGGGCGACCGAGAACTGGCGGACCTGCGCCAGTGCGACCAGCCGCCGGTCGGCGTCGTTGTCCCGCGCGACGCAGTAGTAGAGCAGTACGTCCTCCGGCGCGTCCAGGCGGGTGATCCGGAAGTCCCGGAGCCGCCACAGGTTCAGCCGGCGGCCGACCATCGGGTGGACGCCGCGGACGTTGTCGTCCTCGATCATCGACCCGCCGGCCGGGCGGTAGGTGAAGTACGAGACCGGGCGGCCCTGGCCCGGGGCGACGGCGACCGAGATCCGCCGTACCCGCTGGGCGATCGGCAGGTCGGCGACCATCCGCCGGTACAGGTCGGCAGCGTCCTGCTGCGATTCGGGCAGGTCCGGGCCGTACAGGTACAGCTCGACGACCGCCTCGTGACCGGCCGTCCGGAGGTCGATCCGATCGGTCAGTGCCCGCGACAGACCACTCTGCGGATCGGCCAGCTCGGTGACCGTACCGACCGTGGTGACGAGGTGGCTCGGGCGGTCGTCGATCGTGTAGTCGGCGGTCGCGAACGGCCGCCCGTCGACGGCGAACTCGCGCAGGTCGTGCAGTTCGTACTCGCGGTAGTGCCGGCGGACGAGCACCTCGAGCATCGGCTCGCGCTCGCCCCAGCCGCGCTCCAGCCGCTGGGCGAGGAACCGGACGATCGGCTCCGGGATCGCGGCCAGCGCGTCGATGCGCTGCTGCCGGTCCGGCGCGTCCGGGTGCGCGGCCAGGTCGGCGACCTCGTCGCTGACGCCCGCGATGACCGACGCCCGCTCCGCGTCCACCTGCGGCTGGTCGAACCACCGGAACCGCACGCTCCGGGCCAGGTCCCCGACGACCGGGAACCGCAGCTGGGTGGCGAGCACGAGCCGGTCCAGCAGGTCGTGTACCGACTCGTCGGAGGGCAGCGGCTCGGCGATCCACCGCTGCAGCACGGACGTCACGATCAGTACGTCGGGAGTCGACCGCTGCTGCGCGAGGAAGATCCGGAAGACCGCCTCCTCCAGCTCCGGGCTCCGCTCGAGCCCGGTCACGCCGTAGTGGCTGAGCACCCGGGTCAACCGCGCCTGGAACTCGGCCGGCAGGCCGCCGCGGTCCGGGTCGAGGCTCTGCAGGTACGTGTAGAAGTACTCGCGCGGGCTGTGCACCCGGTTCTCGATGCTGGTGTCCGCACCGGCCGGTCGGTTCCGGCTCAGCTCGGCGAAGTCTGCGAACACGCTCAGCAGCTCGATCTCGGGCGCGACCGGCGGCCCGGACTGCTGATGCGCCAGCTCCGACCGCGCGGTCAGGTAGTCCGCGAGCATGCCGCCCTCGTCCTGCGGGTCGATGTCGAACCCGAGCAGCATGCTCCGCAGGTCGTCCAGACCGCGCTCCACCCGCTCGGCCGCCGACTTCTCCCCGGAGCCGTTCGGCAGATCGAGCTCTACGCCGTTCTGCACCGGAGCGGCGATCTCCGCGCTCTCATCGGCAACAGGCTCCAGCCGCAGCAGCGGCGCCCCGGTCTCCACCTGGCTGCCGGTGGAGACCTGCAGCTCCTTCACGGTCGCCTTGAACGGCGCGTACAGCACCGTCTCCATCTTCATCGACTCGAGCACGAGCACCGGCGCACCGGCCTCGACCTCGGCGCCGGCCGGCACCGGCGTCGCGACGACGAGCGCCGGCGCGGGCGAACGCAGTACGCCGCCCTCGTCGCGGCTGACCCGGTGGGTGACGCCGTCGACCTCGACCAGGTGCACCGGACCGTGCGTCGCGGTCACCAGGCGGAACCGCTGCCCGCCGACGACCAGGCGGCTACGGTACTCGTCGAGCCGCTCGAGTTCCGCGTCGACGACCTTCAGCTGCCCGTTCCCGACACCGACCCGGAACCGCTCGGGGCCGATCCGGGCGACCGTCACCTGGTAGCTCGCGCCGCGCAGCTTCAGGTCGATCGCACGACCGACCTCGTGCTGCACCTGCGGGCGGCCGCCGTGCGCGGTCTCGAACAGCCGGGTCCGCTCGACCTGCTCGGCGTCCTCGTAGCCCTCGATCGCGGCCGCGACCAGCGCGATCCCGGAGTGCCGGTGCGAGATCAGCCGGCCCTCACCGCGGACCCGGTCGATCCAGCCGGTGTCCGCATGGGCGTCGATCACCTCGGGCTGGTCGAGCAGTTCGAGGATGAAGCTCTTGTTGGTCGCGCCGCCCTCGATCAGCACGGTGGTCGCCTGCATCGCGCGCCGCAGCCGCGCCAGCGCCTCCTCGCGGGTGCGGCCGTACCCGATGATCTTCGCGATCATCGAGTCGAAGTCGGCCGGGATGCTGTCGCCGGCGCTCACGCCGGTGTCGACCCGGATCCCGGGCCCGGCCGGCAGGTCCAGGACGACGATCCGTCCCGGCGATGGCGCGAAGTCGCGGTCCGGGTCCTCGGCGTTCAGCCGGGCCTCGACCGCGTGGCCGCTCTCGGTCGGCCTGGTGCCCTCCAGCCGGCCGCCGTTCGCGACGTGCAACTGGGCCTTGACCAGGTCGAACCCGGTGGTCAGCTCGGTGATCGGGTGCTCGACCTGGAGCCGGGTGTTCACCTCGAGGAACGCGAACGACTTCTCCCCCGGGTGGTACAGGAACTCGACCGTGGCCGCGCCGCGGTACCCGACCGCGATCGCGAGCCGCTCGGCCGACGCCTTCAGGTCATCGACCTGGGACGCCGACAGCAGCGGCGAGGCCGACTCCTCGATCACCTTCTGGTTGCGGCGCTGGACCGAGCAGTCCCGGACGCCGAGTGCCCACGCGGTCCCCTGGCCGTCCGCGATCACCTGGACCTCGACGTGCCGGGCGCCGGTGACGAGCCGCTCCAGGAAGACGATGCCGCTGCCGAACGCGCGGGCCGCTTCCTCGCTGGTCCGCGCGTACGCGTCGGACAGCTCCTCCGCCGACCGGACCACCCGGATGCCGCGGCCACCGCCGCCGGCCGTTGCCTTGAGCATCAACGGGTACCCGATCCGCTCCGCCGCCTCGAGCGCCGCGTCGAGCGACTCGACCGCGCCCCGGCTCCACGGTGCGACCGGTACGCCGACCTCCTCGGCGATCAGCTTGGAGCCGATCTTGTCGCCGAGCTTGCGCATCGCCTCGGCCGACGGGCCGATGAAGGTGACGCCGATCCGGTCGCAGAGCTCCGCGAACGCCGGGTCCTCGGCGACGAAGCCCCAGCCGACCCAGGCGGCGTCCGCTCCGGTCTCCAGCAGCGCGCGCTCCAGCACCGCCAGGTCCAGGTACGGCCGCGCCGAGGCCGGGCCGAGCGGGTACGTGATGTCCGCGGCCCGCACGAACGTGGCGGTGCGCTCGCCGTCGGTGAACAAGGCCACGGTCTCGATCGGGTCACCGCCTTCTGCGTTGACTTCCCGGACCGCGTTGATCAGCCGCATCGCGGCTTCTCCCCGGTTCACTATTGCGATACGCTTGAACATCGACCGCCTCCGTGTCTCACCCTGAGCTTCGCGGACAGACCTCTCCCCTGGATCGCAGGAGACAGGTGTCGCTGGCACAGGTTTTCAGTCGATGGCCGTTACCGTCGAGTCGGCCCCCTCTTCAGGCGTGTTTCCGGCCCTGCTATGGCATGACCCCAGGGTGCGGAAAACTGCCGGGCAGGAGGGGAAACCACATGACTGAAGACTTGATCACCCGGCTGCGCGGCGACGTCGCCGGACCGGTACTGACATCCGCCGACGAGGGGTACGCCGAGGAGCTGTCCGGCTTCAACCTCGCCGTGACGCACACACCCGACGTCGTCGTCGGGCTGACGTCCGAGGCCGACGCCGTCGCGGTCGTCCGGGCCGCTGCCGCGACCGGTACGCCGGTTCGCGTACTGGCCACCGGCCATGGCATCCCGATCCCGATCCAGGGCGGGATCGTGGTCACCACGACCCGGATGACCGGCGTGACCGTGGACGCCGAGACGAAGACCGCGCACATCAACGCCGGCTCGCGCTGGGCCGAGGTGATCGCGGCCGCCGCGCCGCACGGGCTGGCGCCGATCACCGGCGCGTCCGACGCGGTCGGCTGCATCGGCTACACGCTCGGCGGCGGCCTCGGCCCGCTGGCCCGCACGTACGGCTTCTCGTCGGACTGGGCACGCAGCTTCCGGGTCGTGACGGCCACCGGAGCGGTGACGGCGAGCCCGACCGAGAACGAGGACCTGTTCTGGGCGTTGCGGGGCGGCAAGGGCGGTTTCGGCATCGTCACCGCGATGGACTTCGGGCTGGTCGAGCTGAGCACGTTGTACGCCGGTTCGGTGTTCTTCGACGCCGAGCACATCGCGCCGGTGTTCTCCACCTGGGCCGAGTGGACCAAGACGCTCCCCGAGGAGGCGAACTCGTCGGTCGTCGTCCTCCGGCTGCCGCCGCTGGAGTTCATTCCGGCACCGCTGCGCGGCAAGACCGTGCTCAGCGTGCGTTTCGCATACGTCGGCGACGCAGCCGCGGGCAAGCGCCTGTTCCAGCCGATCCGCGACGCCGGTACGCCGCTGATCGACGCCGTCGGCGAGCTGCCGGCCGCAAACATCGCGCAGATCCACAACGACCCGAAGGACCCGACGCCGTCCTGGGACCGCGGGCTGCTGCTCGACGAACTGGACGCCGACTTCGTCGCGGCCTTCCTGGACGTGGCCGGTCCGGACCAGCAGCTTCCGTTCATCGCGGTCGAGGTCCGGCACCTCGGCGGCGCGACCGAGCGGGACGTCCCCGAGGGCAGCGCGGTCGGCGGTCGCAGCGGGGCGTGCACGATGACGCTGATCGGCGTACCGGACCCGAGCCTGTTCGAGAAGGTGCTTCCAGCAACGGCCGATGCAGTGCTGGGGAAGCTGGCGCCGTGGATCTGCGCCGAGACGAACCCGAACTTCGCGGGCGGGTTCGCGGTCCCGGGTTCGTACGAGGCGTCCTGGCCGGCCGACACGTTCGCGCGGCTGGCCGAGGTACGCGCTGCCTACGACCCGGACACGCTCTTCCCGTTCGGGCCCCGCCAGGAGTACTCGGGTTCGTAGCCGAGCAACCGGCGTGCCTTGTCGATCGACAGCAGCGTCTCGTTCGGTCCGAACGGTCGTTTGACGGGCACGCCGGGGAACACCTCCGCGAGCAGTTCCTCGTTGGGCCGCGACATCACCGTGTCGGCGTTGGCCACGATGAACACGTCGGTCCCGGTCACGTCGTACTCGAGCGCCTTGCGGACCGCCTGCGCGCCGTCGCGGGCGTCGATGTAGCCCCAGAGGTTCCACTTGCGCGCCTGCGCGTCGGCGTCGAACGACGGGAAGCGCGCATAGTCCTCGGGGTACATCACGTTCGAGAAGCGCAGCCCGATCAGCTTCAGGTCCGGGTGCCACCGGCACAGCTGCCGGGCCAGCTCCTCCTCGAGCGTCTTGACCAGCGAGTACGTCGAGTTCGGTCGCGGAGGGTAGTCCTCGTCGACCGGCACGTACGGCGGGAACTCTTCGAACGGCAGCCCCAGCACGGTCTCGCTCGACGCCCACACGATGTTCCGGACGCCGGCCCGCAGCGCCGCGGAGAACACGTTGTAGGTCGCCGTCATGTTGTTGTGGAACGTCGCCGCGTTGGGCCGCAGCCCCGGCGCCGGGATCGCGGCCAGGTGAACCACCGCATCGACCCCGTTGTGCCGGTCGTCGATGCCCGCGATCGCCTCGTACGTCTGGCCGAAATCGGTCAGGTCCACCCGGGACGACGTCACGTCGTCGCGCGCCGGCGGCGCCTGGTCGAGCGCCACCACGTCCCATCCATGCTCGGCCAGGTGGTCGACCACCGCACGCCCGAGCTTGCCACTGCTTCCGGTAACCGCAACCTGTGCCACGTAGCAATCCTGGCAGAACTAGGGTGGGTGGCGTGAAACTTGCTCAACGGATGGACCGGCTGGGGACCGAGTCGGCGTTCGAGGTCCTCGCGAAGGCCAAGGCGCTGGAGGCACAGGGCCGCGAGATCGTGCACCTGGAGATCGGCGAGCCGGACTTCGACACGCCCGCCCACGTCGTCGCGGCCGCGCAGCAGGCGCTCGACAAGGGCTACACGCACTACGTGCCGGCGCCCGGGATCCCCGAACTGCGGACCGCGGTCGCGGACTTCCTCGGCCGGACGAACCGGCTGCGGACGACGCCGGACCGGGTCCTGATCACGCCCGGCGCGAAGCCGATCATGTTCTTCACGATCCTGGCGCTCTGCGAGCAGGGTGACGAGGTCCTCTACCCCGACCCGGGCTTCCCGATGTACGCCTCGATCGCGTCCTTCGCCGGCGCCACGCCGGTCCCGATCCCGCTGCGCGAGGAGAACGGGTTCGTCGTCGACCCCGAGGAACTGCGCTCACTGGTCACCGACCGGACCAAGCTGCTGATCCTCAACTCGCCGCACAACCCGTGCGGGAGCGCGTCGACTCCGGAGCAGCTCCAGGCGATCGCGGAGATCGCGATCGAGCACGACCTGGTCGTGCTGAGCGACGAGGTCTACTGGGCCTTGCGGTACGACGGTAAGCACCACAGCGTGCTCGACCTCGACGGCATGGCGGAGCGAACGGTCCTGCTCGACGGCTGGTCGAAGACTTTTGCGATGACCGGCTGGCGACTCGGGTACGGCGTGTTCCCGGAACCGCTCGTGGAGCCCGTGACCCGGTTGATGATCAACTCGGTGTCGTGTACGTCGGCGTTCAGTCAGTACGCCGCGATCGCCGCGCTCGAAGGCCCGTGGGACGACGTCGACCGGATGCTCGAGGCGTTCCGTGAACGCCGCGAGGTGATCGTGTCCGGGCTGAACGCCGTACCGGGCGTGTCCTGCCTGGAGCCCGGCGGCGCGTTCTACGCGTTCCCGAACATCACCGAACTCGGCGCACCGGCGGCGACGCTGTCCGACCGCCTACTCGCCGAGGCCGGCGTCGCGTGCCTGCCCGGCACGTCGTTCGGCGGGTACGGCGAGGGCCACCTGCGCTTCTCGTACGCGAACTCGATCGACAACATCCAGCGCGCCCTCGACGCGTTCGCGGCATTGGTCGAGTCATGACACATACCCATCGGCTCGATCTGGACGACGCCTCGGTGCGGGAGTGGGACGCGACAGTCGTCGGCGTGGACCCGGAGCGCGGGATCGTGCTCGACCGGTCGGCGTTCTACCCGGGTGGTGGCGGGCAGCCGCCGGACGAAGGCGTGCTGTTGTGGGGCGGCGTCCGGACCCGGATCACCGGCACGATCAAGGGCGACGACCTGTACCTGGTCCCGCACCAGGACGACCCGGTTCCCGTCGTCGGTACGGCGGTCCGCGGCGCGCTCGACGACGAACGGCGTACTCACCTGATGCGCACCCATTCGGGGTTGCACGTCCTCACCGGCGTGGTGTTCCGCGACTTCGGCGCACTCGTCACCGGCGGGAACATGGAGCCGCTGTCGGCGCGGATGGACTTCGACCTGGCCGAGGTACCGCCGGACTTCAAGGACCGGGTCGCCGAGGCGGTCAACGCCGAGATCCGGACCGACCGCGCGATCACGGTCAGCACGCTGCCGCGGGAGGAGGCGTTCGCGATTCCCGACATCATCCGGACCGCGACCAACCTGCTCCCGCCGGATATCGAGGTGGTCCGGATCGTCGACATCGCGGGTCTGGACACCCAGGCGGACGGCGGCACCCACGTCGCCTCGACGGCGCTGATCGGCCGGATGGAGGTCGTGAAGATCGAGAGCAAGGGCCGCGGCTTCCGGCGGCTCCGGGTCCGGATCAGTTAGCGCGACTTCTGCTCCCGCAGCTCGGCTTCCTGGCGGCGGACCTCGGCCTGGGTGGCACGTTCGCGCTCCAGCCAGTCCGGGTTCTCGGCCCGGATCGCCTCGATGTCCGCCGTCGTGAGCGCCTCGGTGATCCCGGCGCGGGCCAGGCCGCTGATCGAGACGCCGAGCCGGGCCGCGACCACCGAACGGGGGTGCGGACCGTTCTTCCGCAGCTCGCGGAGCCATTCCGGCGGGTCGGTCTGCAGCGCGTTCAGCTCGTCCCGGGACACGACACCTTCCTGGAACTCGGCCGGCGTGGCCGGGAGGTACACGTCCAGCTTCTTCGCCGCGGTGGCGGGCTTCATGGTCTGGGCCTTACGCGCTGTCATGGCAGCAGCGTAGTGCCCGGTAGCCTGGCGACCGTGACCGGATTCCGGCTGGGCTACGTCCCCGGCGTGACGCCCGCCAAGTGGTCCCGGATCTGGGCGGAGCGACTCCCCCGGGTTCCGCTCGAACTCGTCCAGGTCGGTGCGGACGAGGCGCCGGCGCTGGTACGACGTACCGAGCTCGACGCCGTGCTGCTCCGGCTCCCGATCGACCGCACCGGCCTGCACGCGATCCCGCTGTACGTCGAACAGACGGTCGTTGTCGTACCGAAGGACCACGTGATCACGGCCGCCGACGAGATCTCCGTCGACGACCTCGCCGACGAGCTGATGCTGCACCCGCAGGACGACGTCCTCGACTGGGCACAACCACCCGGCCGGCTGATCGACGAGCGTCCGGCGCGGACCCGGGACGCGATCGAGCTGGTTGCCATGGGCACCGGCCTGCTGGTCGTCCCGCAGTCGCTGGCGCGGCTGCACCACCGCAAGGACCTCACCTACCGCCCGCTGACCGGCGTACCGGAGTCGCAGGTGGCGCTCAGCTGGCGGGAGGACGACGACCGCGAAGTTGTCGAGCACCTGATCGGGATCGTCCGCGGCCGGACCGTGAACAGCTCGCGCGGTCCCGCCGTGCCCGCCGTACCCGCCAAGAGGGCCAAGCCCCAAAAGACCCCGCAGCAGAAACCCAAGCGCCGCCGCTAGAAATAAGTTGAGTCTTCAACTACCATGGTTGACATGGCGATCTTCCGGTTGAACCACGCGGTCCTGTACGTGCGCGACGTCGCGGCGAGCGTCGCGTTCTACCGAGACGTCCTCGGCTTCGGCTACACCGAGACCGGCGACGCGTTCCCCGGCGCGGCGTTCCTGCGCGCACCCGGGTCCACCAACGACCACGACCTCGGCCTGTTCCAGATCGGGTCCCAGGCCGCGCCGTCCGGCGCCGGCCGGACGAGTGTCGGGCTGTACCACCTGGCGTGGGAGGTCGACACGCTCGGTGACCTGGAGTCCCTGGCCGACGCGCTGAGCCAGGCCGATGCGCTGGTCGGTGCGTCCGACCACGGCACGACCAAGTCGCTGTACGGCAAGGACCCGGACGGTCTGGAGTTCGAGATCGTCTGGATCATCCCGGCCGACCTGCTCACCGACGAGGACCGGAACAAGGCCGGCGTGTCCCGGCTCGACCTGCCCGCGGAGCTCGCGAAGTACGGCCGGGACGCCCGCAGCGGCGTGGGCATCTCCCGGGTCGGCTAAGCCACGATCCCCGTGGCCGTGCGCAAGGCGGTCGCGAGGACGGTGAGAACCGGGTTCACGCCGCCGTTCGTGACGTGCACCGAGGCATCGGCGATCCACACGTTGTCGTGTCCCCAGACGCGGCCGTGCGGATCGGTGGCCGAGCGGGCCGGGTCATCGCCCATCCGGCACGTCCCGGCCTGATGCTGCCCGATGCTCGGCCGGCCGAGACTCCCCAGCCTCGACGCTGACGTCCGAACGGCACCCGCCGCGGTCAGCCACTCGACGGCCCTTGCGCTCATGAAGTCGTGGAGCCGGGCATCCTCGGGATGAATCGATCCGCTGGTGACCACCACCGGGTTTCCGTACCGATCCACGACGGACCGGTCGACGCGGACACGGGACTCGGCCGACGTCATCTCCTGGATCGGCCCGACCACGCGGACCATCCGCCGTACGGCGTGCCGCATCGCTTGCACGCTCTCCGCTCCGGCCGGCGGGATCATCCCGGCGCCGGTCAGGTAGTCGTACGTCGCCGCCGGGGTCGGCACGAATTCGTTCGCGAGCATCCCGCCACCGACGAAGCCGTCGTTCCCGTGCCGGAAGTCGCAGGTCGCGATCGACACACCCGGCCCGACGAGGTCGGCCACCTCGTCCTCGAACAACCCGACCGCACCGGCGTACACGTGCGCCTGCAGATGCCGGCCGACCTGGTCCTGGTTGTTGCCGATACCCTGCGGCTCACCGTCGTGCGCACTGTTCAGCAGCAACCGCGGCGTTTCCGAGGCACCGGCCGCGATCACCACCTCGTCGCACAGGATCGTCCGCCGTCCGTTGTCGCCGACCATCGCGACCCCGACGACCCGGCCGGTTTCGTCGGTGACGAGCCGTTCGGCGGTGGTCGACGTGACGAGCGTGCAGTTGCCGGTCGCGAGCGCCGCGGGAAGGGCCGTGTTATGCATACCGCTCTTCGCCTCGACCGGGCAGGCGAACCCCACGCACTGGCCGCAGCGCACGCAGCCGGCTCGTCCTTGGTAGTCGACCGAGTTGATCAGCAGCGGTACGTCGAGCGTGCCCCAGCCCAGCCGCTCGGCGGCTCCGGCCAGCAAGTCCGCCGGTCCGGTCCGTGGCATCGGCGGCATCGGCAGCGGGATCGACCGCGGTCCGTGCCACGGGTCGGTTCCGCCGCCGCTCACACCGAACCGCTGTTCGGCCAGCGAGTAGTAGGGCTCGAGGTCGTCGTACGAGATCGGCCAGTCGGCGAGCGAACTGCCTTCCGGTACGCCGTACGTCGTGGCCATCCGGAAGTCCCGCGGCACGAACCGCCACGCCTGCGCGCCGTACACGCGGGTGCCGCCGCCGACCGTGAACGCGTTGTTCCCCCAGCCGCCGTCGGGCGGCAGGACCTGGGACCGTACGCCGTCCTGAATCGCGACCCGCGGCCGCCCGGCCGGATCGGGATCGGTCGGCGCCGGCAGCCCGAGCGTCGCCCGTGGGTTCCGCAGATGATCGTGGGCCAGCGAGTCCGTCGACGGGTAGTCACCCAACTCGACGACGAGTACTGACCGCCCCGACTCCGCGAGCACCTGGGCCGCGGCGCCGCCACCGGCGCCCGACCCGATCACGACGGTGTCGTACCTATCGGCCACGGCCTCCCACGGCGTCACCCGCAGCTCGGTCTGGACGGTGTCGAACTTCCCGGTGTGCCAACCCACCGACTGCCATGCCGACGGCTGCGCGTAGTAGCCCTGGGCAACCAACCGGGTCAGCCACTCCCGGTCCCCACCGGCCAGGGCCCGCTCGACCCGTCCCGTCCAGTCCGGCCGATCCTCCGTCAGCACCCGCTCGACGAACTCGACCGCAGAACGCTGCCAACCCTCCCCCGGCACCACGTACTCCGCCAACCGCTCCAGCTCGATCCGTTGCTGTTCAGACAAGCGCACGCCGAAATCCTTTCACGCTGCGACGGAGGAGTTTGTACTTGCCGGTCCATTTTCTGCGAGCAACGCTGTGGTCATGGCACTTGACGACTATTACCTGCTCGGGCGGTCCGGACTGCGCGTCAGCCGACTGGCCCTGGGCACGATGAACTTCGGCCAGGACGGTTTCCACGCACCGTACGGGAAGACCGAGGACGAGGCACGGGCGATCTTCCGCACCTACCTCGAGGCCGGCGGCAACTTCGTCGACACCGCCGACTTCTACACCGCGGGCGAGAGCGAACGGATCGTCGGCCGGCTGATCGCCGAGGCCGGGGTCCGGGAGCGGATGGTGCTCACCACCAAGGCGACCAACAGCGTCGACACCGGCGATCCGAACGCGGGCGGCAACAGCCGCAAGCACCTGATCCGGGCGCTGGAGGACTCGCTGCGCCGGCTCGGCACCGACTACGTCGACCTGTTCCTGCTGCACACCTGGGACCGGATCACCCCGGTCGACGAGGTACTGCGGACCCTCGACGACCTGGCCCGGGCCGGCAAGATCCGGTACGTCGGGCTGTCCGACGTACCGTCCTGGTACGCCGCTCGCGCGCAGACGCTGGCCGACGCGCACTCGCTGACGCCGATGGTCAGCCTGCAACTGCCGTACTCGCTGATCGAGCGCGCGATCGAGACCGAGCATGTGCCGATGGCCCAGCAGCTCGGGCTCGGGATCACCGCGTGGAGCCCGCTCGGCGGCGGCTTCCTGACCGGAAAGTACCTCCGCGACGCGACGGAAAAGCTGTCCGGCGACGGGCGGCTGACCGGGGACGGCGCGGCCGGGCAGACCTGGACCGATCGGCAGTGGGACCTGTTGCCGGTGGTCCGGGACGTGGCGGACAAGCTCGGTGTGACGATGGCACAGGTGGCCGTCAACTGGGCCGCCACCCAGCCCGGTGTCGCGTCCGCAATCGTCGGGGCGAGCCGTCCGGAGCAGCTGGAGTCGAGCATCGAGGCGCTCGGGTTCGAGCTGCCGGCCGAGTTGCGCGCGGCCCTCGACGAGGCGAGCGCCGTACCGCCGTCGTCGGTCTACCGGATGTTCACACCCGAGTACCAAGGCTGGTTGGTGAATGCGGGCGTGAAGGTCGCGGACAAGCCGGCCGGCTACCAGCCACCGATCCTCAACTGGCGCTGAGGTAGTCCAGGCAGAGGTCGAGCGCGTACTCGAGGTGGGTCGCCGAGCCGGACGACATCAGGATCGCGACCCCACCCTGGATCGCCGCGATCAACGCGGCCGAGGCGCGGGCGGGATCCACGTCGGCACGGATCTCGCCCGCCGCCTTCATCTGCTCGATGCCGAGCTCGAGCCGCCGCTGCCACTGCGCGAGCAGCTGCCTGGTCACCGTCTGCGCGGCCGGTGTGTGGCGGCCGATCTCGGTGATCAGGACGCCGAGCGGACAGTGCACGCCCTGCCGCCGGTACTTCTCGACGACGACGTCCCGCCACTCACGCCACGCGTCCCAGCTGGTCAGCTGCCCGAGGTGCGGCTCCTGGTCCTCGAGCACCTGCTCGGCCTCGCGCTCGGCCACCGCGAGCAGGAGTTGCTCCTTGCCGTCCGGGAAGTAGTGGAACAGCTGGCTCTTCCCGGTCCGGCTGCGGCGGCCGATGTCGTCGAGCTTCACCGCGGTGATCCCACGCTCGCGGATCTCGGCCGCGGCGGCCGCGACGATCCGGTCCCGGGTGGCGGCGCCCTTTGCTGTCAGCACAGCTCGAATGTACCCGTCAGTCCAAGACTGGATGTGGCCGGTACGGCGCTTCGAGGCGGGCGCGGTCGTCTGGGGAGAGCACCAGGTCCACTGCGGCCACGCCGTCGTCGATGTGCCGGGGCTTCGTCGCTCCGAGGATCGGGGCGGTGACGCCGGACGATCCGATCAGCCAGGCGAGGGCAATCTGTGCCGGCGGTACGTCGCGTTCGGCGGCCAGTGCGTGGACGGCGTCGACCACCTCGCGGTCGTTCGCGCCGTACAGGTCGTCCGCGACGGGGTCGGTGCCGGCTCGCGTCGTACTGCCGGTGCGCGCGAGCAATCCGCGGGCGAGCGGGCTGTACGGAATCACGCCGACGCCCTGGTCGATGCAGAGCGGGATCATCTCGCGCTCCTCTTCGCGGTACACGAGGTTGTAGTGGTTCTGCATCGCGACGAACGGGATCGGCGCCACTCGTTGTGCCTTGGCGAACTGCCAGGCGGCCATGCTCGACGCGCCCAGGTACCGCGCCTTGCCCGCGCGGACGACGTCCGCGAGCGCCTCCATCGTCTCCTCGATCGGCGTCTCGTCGTCCCAGCGGTGGATCTGGTACAGGTCGACGTACTCCGTGCTGAGCCGGCGCAGCGAGGCGTCGATCGCGGCCAGGATGTGCTTGCGGGACAGGCCGCGGTCGTTCGGGCCGGGGCCGGTCGCGTAGTACACCTTGGTGGCGAGTACGTAGTCCTCGCGGCGGGCGAAGAACTTCCGGAGCAGCCGGCCGGTCAGCTCCTCGCCGGTGCCCTTCGAGTACGCGTCCGCGGTGTCGAAGAACGTCACGCCAGCGTCCACGGCCCGCCGGACGATCGGCTCGGCCGCGTCCTCGTCGAGGTGCCACTCGCGCGCGCCGCCGGTACCGAAGCTCATCATGCCGAGGCAGATCCGCGACACCCGCAGTCCGGTGCGGCCGAGCCTGACCTGTTCCATCAGCGGTCCCCGTTCAGCTCGGCGAGCTTGCCGAAGACCTGCTTCGGCTTCCAGTTGCCGTCGTCGTCGACCGCGACCAGGCCGTACGCCGCCAGGTCCAGATCGTGCTCAGGATCGCCGGGCCGGTGTGGCAGCTCGAATCCGGCGAAGCTGAACCAGAACGCGGCCGCGAGGTTGATCCGTTCGAACTCCTCGACGAGCTCGATCAGGTACTCCACTTGTTCCTCCTCCCGTCGCTCGTACCGGCCGTCGAGCGCGGGCGGATCGGACGTCGTGTCGACGATCGCCCAGCCGAGCCCGCCGCGGTCGGCGGCGCCGCGGTACGCGCAGCACCCGAACTCGGTCGCCACCACCGGCTTGCCCCACTTGTTCCGTGACGCCAGCTCGTCGGCGAAGGTCGCGGCGTTCTGCGCGCCCCGGTACGCGTCGACGGCGACGATGTCGAACAGGTCCCAGTTGACGTCCTCCCACAGGCCGGCGGCGTACGTGATCCGGCCGCCGAAGACCTTCCGCGCGGCGGCGGCGAGCTCGGCCTGGACGGTGGTCCAGCGGGTCAGTCCGGCCTGAAGCTCGCTGAACGTCACGGGGTCGGTCCAGGTCGCGGGGTCCGACATCAGCGCGATCCGGTCCTGTGAGCTGGCCCCCGGCACGAATCCCTTGCAGAACAGGGTCAGCTCGCAGCCGAGCACCATTACCACCTCGCCCCGTTGCCGCAAGGTCTCGGCGCGCGCGGCGCACTCGGCGAGGAAGGAGATGAACTCGGCCGGCTCCAGGTCGGTCGGCATCGGCGAGAACCACACCTCCAGGCCGAGGGCGAGCGCGGCCTCGGCAGCGGTGACCAGCCGGTCGGGGTTGTCACCGGAGATCCGGACCGCCGGCGCGTGCAGTTGCTCGGCGATCACGGCCAGGTCGTTGCGCACCGCGGCGGCGTCGAAGCGGCGCCGGGTGTTGCGGCCGCCGTACACGAATCCGGTGTCGTAGTTCACGCCGAGGGAAACCATGCTCGGCAGCCTACAGCTGAAGTCATACCCGGTACATCTTTTTATCGAGTATGGTTACGTCGTGGAGCACCAGGGCCGGCGGGAGCGCAAGAAGGCGGAGGTCCGGGCGCGGATCGCCGACGTCGCGACCGGGCTGTTCCTGGAGCGCGGGTTCGACGCGGTGTCGGTGTCGGAGGTCGCCGAAGCGGCCGATGTGGCGCGGCCTACCGTGTTCGCGCACTTCCCACGCAAGGAGGACATGCTCTTCGATCGGTATCCGGAAGCCGAGGGGCTGGTCGTTGCCGCAGTCAACGAACGACCGGCCGGGACGTCGGCGGTCGCGGCGCTGTCGGGGCTGCTGGTCCGGCTGGCGGACCAGGGGCATCCGTTGTCGGCGATGCGGGTGGAGTTCAGCCGGTTCTGGGAGGTGGTCGCGGACTCGCGGGCGCTCCAGGCGCGGGCGCGGGAGTTGCTGCAGCACATCGAGGAGGCGATCGCGGATGCGATGGAGCGTACCGGCGTGCGTGATCCTCAGTTGACGGCGGCGCTGACTGTTGCTGCCTATCGAGTGGTGCATCTGGAAGCGGTACGGCGGATTCTGGCCGGGGAGGACGTGGCGGTCGTGGCGGCGGATCATCGGGCGCGGATCGTCAGCGCGCTCGCCGGGGTGGATCAGCTCTGCAGGTAGGCGGCGATCGCGCAGGCGCAGTCGATCGACTCGGTATGGGAGCTGTCGACCTCTACGGCGTACGTGACGCCCTCGTGGACGACGTACGCCTGCTGCTCGGCCATTCCGCGGGTGCGGTCGCCGCGGGCTATCTCGCGGCCGGCGGCGATCTTCGGGTCGCAGTGGACGCCGACGAAGACGGTCTCGAGGTCACCGACCGCGTCGCGCCAGCGTTGCTGTGAGGACGCGCCGCCGAGGAACACGTCGTCGACGATCGCGCGGCCGCCTGCGCGGCACATCGCGACGATGCCGGCGGTCCAGGCCGCTTCCAATGCGCGGAACGCCGGGCCGACGGAGACGCCACCGTCCGGGCCGAACTCGATGCCGCCTTCCATCACCGCCGGCAGCGCGTCGACGAAGTCGTCCACGCTGAGCCCGAGCCACGGGTCCGGCAGTACGGCTTGCAGGCACCGGACGATGCCGGTCTTCCCGGAACTCGAACCGCCGTTGATGATGATCAGTCGCGCCGTCACGCCCGCAAGGCTAGAGGTTGGTCGCCGGTGGTCTCGACCGCTTTGGTCCGCGCGAGGACCGGTACGGCGATCAACTGGACGACTGCGGACACGAGGTACGCCGGTCCGTAGCCCCACACGTCCGCCGTCCGTCCCAGCGCCGGCTGCAGCACGACACCACCCGCGGAGCCGAGCAGATTGTCGAACGACAGCACGGTCGCCCGCTGCTCCGACGGGATGTGGCTGTTCAGGTAGGCCTGCCGCACCGGCACCATCGCCGCGAACATCGACGCCCACACCATCAACAGGATCAGCGCGGCCCAGAACGAGGTGACCAGCCCAAGAGCGGCAATCATCACACCGGACACAACAATCGCTCCCATCAGGGTCTGGATCCTGTTGGGGAACAGCCGGGCGACGCGGGGCGCGAGGGCGCCGCCTGTTATTTGGGCTGCGGCGACGACGCCGGCGGTCAGGCCGGCTACGGCGTAGGAGTGGGTGTGGCCGTAGAGGTTCAGGAGGTAGGGCTGGGCGGCGTAGAAGCCGTAGACGCTGACTCCGGCGGTGAACGGGCCGGCGAGCATGACCCAGCGGACCTTGTGGTTCAGCAGGCCGTGGCGCAGGGATGCCCGGACGATCGTCGTCAGTTCGGAGTGGATCGACGTACGGGGCTTCGGGGTGAAGCCGGTGTCGTGCATTGCGCGCCACGCGACGGCGAAGGTGGCCGCCAGCAACAGGGCGCGGAGGACGTACGGGATGCCGAGGTTCGTGAGCTGCGCGAGTACGCCGCCACCGATCGAGCCGGCCATCATCGCGATCCCGTTCACCACCTGGCCCTTCGCGAACACCGCGTCCAGTGACCCGGCGTAGCCGGTCGCGTGCAGACCGTCGACTAGCCATGCCTCGGTCGCACCGCTGAAGAACGTGAACCCGAGCCCGAGCAGCGCCGACACCACCGCCCACCACCCGAACGGCGCATGGACCCGCCACAACAGCAGATACGCCAGCGTGGTCCCGATCAGCGTCGCGGTCCCCAGCAGGTACGACGTACGCCGCCCGACCGTGTCCGCGATCACCCCGGTCGGCACCTCGAACAGCACCATCCCGGCGGTGAAGAACGCGTTCGCCGCGAAGGCCTGGCCGATACTCAGCCCGGCGTCCAGCAGGAACACCGTGTTGATGCCCCAGATCATCGACGACGCCCCGGTCGACACCGCGACCAGCGTCAGGTAGGTCCGCAAGATCCGTTCCGCTGTCATACCCGGTACGTCGGAGCCGTCCGCCGCAGCTCGACGTGCACGCCGATAGCTCTCCAGGCGGGTATCGTCCGGTCCCGTGACGGATCAGCAGGCCCATTCCACGGCGCGCGACACGGTGAAGCTCGCCGTCATCGTCGGCGCCCTCGGTGTCGTGTTCGGCGACATCGGCACCAGCCCCATCTACACCCTGCAGACGGTCTTCAACCCCGAGGACCCGCACCCGGTGCCGGTCAGCGACCACAACGTGTACGGCGTGGTGTCGCTGATCTTCTGGTCGGTGATGCTCGTCGTCACGGTCACGTACATCCTGCTCACCATGCGCGCCGACAACGACGGCGAGGGCGGAGTGATGGCCCTCATCACCCTGCTCCGCAAGTGGCGCCGTACCCATCCCGGCCGCAAGGCCGCCTCGGTGCTGGCCGTCGTCGGCCTGTTCGGTGCGTCCCTGTTCTTCGGCGACGGGATGATCACGCCGGCGATCTCGGTGCTGTCCGCGGTCGAGGGGCTCAAGACCGTCCAGCCGTCGCTGGGCGAGTACGTGATCCCGATCACGGCGGTGATCATCATCGGGCTGTTCATGGTCCAGCGCCGCGGGACCGAGTCCATCGGCCGGGCGTTCGGGCCGGTGATGATCCTGTGGTTCACGGTGATCGGCGCGGCCGGGATCGGCGGCATCCTCGAGCACGCGCAGATCCTCAAGGCGCTGTCGCCGACGTACGCGATCGGGTTCCTGGCCGGGCACTTCCACATCGCGTTCTTCGCGCTCGCAGCCGTTGTCCTGTCGATCACCGGCGCCGAGGCGCTGTACGCCGATATGGGCCACTTCGGCCGGAAGGCGATCAGCCGCGGCTGGCTGTTCCTGGTCCTGCCGGCCCTCACGCTGAGCTACTTCGGCCAGGGCGCGCTGATCCTGAAGGACCACGCGAACATCAGCAGCCCGTTCTTCCTGCTGGTCCCGGGCTGGGGCCGGCTGCCGCTGGTACTGCTCGCGACCGCCGCGACCGTGATCGCGTCCCAGGCCGTCATCACCGGCGCCTACTCGGTGATGGCGCAGGCCGCCCAGCTCGGCTACCTGCCCCGGCTCCGGGTGACGCACACGTCGGCGACGACGATCGGCCAGATCTACGTACCGTTCGTGAACTGGCTGCTGTTCGTGTCGGTGCTGACGCTGATCTTCGCGTTCCGCAGTTCGGCCGCGCTGGCGTACGCGTACGGCATGACGGTGACCGGGACGATCACGATCACCACGCTGCTGTTCTTCTACGTCGCCCACTACCGCTGGCACGTGCCGCGCTGGCTGATCCTGGCCGGCGCCACGCCGCTGCTGCTGATCGACGGCCTGTTCATCGCGGCCAACCTGACCAAGCTGCTGCACGGCGCGTGGCTGCCGCTGCTGATCGCGCTCACCGCGTTCACGGTGATGACGACCTGGCAGCGCGGCCGGGTGGTCGTCACCCGCGAGCGCGAACGGGCCGAGGGGTCGCTGCAGGAGTTCATCGACGAGCTGAGCTCGGGCAAGCTGCCGGTCCGCACCGTTCCCGGTACGGCGATCTTCCTGAACCGCGGCGGCGTCAGCGCACCGCTCGCGCTCCGGGCGAACGTCGAGCACAACCAGGTCCGGCACGAGCACGTGGTGATCGTCGCGATCGAGACCGAGCCGGTACCGCGGGTCCCCGAGGACAAACGCGTGATGGTGAACGACCTCGGCTACGGCGACGACGGGATCACGCACGTCACGATCAAGTTCGGGTACATGGAGTCGCCCGACGTACCGGCCGCCCTGGCCCAGCTCGATCCCGCCGACTCCGAAGGGCCGCTCGACCTCGACAAGGCGTCGTACTTCCTGTCGAAGATCGAGCTACGCCGGGGCAAGGAGCCGACGATGGCGGGCTGGCGTAAACAGCTGTTCCTCGCCACCTCACACATCACCGCGGACGCGGCCGAACACTTCGCGCTCCCCCGCGACCGAACCGTGATCATCGGCTCCCACATCGAACTCTGATCAGAGCCAGGGCGAGAGTGGTGCCGCGGGGGTGCCGTCTGAGGTGGTGACGTTGGTGTAGGGGCGGCCCGCTAGGTAGGCGGCTATTTCTGGGAGGGGGCCTTGGACGGGTGGTACGTCGGCGCGTTGGGTTTGGATGTCTTGGCAGAGGGTGGTGAGGAAGTCTTCGGGGAGGTCGGCGAAGGTCAGGCCGGTGTTGAGGTCTACTGCGTGGATGAGGACTTCGCGGGAGCGTAGCCAGGGGATTCGGATGGCGGGGATCGGGTCGCCCTGGGCGGTACGGACCTGGGTTTGCCATTGGGCGTCGGATAGCGTCGCCATCTCGGCGTTCAGCGCGGCGGCCGAGCGGTCGAACCAGCCGCGCAGGAGGACGGGTTGGCGGATCGCGGCCTCCTCGATGTCGGCGTTCCGCGCCTCGGCGGACAGGTACATCGGACGTTTCTCGCCGGTCTTTGCCCAGTACACGAGGTTGCCGAGGGCCATGGCGTTGAGGGCCAGGTGCGCGGCTACGTGGCGTCGCGACCAGCCCGGGAGGAGTGACGGTGCCTCCAGGTCGGCCAGTGCCGCACGGCACAGCGCCGTACCCTCGTCGATCCAGTCCAGAACCCGGTCCATGAGGGGAACGTAACCCACGACGGCGCGGGTTCTTGCAGCGGTGGGGTCTTGTGGTGAGACTGACCCGCATGAGGGAGGTGGCCAGCACATGGTGACGACGATCGGAGTGGTGGGACCGTCGGACCTGGTCACCTCGAGCACCCGGATCATCAAGGGGCTGCGTGGTGTCGAGGTGGTCCCGCTCAAGTACCGGCGAGAGACCGACACACCCAAGGTGATGGCCGACGCGCCAGGCAGTGTGGACGCGTGGCTGTTCACCGGCGTGGTGCCGTACCAGATCGCCGCCGCGCAGGACCTGCTCGACCGGCCGGCCGCGCACGTCGAGTACACCGGTGCCACGCTGATGCGCGCCCTGGTGCAGCTGCTCCGCGAGGGCCACGACGTCACCTCGCTGAGCATCGACGTGCTGGACGAGGCCGACGTCCGGGAGACGTTCGACGAGGTCGGGCTCCCGATGCGCGGCGTCCAGGTGCTGCCGTACCGGCCCGGGCTGAGCGTCGACGACATCGTCGAGTTCCACCAGCAGGCGCGGGCGAAGGTCGCGATCACCTGTCTGCGGTCCGCGTACGAGAAGCTCCGGACCGAGCAGACCACCCTGCGGCTCGCGCCGTCGGTGCACTCGGTGCGTGCCGCGGTGAACAGCCTGCTGCTCGTTCATGACGCTTTGCGCAGTGACGATGCGCAGATCGCGCTCGGCCTGGTCGAGATCTCGCCGGACGCCGAGAGCGCGCTGCGCCGCGAGGCCGGCACGCTCGGCGGCAGCATCCTGCGGTACGACGACAAACGCTGGATGCTGGTGGCGACCCGGGGCCCGCTCGAGCAGGCGTCGTCGGCGTTCACCGAGCTGAGCATGCTGACCCGCCTGAAGGAGCAGTACGGGGCGGTCCGGATCGGCTTCGGCATCGGCGGCTCGGGGACCGAGACCGAGGCGCTGGCCCGCCGCGCACTCGGCCGCGCGAAGACGGCCGGTCGCACGGCGGCCGTCGTGTCGCTGCGCAACGACATCGACCTCGTCCTGGTCGGCGGCGCACCGCCGCGGGCACAGCAGCGCTCGAAGCTGCAGCTTCTCGCGCAGCGGGCCGGGCTGTCCAAGGCGACTCTCGAACGCCTCCAGGAACTCGTCCGTGCGACCCCGGAGGACGGCCTCACCACGCGCTCGGTCGCCGACCATCTCGGCATCCAGCCGCGGACCGCGCGCCGGGTGCTGAACCGCCTCGAGCGGGCCGGTCTGGCCGATGCCACCGGCACCCAGCTCGGTACCGGCAGCGGCCGCCCGCTGGTTGTCTACCGCGTCCACCTCTAGACCGTTCAGAACTGATTGTTTGCCGAACGGTTGACGCACTGACGCACGTCCGGCTAATTTCAGCCATGACCGTAATTCGGTGCGTACTGTCCCGGGAGGCCTTGTGGACAAGCGATTCGCACGGGGATTGATCGTTGTTCTGCTCAGCTGTACAGGATTGCTGAGCGTTCCCGCCCAGGCCGTTCCGGCCGTGACCGAAACTCCGACGATCACGAACCTCGGCCCTGCGTCGGCCGTCACCTCGACCAGCGTGGCCGAGCAGGTCGGCGACCGGATCTGGACCATCACGTCCGGCGTCTCGCCCGTCCAGGTCGGCGCCTTCGACCCGGTCGGCAAGACCGTCGACCGCAAGCTCGCGCTGCCGACCGGTGCCGGCGCGTGGGCGATGACGCACCTCGGCACCGACCTGTACGTCGGTCTCTACACCCCGGGCGACGTCTACAAGATCGACACCACGACCGGCACCGCGACCAAGGTCGCCCAGTTCGGCTCGTTCATCTGGTCGATCGCGGCGACCCCGGACGGCAAGATCGTCGCCGGTACGTATCCGGACGGCGCGGTGCACGAGTACGACCCGGCCACCGGTGCGACCCGCTCGTACGGCGCTGCCGTCGCGGGCCAGCAGTACGTCCGCAGCATCGCCGCCGACGCGACCACGATCTACGCGGGCGTCGGCACCAAGGCACACCTGATCGCGATCGACCGGGCGACCGGCGCGCGAAGGGAGATCCTGCCGGCGAAGTACGCCGACCGCACGTTCGTCGCGACGCTCGCGCTGGACGGGACGAAGCTCGCCGCGAGCCTCTCCCCCACCGGCACGATGCTCGTCTACGACACCAACGACCTGAGCAACCCGGTCGAGGTGCAGACGCCCGGCGGCGATCAGTACATCACCGCGATCACTCTCAGCGGCTCCGACATCTACTTGGGCACCCGCCCGTCGGGCACCCTCTACCGGTACCGCGACACCACACTGACGCGCCTCGGTTCGCCGTACGAGGGTGCGTACTTCAACCGCATCTTCGTCGAGGGCAGCACCATCCGCGCCGAGCTGACCAGCCAGGTCGTCGACTTCGACGAGGCGACCGGAACTTTCACCGGTACCGACCTGGGCCAGGCGGGTCTGCCACCCGCGCCCGAGCAGGCGATGGCGATCGCGGCAACGCAATCGTCGGTGCTGGTCAGCGGCAAGGCCGGTATCCAGGTCCACGACCTCGCCACCGGCACCAGCACTCGCACCTTTCTTCCCGGCGAGGCGAAGACACTGACACCGGTCGGCCGGACGGTGTACCTCGGCGTTTACACGCTGGCGCGCTTGTGGCAGATGGCCCCTGATGGCAGCGGTCTGCATGAACTCGGGCAGGTAGGCAACGAGCAGACCCGCCCGACCGACGCGGCGTACGACGACCGCTCCCGGACGTGGCTGATCTCGACCGAACCCGACTACGGCAAGTACGACGGAACCCTCGTCGAGCAGCATCTCGGCACCGGGCAGCGGGAGGTACACCGCGGCGTCGTACCGCAGCAGTCGGTCCGGTCCGTGACGACCGCGGACGGGATCGCGTACCTCGGTGGCGCGACCCGGAACAGCCTCGGCACCGACCCGATCTTGCCGCAGGCAACTGTCGTCGCATTCGACCTGCGGACGAACAAGCCGCTGTGGGAGAGCGCGCCGCTAGCTAAGGCACAGAGCTACAGCGATCTGGAGATGTATCGCGGCAAGCTCTATGCGACGACCGACGACGGGCGCCTGGCCGTCCTCGATCCGCAGACCGGCACGCTGCTCGCATCGACGACGATCGGGACCGGGCAGAGCCGCCTGACGATCGCCCGCAGCGGTCTGTACGGCACCGACAACACCAGAGTTTTCAAGGTCGACGGGACCACGGTCACCACGGTGATCGACGGGCTCGGCGCACAGATCTACAGCTATCCGCTGATCACCACGTCGCACAACGGCGACGCCCTCTACACGATCAAGGGCCGCGACCTGGTCCGCATCGGAGGCCTGCGATGACAATCTCCCGCCGAACCGCCCTCACGGGCGCCCTGGCCGGCACCACGCTCGCCGCGGTCGACCTGCCCGCCAGGGCGGCAGGTCCCACCGACGGCTCCGGGCTCACCGCAGCTCCCCTGGCGGACGGCCCGATCGACGGCACCACTCTCCCCAGCTACGGACCTGCCGTCACCACGGCGGCCGTCGTCGCCATGGCCGTACTCAACGACCATGCATACGTGATCAGCCGCGGCATCGTCCCTCCCCGGCTGACCGAGATCGACCTGACCACGAGGCGCGTCACGCGGACGGTCGAGCTGCCGGTCGGCGAGGGCGGATGGGGTATTACCGTTGCCGCCGGCAAGGTCTACGCCGGCCTCTACCCGGTCGCCGACGTCTACTGCTTCGACCCGGCCGACGGATCCGTCACCCGGGTCGGCGGCCTGGCCGGGCCCGGCGGTTTCGTCTGGGACATGACGACAGCACCGGACGGCCAGGTGTTCGCGGTCAGTTATCCGAACGGCGCCGTCTGGCAGATCGATCCCGCGACGAACACACCGAAGCAGCTTGGCACACCCGTGCGCGGCGCGCAGTACGGCCGTTACGTCGGTGCCGCAGGCAACTACGTGTACGCCGGGATCTACACGCCGTCCCAGCTCGTCGGATACGACCGCACCACCAAGACCTTCCGGGACCTCACGCCCGCAGCGTCCCGCGGTCAGAACTTCGGCCCGTTCGCGGCCGGCGACGACCGACTCTACGTGGGCAGCAGTCAGGCGTTGCTGAGCATGGCCCTCGACGGCAGCGACGTACGGACCGTGCCACTGCCCGACGGCGAGACGAGCGTCGACGCCATCACGGTGGGATCCGACGGTACGGCGTACCTCACGACCCGCACCTCCGGGACGGTGTGGAAGTGCGGCCCGACCGACACGATCCTCACTGCGGTAGGTACACCGGCTCCGGCGGACGAGCATCGCCGGATCGTGCTGCTCGACCAGGACACGCTCCTCGGCTCGACCGGGTCCGGCGTGCTCTGGTGGCTCGACGTACGGACCGGTGAGTTCGAGCTGCTCGATCTCGTCGACGCCGGGTTCATGCCCGCGCCGGACAAGCCACAGTCGATCGTGCTCGGCGATCCGCACCTGTACGTCGGCGGGCACTGGGTCATCGCCGAGCATGCCGGCGATCAGGTCCGCAGACTCCGCGTCGCGGGCGAGGCCAAGACGCTCAACTGGATCCGGGGCGAGCTCTACACGGCTCTGTACCCGAGCACCGAGGTCGTGCGCGTGAACCCGCGGACGAAGGACGTGCACAGCTTCGGCATTATCGGTCACGAGCAGCTCCGCCCGTGGCAGGCGGCGTACGACGAGAGGTCGAAGCTGCTTGCGATCGCGTCCGCACCCGGTACGGGCAAGCTCACCGGAGCGCTCACGCTGCTCGACGTACGGACGGGTGAGCTCGACGTGCATTACGGCGTACTGCCCGACCAGAGCGTGATGTCGGTCCACATTGTCGACGGGATCGCGTACCTCGGCGGAGACGTGGTCGGTGGCGGAGGCATCACACCGACCCATACCGCGGCCGCCATCGGCGCGTTCGACCTCGCGCAGCGCAAACTTCTGTGGACGGCCGAGCCGCTGGCCGGAGAACGCTCGATCCAGAGCGTCGCCGTCCACAACGGAATCCTGTACGGCGTCCTGAAGCGGACCAGCGGCTCGTGGTTCACCTACGAGCTGCGGACGGGAGCAGTCGTCAAGGGCGCTAACAAGCTCTCCGGCTACGGGCAGCTCCACGTTGACCGGACCGGGGTCTACTGTGAAACCAACTTCGGCGGGAACCTGTACCAGCTCGGACCGAACGCCGCGACACTGCTGGTGAACAAGCTCGGCGACGGCTGGTACACCGTGCCGCAACTGACCCCGGTACGCGGCACCCGGCACAGCGTGTGGGGCCTGGCCGATCGCGACCTCGTCCAGCTGCCATTGCCCTGAGCCACCAACGGAGGAATCGCTGTGATCGAACAGCTCGCACGCGACGGCGGTACGCCGGTCCGCACCGATCCGCTGCCGTCGACGATGGACGCCTCCGGCCGGCGGTTCGGCGACGACGAGGTGAAGGCGGTCGAACGGGTGCTGCGCAGCGGGATGCTGTCCGGCACGTGGGGTACCGAGGTGCCGGCGCTCGAGCTGGAGTTCGCCTCCCTGCTCGGCGCCGGGCACGCGGTCGCCTGCAGCTCGGGTACGGCGGCGCTGCACCTGGCTGTGGCCGCGGTGGACCCGGATCCGGGTGACGAGATCATCACCACGCCGATCAGCGACATGGGTACGGTGTTCCCGATCATGATGCAGAACGCCGTACCGGTGTTCGCGGACGTGGACCCGATCACGGGGAACCTGACGCCGGAGACAGTCGCGGCCGCAATCACGCCGCGGACCAAGGCCGTCATCGTCGTCCATTTGTTCGGCAAACCAGCCGCGGTGCGGGAACTGCGCGAGCTCTGCGACCAGCGCGGGATCCTGCTGATCGAGGACTGCGCGCAGGCGTACCTCGCGCCGGTCGGCGACTCGTACGTCGGCCGGATCGGGCACATCGGCTGCTTCAGCCTGCAGCAGACCAAGCACATCAGCGCGGGCGACGGCGGTCTGACCGTGACCGACAATGCGGAACACGCGCGCCGGATGCGGCTGTTCGCCGACAAGGGCTGGCCGCGCGACACCGACGAGCGCACGTACCTGTTCCTCGCGCTCAATTACCGGATGACCGAGCTGGTCGCATCGGTGACCCGCGCGCAGCTCACCAAGCTGCGCAGCGTCGTTGCGGACCGGCGTACGACGGCCGCGCGGCTGTCCTCCGCGATCGCGGACCTGGCCGGGTTGACGACGCCGCCGGACGGAGGCGATCACGTGTACTGGCAGTACCCGCTGATCGTCTCCGAAGCAGCCGGTGATCTGCGCGAGTGGGCGGCCGCGCTGACGGCCGAAGGCGTTCCGGCCAACGGCGGGTACCTGAGCAGCCCGCTGTACGCCGCGCCCGCGGTCCGCGACCGGATCACGTACGGTCGGTCCGGGTTCCCGTTGCAGGACGTCGAGTACCCGCCCGGCCTGTGCCCGAACGCCGAGGAACTGATCGGCCGGACGCTGCTCGTGCTGCCCTGGAACGAGAACTACACCGACTCCGACGTCGACGACATCGCCGCCGCGATCCGCAAGGTCCACAGAGCCCTGGAGCCCCGATGAGTGACACTCCCCCGCTGCTCGACTGCGACCTGCTGGTCGGGCACGACGTGACGACCGGGCACTGGGGGCGGCCGGAGAACATCGCGAAGGTGCTCGCGGACAGCGGCATCGCGGGCGGTCTGCTGTCGGCGCTGCGGGCCGTGCACTTCGACGTACCGTCCGGGAACGACGAGGCCGCTGAGGTTGCCGATGGCAACGGATGGACCGCGGTGCCGGTGCTCGACCTGCGCGATCCGCTGGGTGCGGAGAAGGAGTTGGAGCGACAGCTCGCTCGTCCGACGCCGCCGCGGGCGGTGCGGTTGGCGCCGACGGCGCAGGCGGTCGAGCCCGGGTACCCGGCGTTCGGGCACGTCGTCCAGCTGCTCGTCAACGCCGACCTGACGATCTTCACCGAGGGCGACGTCCGGAAGGTCGGCCCGGCGCTGCGCGGGCTCGGCGCGCGGGTGGTGTTCCTCGACACGCACTTCTACTACCTGGGCGACTTCGTGCTGCTGGCCCGGTCCGAGCCCGGGTTCCACACGTCGACGCGGATGCTCACCGGGCCGGACTCGCTGGAGATCGTGGCCGCCGAGGTCGGGGCTGAGCGGCTCGTCTTCGGCAGCCGTACGCCGTTCCACGAGACCCGATCGGTGGTCCGCCGCTTGCTCACGTCGAAGCTCAGCCCGGACGAGATCGCGCAGGCCGGCAGCCGCAGTCTCACCACTGTCCTGGAGCCCGCATGCTGATCGACGTCCACGCCCACTGGGGACCGTGGTTCTTCTCGATGGACGTCGGCAGCATCGACGTCAACATCGACGGGCTGGACCGGTTCGGCATCGACCTCCAGCTGGTCTCGGCGATCGAGGCCATCGTGTACGACGCTCCGCTCGGCAACCGGTCCCTCGCCGAACAGTTGCCGGCCGATCCGCGGCTGCGCGGGATGATCGTGGTCGATCCGCGACGGCTGGACGAGGCCCGGAAGGACCTCGACAAACTGCTCGCCGGGGACGGGCGGAAGCAATGGGTCGGCGCGAAGATCCACAGCGAGTACAGCCGGACGCCGATCAACACACCGCCGATGCAGGCCGCGATCGAGCTGACCACGGAGTACGAGTTGCCGACGCTCGTGCACACGTGGGGCGACACGGTCGTCGATCTCGCGGACGTCGCAGCGCGGGTGCCGGGAGCGCGGGTGCTCGCCGGGCACATGGGCGCGAACGGCTGGCCGCGCGTGCCCGAGGCCGCGGACCGGTCCGACCGGATCTGGTTCGAGCCGTGCTGGTCCGCGCCCGAGGCCAATCGGATCCGCTGGATCCTGGACCGGATCGGCCACGACCGGATGATGTTCGGCACCGACGCCACGTTGATCGACCCGTCCGTCGCCCTCGGCGCGCTCGAGGCCGCCGATCTCACGCCGGACGAGCACGCGGCGATCACACATCGGAACGCTCAGGCCCTGTTCGGGCTCTAACCGTTCACGAAAACCAGGATGTCGTGTTCGGGGCCTCGGGTCTCGGGTTCTTTCCAGCCGAGGTGGCGGTAGAACGCGATCGCTCGGTGGTTCTGGTTCCACGCGAGCAGCCAGGCGCGGGCGTGGGTGCGGGTGGCGGCTTCGAGGAGGCGGCGGGCGAAGCCGGTGCCGCGGGCGTGCCGGAGTACGCCGAGTTCGTCCACCTCGAACGCGCCGATCAGCAGCTCCTCGACCTGCTCCGGGCCGAGCCGGTCGAGCACGCTGCCGTACGAGCGGTCCGTCCGGAACGGGGCCGGCGTGGTCCACCCGGTCAGGAACCCGGCGATCCGTCCGTCGTCCGAGCGCTCCACCCAGGCCTGGAACCCGTCCCGCTCGGCATCACCCTCGAGCCGGGTACGGAACGCCGTCCGGGTCTGCTGGGGGTTCCGGTGCTCGAAGGGCGGTGCGGTGAACACCTCGACGTACGCCGTCGTCAGTTCGTCCGCGATGTCCAGGATGTCCCGCCCATACGTCTGCACCGCTCCAACCTAGGCGATGGAGCGGTGCGTCGTACTGCGCTTCACTGGACGGCGGCCGCCTCTTCCAGGTCCGCGTTCTCCGGCGCGGGCCGTCGGGCCGGAAGCGCGTCGGGCGTCGCCGCGATCGTCTCCAGCTCGGAACGGAACTGCGGAAGCATCCAGCGCAGCGGCTGGTCCAGGACGCGTGCGATGGTCGCCTGATCCACCCTCAGCAGGCCGCCGATCCGGGCCAGCGCGTCCGGCTCGTCGGTGGCGGCGTACAGCAGATGGACGACCTCGTGCCGGTGCGCGAACACCGCCAGCGCGGCGGCGGCCAGACCAGCATCGATTTCAGGCGGATCCGTGATTTCCCCGTTGACTGTCACGACACCAACAACCCGCCGGGGTGCGGATGGGTTACGTGTGAGTCTTGACAGTTGACCAACGCTCAACTGGCAGCTCAACTGGGCAGCCAGTGGACCTTTCCGAGCAGGTAGGTGGCGCCGATCAGTGCGGTGGTGTCGATCAGCGTGTGCGCGACGACGAGCGGCATCACGCGGCCCCAGCGGCGGTACAGGTAGGTGAAGATCACGCCCATGATCACGTTGCCGGCGAAGCCGCCGAGGCCCTGGTAGAGGTGGTACGAACCGCGCAGGAGCGCGCTTGTCGCGCTGGCGCGGCGGACGGACCAGCCGAGTTGGTCGAGCCGGTGGTTGAGGTAGCCGAGCACGATGACTTCCTCGAGTACGGCGTTCTGCGCGGAGACGGCGACCAGGATCGGGATCCGCCACCAGTAGTCCGGGAGCTGTGACGGGTCGACGGTCAGGTTGACGCCGGATGCGTGTGCACCGATGTAGAGCAGCAGGCCCGCACCGCCGATGATCGCCGCGATCGCCGTACCGCGCCCGAGGTCGCGCCACCGTTCGCGCAGGTCGAACCCGATCGTCCGGAACGACTCCCTGGTACGAACCAGCAGATGCCCCACCAACGCGACCGGCACCAACGCGGTCACCACCGCGAACACCTGCCACGCCAGATCCAGCCAAGGCCGCCCCGGCGCCCGCGACCCCACGATCACCGCCGTCTGCCCACCCAACGGCTTCCCCGACGTCAAAACCCCCACAAACGAAATAACAGCCGCCACCCCCGAAGCCCCCAACGAAAGCCCCAACACCAACCAAACCTCCCGCCCCAACACCCGCCGGGCACCAGCGGGCGTGGTGGTGAATCCAGCCGCTCCATCCCCGGTGGCGGAGGCGGTGACGGAGGCGGTGGGAGCCGCGGGCGCGGGGGCGGTGGGGTGGGTGGTGGGGGTGGGTGGGGAGGAGTGGGCCGCCGGTGGGGTGGGGTCTTTGGCGGGGGGTGTCATGGGTCAACTATTGCGCGGGGGGCCGGCGAGGAGGGTGAGGAGGTGGTGGAAGGCGTCGGCTGGGTCTGTGGTCAGTTCGTACTGGGATTGGATTTGGAGGCCGTCCGAGAGGGCGATCAGGAGGGTGGCGATGGTGTTCGGGTCGGCGTCGGGGGTGAGCGTGCCTTCGGATTGGCGGGTGCGGATGGTGTCGGCGAGGCGGGTGCGGAGGGTGGCGTAGCGGTCTACGAAGAAGGCGTGGGAGGTGTGGTCGGGGTCGCCTGCTTCGGCCGAGAAGGTCGAGTAGAGCTGGACCAGCCCCGGAACGGTCCCGTTGTGCCGGATGACCGCCTGTAGGCCGTCGATCGAGTCGGTGGCCTCGATGCGTTCCATGTCCGCCTCGTCACGAGCGCGCAGTACCTCCTCGAAGAGCTTCTCCTTCGAGCCGAAGTAGTGCAGCATCCCCGCCTCGCTCAACCCGACCGCGGCCGCGAGCTCGCGGGTCGACGTCTTCCGGTAGCCGTGCCGCGCGATCACCTCCAGCGCCGCGCGCAGGATCTCGGCGCGCTTCGCCACCCCCTTCGCGTACGGACCCCGGGAAGTAGTCATATCCAAAACCTAGCATCACTCGGTTTTCAGCCGTAGCATCGTCGCCATGAACTTCGACGAGCTGCTCGGCCGGCTCTCCCTGGAGGAGAAGGTCCGGATCCTCACCGGCCAGGACTTCTGGTCCACCCACGCCCTGCCGTCGATCGGACTCCGCTCGATGGTGCTGTCCGACGGCCCGAGCGGCGTCCGCGGTGCGGTCTGGGACGAGCGCGACCCGTCGCTCAACCTCCCGTCCGCGACCGCCCTGTCGTCGTCCTGGGACGTCGACATCGCCCATCGGTACGGCGTGGTGTCCGCGCTCGAGGCCCGCCGCAAGAACGTCGACGTCGTCCTCGGCCCGACGATCAACCTGCACCGCTCCCCCCTCGGCGGCCGGCACTTCGAGGCGTTCAGTGAGGACCCGGTGCTGACCGCGGACCTCGCCGCCGCGTACGTCGCCGGCGTCCAGGAGCTCGGCGTCGGCGCCACCCCGAAGCACTACGTGGCCAACGACTTCGAGACCGAGCGCTTCACCGCGAACGTCGAGGTCGACGAGCGGACGCTCCGCGAGGTGTACCTGCTCGCGTTCGAGAAGGCCGTCACCGAGTCGAAGGCGTGGCTGGTGATGAGCGCGTACAACTCGATCAACGGTGCTACCGCATCGGAGAACGAGCTGCTCGAGACGCCGCTGAACAGCGAATGGGGGTTCGACGGAGTGGTGGTCAGCGACTGGACCGCCGTGCGCAGCATCGAGAGCGCGAGGCACTCGCAGGACCTGGCGATGCCGGGGCCGATCGGGGCCTGGGGCGACGCGCTGGTCGAGGCGGTTCGCTCGGGTGAGGTGAAGGAGGACGCGATCGACCGTAAGGTACGCCGGATCCTCGCCCTCGCCGCCCGCGTCGGAGCACTCGAAGGCACCGCGAAGCCGGCCGCCATACCGCAGGTCGACGGAAAAGCCTTCGCACGAACGGCGGCGGCCGAAGGTACCGTACTGCTCACCAACAAGCGCACCGAAGCGCCGGCAGGTGCAGCTGCGGGCTCCGGTCGGCGCGAGCTGCCCTGGCGGGCGGGTGAGCTGATGAAGGTCGCGGTGATCGGGCACAACGCCCGCGACGCTCGGACGCAAGGTGGCGGTAGTGCGACTGTCATTCCGGAGAAGGTTGTTTCGCCGCTCGAGGGGATTCGGGCGGCGCTACCGGAGGCCGAGATCACCTACTCGATCGGCGCGGTCGTCCAGGAAGGTGTCGTGGAGCTCCCGCTCGGCGCGATGACGAATCCACAGTCCGGTGAGCACGGCGCCCGGGTCCGGTTCCTCGCGGCGGACGGTACCGAATTGTTCGCCGAGGACCGGTTCTCCAGCGCGCTCGTGTACCTCGGCGGCAATGCCCCGATCGGCGAGGCAGCGGCGTTCGAGTTCCGGACGACCTGGACGCCGGACGAGTCCGGCGTGGTGAACCTCGGTTTCGCCTCGGTCGGCCACGGCCGGATCTTTGCCGACGGCAACCCCCTTCGCGAGGACACCACCGTACCGGTCGGCAACGACCCCGGCGCCGCGCTGCTCTCCCCACCGTCGATCTCGGCGCCGCTCGAGGTGACCGCCGGCCGGCCGGTCGACGTACGGATCGAGCTCGATGTGCCCGCCGCAGCAGGAGAGCTCAACGCACTGAGCATCACGGTCGGCGTCGAGCCGGCCAATGACGACCCGCAGGCGCTCATCGACGAAGCCGTCGCCGCAGCCCGCGACGCCGACGTCGCACTCGTTGTCGTCGGCACCAACTCGAAGGTCGAGTCCGAAGGATACGACCGCACCACACTTGAGCTCCCCGGCCGCCAGGACGACCTGGTCCGCGCCGTCGCGGCCGCCAACCCCCGTACGGTCGTCGTCGTCAACGCAGGCTCGCCCGTCCTCCTGCCCTGGCGCGACGACGTCGCGGCGGTGCTGGCGACGTACTTCGGTGGTCAGGAGTACGGCGACGCGCTCGCCGACGTGCTGCTCGGCCGGACCGAGCCGGGCGGCCGGCTGCCCACCACCTGGCCGCGCGCGCAGGCTGACGTACCGGTCATCAACGTCACGCCGGAGAACGGCGTCGTGCGGTACGACGAGGGCATCCACATCGGGTACCGCGCCTGGCTGAAGGCGGGAACCGCACCGGCGTACGAGTTCGGCCACGGTCTCGGCTACACCACCTGGGAGCTGTCGGACCTGCGCGCGAACGACCCGTCGTCGGTCGCGCTGACCGTCCGCAACAGCGGTGATCGAGCGGGCAAGCACGTCGTCCAGGTGTACGTCGAACGTCCGGACAGCGCGGTGGACCGCCCGGTGCGCTGGCTCGCCGGGTTCGCCGTCGTCCGGCTGGACGCCGGGCAGGCCCGCGAGATCACGATCAACCTCCACGAGCACACCTTCGAGCACTGGGACAACGGCTGGACCATGGAACCCGGTGCTTTCACGATCCGAGCCGGCTCGTCGGTTTCGGACCTGCCGCTCTCCACGGAGCTGCAGGTTCGTTAGCTGCCCGGCTGAACGAGCTCTAACCGGGCTCGGAAGGGTTCGGTACCGGCCGCCGCACCACGCGGCGGCCGGTATCGGACTGCCAGTACAGCACCGATCGCCCGGACCGCCGGCGCTCCAGCAGGCCCGCATCGGCCAGCACCCGCAGGTGATCCGAGATCGTTGCCAGTGACAACCCAGTAGTTGCCACGAGCAACGTCGTACTGACCGGCGAGGCCGCCTCCACCAGAATCCGCGCACGGTTCCGCCCGAGCAGCTGGACCAGGGGTTCGGCCGGTTCCTCCGCCGCGGCGAAGATGCCGGTCACCGGGTAGGTCAGCGCGAACCGGTCCGGCAACCGCCAGCTCACGTTGACGCGCTGGGTATGCGCCGCGATGAACATCAGGTCCCGCCCGCGCACATCGGTCACCGGGTAGTCCCACCGGTTCACCTGGATCCGCCCGTCACCGAGCCATCGCACGTCAGGCCCGAGCCCACGCAGTACGCCGGACCAACCCTGCTCGCTGAGCCGCGATGTCCGCGACACCACGTCGGCCTGCAGGACCCGCAGCCGCCGCGGCCAGTCCGGCTCGACCGTCTCCTTCCACACCCATCGCAACAGGTCCGCCGCCGCGTCCGCCAGCCCGGACGTCTCACAAATGACAGCCGGCAGCGGTGTTCGTACGACCCTCAGGTCCGCCCGGATCTGCTCATCGTCCAGCGAGGTCAGGTACGCGAGCTCCTCCTCCAGCGTAAGGTCCGGCTCGAGCGGCGGAACGGTCAGGAAGTCCGCCGCCCAACTGACCCCGAACGAGCTGTCGATCAGCGTCGCCCACAACGGGTTCGCGTCCAGCACGGCCTGGTACGCGCCGACGTGCGCGTCCTTCCACGGGCGGTACCACGGCTCGACCGGCGTCCGCAGTAACTTCAGCGCGGACACCGTCTCGGTGAGCTGCGACGTACCGAACCGGGCATTCGCCAGGGTGTCGGCATCGACCAGGAACTCGGACAACGTTTCGCCTCCACCCGAAACTGTAGGCGGTACGGCGCCCGCTCGTCGATTCTCCACAGCATGGGCACCTACCGGGCGATCTTCGCCAACTCCGAGTTCCGGAACCTGTGGATCGGCAGCGCGCTGAGCAACGCGTCGGCCACCATGACCAGCCTGACGCTGGCGCTGCTGGTCGAGACCACGACCGGCTCCGCGCTGCTGTCCGCGATGATCATGTTCGGCCCGTCGCTCGCCCAGGTCCTCGGCGTCTCCACGCTGATGTCCGCGGCCGACACCGCGCGGCCGCGTCAGGTGCTCACGATGCTGAGTCTGCTGGCGACCATCGAGGTCGCGGCCCAGGCCGCGTTCGACCTGCCGCCCGGCGCGCGGCTCGTGCTGGCGCTCGCGTTGGCGTACGGCCTGTCGATCGGGTCGGGCGCCCGCTGGGGTCTGCTCAGCGAGGTCGTGGACGAGCAGCAGTTCGTGCTCGGCCGGTCGGCGATCAACCTGTCGGTCGGCGCGATGCAGATCGCCGGGTTCGGCATCGCCGGCATCCTGCTGCAGACCCTCAGCCCGTCGACCGTGCTGTGGCTCGCCACCGGCTTCTCCGCGGTCGCCGTACTGGTCAACCGCTTCGGTCTCCGGGACCGCCCGCCGCGCCGGGTCGCGCGGACCGGGCTCGCCGAGACCTGGCGCGGCAACCGCACGCTGCTCGCTCAACGCCGTACCCGTCCGTTGCTCATCGCGCTCGCGCTACCGAACGGGCTGATCGTCGGGTGCGAAGCGTTGTTCGTCCCGTACGCCGGCTCGCGCGCGGGCTGGTTGCTCGCGGCCGGAGCCGCCGGGATGATGACAGGCGACCTCGTGGTCGGCCGCTTCCTCACCCGCAACGGCAGGTGGATCGCCGCGCGGTTCCTGCGGTTCGTACTCGCCGTACCGTTCCTCGGCTTCGCGTTCGACCTGCCGATCGGGGTGCTGTGCGTACTCGTCGCGATCGGCAGCAGCGGGTACTCCGCTTCACTTGCGCAACAGGAGGTGCTCGTGGACCTCACGCCCGGCGAGCTGCGCGGTCAGGTGCTCGGGCTGGAGTCGGCGCTCCGGATGACGACGTTCGGTGTGGTCGCGATCCTGGCCGGCGCGTTCGCCGACCTGACCGCTTCCGCCCCGACGATGACGGTCTGCGCCATCGCCTCACTGTTGGTCTCGCTTGCCCTGACCCGCGCTCTAAGCTCGCTGCATGGTAGTGGTCCGGCTGCAGAAGGTCTCCAAACGGTACGGGCGGCGGCAGATCCTGACCGACGTCGACCTGCACCTGAACGCGGGTGAACTTGTCGCGCTGATCGGCGCCAACGGCTCCGGGAAGTCGACGGTCCTGCGAATGCTCGTCGGACTGTCGCACCCGTCCGAGGGTTCCGTGCAGCGTGACGCCCGCGTTGTCGGCTACGTGCCCGACGTCTTCGCATCGCACGATCGGCTCTCCGCATCGGCGTACCTCACGCACATGGGCAGGATCCGTGGACTCAGCACCCGGGCTGCCCACGACCGGGCGCACGAGCTGCTTGATCGGCTGGCGTTGCCGGGCGGCGCAAGTACTCCGATGCGCAAACTGTCGAAAGGCAACGCGCAGAAGGTCGCGTTGGCGCAGGCGCTGCTCGAACCACCGGAGCTACTCGTCCTCGACGAACCGTGGGCAGGTCTCGACGCCAACGCCCACAGCACGCTGCGCGCGTTGCTCACCGAGGCCGCCGCCCAAGGTGCTGCCGTCGCGTTCACCGAGCATTCGGCGGAGACGGTCCGGACGACCGCCACCCGCGTCTGCGAGATCAACCACGGCCGGCTCACCACGACATCGGAGCAACCAAGCATCACCGAGGTGTCGCTGATCCCAGGTGCGGACATCGACTGGACGCAGCACCCCGACATCATCGACGTACGACGCGAGGACGGGCACGTCACGCTGACACTGCCGACGGGCCGCCACGACGCCGCGCTGCTGACCGCCCTCAACCACGGCTGGTCGGTCACAACCGTACGGCGGGTGAAATGAGCTCCCTGTACCGCTACCTGATGAACAGCGTGCTGCTCTCGCAGCGCTACCTCCCGCCGATGCTGATCTTCTTCGGCGTCCTCGCGGTCGGTACGGCGTCCGACAACGGGCCGCTGCAGTCGTCGTACGCGTTCGGCGTGCTGGTGATGCTGGTCTGTTCGACCTGGCTGACGGTCGCGATCGTCAACCACGAGAACCCGACGCAGCGGCAGATCACCCTCGTCACGGTCGGCGACTCGCTGCGGGTGCTCGCGGTCACGATCGCGGTGGTGGTCACGTGGTGCGTGCCGCTGCTGCTGTTCGGGCTGATCTGCCCGATCGTCACCGGGGACCACGAGGTGACGATCGGCGACCTGGTGATCGGGGCGGTCGCGCAACTGGCGTCGGCGATGATCGGGATCGCGATCGGGGTGCTGTGTTCACGGCTGCTGATCCGCCGGATCGGGATCGCGATGCTGACCGCGGCGACGCTGATCCTGTTGATGATGGTGCGCCGGATCTCCCCGGTCAGCGCGCTGATGAAGGTGCTGTCCGACGAGAAGTCCGCCGCCACCAACGCCGTACCGACGACCCTCCTCGCCGTCGTCTGCCTCGCCGTCCTGACCGCCGCCGTCCTCGTCGCGCGGACGATCTCGGATCGGCGCGAGTAGTCAGGAGGCGGCGATCGAGAGGCCGTGTTGGGCGGCCGATCCGCGGACGATCAGGGTCGTTGCCAACTCCACGTGATGCGACGCGACCGGCTCACCCACCGCCAGCTGCAGCGCCGTACGGACTGCGACCGCGCCCATCTCGCGCAGCGGCTGGCGGACCGTGGTCAACGGCGGTGACGCGAGCCGGGCCACCTCGGTGTCGTCGAAGCCGACCACGCTGAGGTCCTCCGGGACCCGCAGACCGCGGGCCCGGGCCGCCTCCAGGACGCCGAGCGCCACTTCGTCGCTGCCGGCGAAGATCGCGGTCGGGCGGTCCCGCAGATCGAGCAGCGCGGAGCCGCCCGCCACACCGTCGTCGTACAGGAAGTCACTGAGCCAGATGTACTCCGGCGGTACCGGCGCGCCGATCGAGTCCATCACGCTGCGGAATCCGCTCATCCGGGCCTGGTTGCAGCCGGACGTCGGCGGGCCACCGACGTACCCGATCCGCCGGTGCCCGAGGGCCAGCAGGTGCTGCGCCGCGGTCACACCGCCGGCGAAGTTCGTCGAGCCGACGCTGGTCAGCTCGGGCTCCGGCGTGTTCGCCGGGTCGATCACCACGAGCGGCACCCGCGCCCGTTCCAGCGCGGCCAGGTCCGCCTCGGACAGCTCGCTGGTCAGGCCGATGGCAGCGCGGCGGCCGTTCGCGATCAGCTGCCGGATCCAGGACGCCGCGCGGCCCGGGTTCGCGTTGGAGGTCGGCGGGTGCTTCGGCCGGGAGTTCAGTACGACGTCGACGCCGGCCGCCTGCCCCGCCTCGACGACGCCCTGGATCACCTCGACGGAGTACGCGTTTACGACGCCCTGGTAGAACAGCTCGATCGTGTCCCGGCGGGTGGGCTCCGGGCGGCGCCCGACGTACCCGTGCTTCTCCAGGATCTCCTGGACCCGTGCGCGGGTGACCGGCGAGACGTCGCTGCGCCCGTTCAGCACCTTGGAGACCGTGGCGACCGAGACACCGGCCGATCCGGCCACCGTCGCCAGGGTGACGCGACCCTTCAACCGCGACATCTCATCACCCTCCTCCTGGGTCAGCGCTGATCGAGACCGGTGTCGTCAGGACCCGGTCGTGCCCCACCACCCTCACATCCCCGGTCATCCGCAGCATCGCACGACACGGCAGGTCCAGTGCCGACGTGCCCACCATCACTTCGAACTCCCCCGGTTCGACGATCCGGCGCAGATCGGGACCCGTGTACGCCGTGCGATCGGCATGCACGCGGAACGTGACATCGACGGCCTGTCCCGGCTCGAGCGACACCCGCGCGAACCCGGTCAACAGCTTCAACGGACGGGCGACCTGCGCGACCACGTCCCGCAAATACAGCTGCACGACCTCGTCGCCGGCGCGACCACCGGTGTTCGTCACCTTCACGGTCGCGGTGAACTCGCCGTCGCTGCCGATCTCGTCCGCGCTCAGCCGCAGCTCACCGACCGAGAAGCTCGTGTACGACGAGCCGTAGCCGAACGGGTACAACGGTCGCGTCTCGAGCCCGCTGATCCCCGCACTCTCGACACTCCCGAGCGCCGGCTGCAGGTACGTACCGGGCTGCCCACCGACGTGCCGCGGGATCTGCACCGGCAACTTCCCACTCGGCACGATCCGCCCGCTCAACACGCCCGCCATCGCCGCGGCGCCTTCCTGCCCGGGGAGAAACGCCTGCACCAACCCGGCAACCCGTCCGTCGAAATCCCCCAGCGCATAGGGCCGCCCGGACACCACGACGAGCACCACAGGTTTCCCGGTCTCGAGCAACGCGTTGACGAGCTCCCCCTGCACCCCGGGCAGCCGCAGGTCCTCCGCGTCACACCCTTCCCCGGAGGTCCCATGCCCGAACAACCCGGACAGATCTCCGACGAAGGCAACCGTCAGCTCAGAGTCCTGGGCCTGCGCAACAGCCTCCTCGAACCCGGAGCGGTCGTCCCCCATCACCTCACAGCCCTTGGCGTACGACACCTCCACACCGGAGAGCTCGTTGCGCAAGGCGTCCAGTGGTGAGGTGATCGTGATGCCCAACCCGCGCTCGGGGTACCGCGGGAGCACGTGGTTCGGGAAGGCGTAGCAGCCCATCAACGTGCGCGGGTCGTCGGCGCACGGTCCGACCACGGCAACCTTCGTCAGGTTGGCGAGCGGGAGGACCGAGCCCGCGTCGAGCAGGACGATCGACTTCTCGGCCAGCTCGGCTCCGATGGCCCTGTTGTGTTCGGAGTTCAGGTCGATGGGCTCGGTGCTGACCGAGGCCTGGGGAGTCCAGTCGGCATCCAGCAGCCCTAGTTCGGCCTTTTGTTGCAGGACCCGGCGGGCGGCTCGGTCGATCAGCTCCTCCGACAGTTCGCCGGAGCGGACCTTGGCCGCCAACCCGGCGTACCCGATCGTGTCCGGGAGTTCGACGTCCGTGCCGGCGGTCAGCGCGAGTGCTCCGGCGTCGGCGTCATCGGCGGCGACGCGGTGCATCGACGACAGGAACGGGACCGCCCAGTAGTCCGAGACGACCGTGCCCTCGAAACCCCAGTCGTCGCGGAGTACGTCGGTGAACAGCCACGGGTCGGCGCTCGCGGGCAGCCCGTCGATGTCGGCGTACGAGCTCATCACCGACCCGGCGGCAGCCGTCGCGATCGCGGTCTCGAAGGTCGGCAGGATGATGTCGAGCAGTTCGCGGCGCCCCATCGACACGGGCCCGTGGTTGCGCCCGGCCCGGGAGGCGGAGTACCCGGCGAAGTGCTTCAGCGTCGCGATCACGCCGGCGCTCTGCAGACCACGGACGTACGCCGAGCCCAGAATCGCCACCAGGTAAGGGTCTTCGCCCATCGTCTCCTCGACCCGGCCCCACCGGTAGTCGCGGACCACGTCGAGCACCGGCGACAACCCCTGGTGGACGCCGGCCGCAGCCATGTCCCGCCCGATCGCGGCGGCCATCCGTTCCACCAACTCCGGGTCGAACGTCGCGCCCCACGCGATCGACGCCGGATACACGGTCGCGCCGTACGTCGTGAAACCGGTCAGACACTCTTCGTGAACCAGCGCCGGTACGCCGAGCCGGGACCCCTTCAGCACCACCTCGTGCTGCCGGACCACCTCGGCGACACCCTGCTCGACGGTCTGCGGATAGCTTCCCCACACGCGCGTCAGGTGCCCGAGGCCGTCGCGGCTCGCGTCCTCCAGCGACACCGACCCGCCGGTCGAGAACACGTCCTCCATCGGCGCGACGTTGATCGTCTCGTCCTGGGGAAGCTCCTGGTCGGCCATGTCGTTGCCGGCCCAGCGGCTGCCGAGCTGGGCGATCTTCTCCGCCGGCGTCATCGCCGCGAGCAGCAGACCGGCACGCTCGGCGGCGGGCAGGGACGGGTCGCTCCAGGGCCGGTCGGTCGAGATGGACAAGAAAATCTCCCTTGCTGAAACTTCGTTTCGGTGAGCAATTATCGAAAAGTTTTCGAAGCTCCCCGATCGCCGCGACACTCGGCGCCGATCTCTGAATCTCCTGCATGACCAGGCGATTACGTGACCTCACTGTGACCCCGGAAAGTCCTTAGTTCAAGTCTTGACAGCACAATCCCCGAAATCTATGTTTCGAAAACAAGTCATATCGGCAGGTGCTTCCGCAACCTGTGGGGGCAGCACGAAGTACGGAGATCACGGTGGATCCCAACACGACATCCCGGCGTACTTTCCTAGGCCTGGTCGGCGGTGGCGCGCTGGCAGCCGGCCTCGCAGCGTGCGGTAGTTCCGGCCCGACCAGTACGCCCGGTTCGACCACGGGCGCCGGTGGCGGCGGCGGTGCCGGCAGCGGTACGACCTACTGGTTCCTCACCGGCCAGCCGCAGCAGGGCATCCGCGAGGCGCAGGTCAAGCGGTTCAACGACGCCAACCCGAACACCAAGATCAAGACGACCGAGTTCCAGAACGACGCGTTCAAGGCCAAGATCAAGACCGCGATCGGGGCCGGCCAGGGCCCGACGCTGATCTGGGGCTGGGGCGGCGGCGGTCTGAAGGCGTACGTCGAAGCCGGCCAGGTCGAGGACCTGACCGACTGGCTCAACACCCAGGAGGCCAGCCTCAAGAACTCGATCTTCCCGTCGGCGTTCACGGCGGCGACGGTCAACGGCAAGATCTACGCGGTGCCGGGCGAGACCGTGACGCCGATCGTGCTGTTCTACGACAAGCGCGCGTTCGAGAAGATCGGCGCCCAGCCCCCGCAGTCCTGGGGCGACATCATGGACCTGGTCCCGAAGTTCAACGAGAAGGGCATCGCGCCGTTCTCGCTCGGTGGCCAGTCGCGCTGGACCAACATGATGTGGCTGGAGTTCCTGTTCGACCGGATCGGCGGCAGCGAGGTCTTCCAGAACATCTACGAGGGCAAGAAGGACGGCTGGTCCGACCCGTCCGCGCTGAAGGCCCTGGACGAGATGCAGAAGCTGATCAAGGCGAACGGCTTCATCAAGGGCTTCTCCTCGATCACCGCCGACTCCAACGCCGACCAGGCGCTGCTCTACACCGGCAAGGCCGCGATGATGCTGCACGGCGCCTGGACCTACGGCAACATGAAGGCCTCCGGCGGCGACTTCGTGACCGGTGGGCACCTCGGCTACATGAACTTCCCGCCGGTCGACGGCGGCAAGGGCGACCCGAGCGACACCGTCGGCAACCCGGGTCAGTACATGTCGATCTCCTCCAAGGCCAGCGCCGCGGACAAGGAGACCGCGAAGAAGTTCATCGCGAACAACACCCTCGACGACGCCACGGTGGAGGCCTGGGTCAAGTCCGGCAACATCCCGGTGGTCAAGAGCGCGAAGGACAAGCTCTCGTCGATCACGGACCCGAACGACTCCAAGTGGCTGAACTTCGTCTACGACACCGCGGCGAACGCGAAGAACTTCGCCCAGTCGTGGGACCAGGCCCTCAGCCCGACCCAGGCCGAGACGCTGCTCGACAACATCGCCAAGTTGTTCCAGCTGTCCATCTCCCCGCAGCAGTTCGCCACCAACATGAACGCGGTGATTGGCCAGTGACAGCTACCGCTCCGCCCGTCGCGCCGCCGACCGGCCGCACCGAAGCGTCCCGCGCCGGCTCCTCGGGCGCCGGGCGGAGCGGTGCGGTCGCCTGGATGGTGCTGCCCGCGCTGTTGCTGTTCGTCGTGTTCGGCGTCATCCCGCTGGTCGGCGTACTCGTGCTGAGCTTCACCCAGTGGGACGGGCTCGGCGCGATCCACGCCGCCGGGCTGACCAACTGGAAGTCGGTACTGACCGACTCACAACTCCCGCACAGCATCCTGGTGACCTTCGAGATCATGATTCTCTCGTGGGCCGTGCAGACCCCGATGAGCCTGCTGCTCGGCACCTTCCTCGCCGGGCGGCAGCGGTACCGCGCCTTCCTCGCGGTGCTGTACTTCATCCCGCTGCTGCTCAGCTCGGCGGCCATCGCGATCACCTACAAGGCCCTGCTCGACCCGAACTTCGGGCTCGGGCCGGGCCTGAAACTCGGGTTCCTCACCCAGGACTGGCTCGGCAAGAACACCCTCGCGATCGGTGTGGTGATCTTCATCGTGTCCTGGCAGTTCATCCCGTTCCACTCGCTGATCTACCAAGGCGGTGTCCGGCAGATCCCGACCACGATGTACGAGGCGGCCTCGATCGACGGCGCCGGCCGGGTCCGGCAGTTCTTCAGCATCACGGTGCCGCAGCTGAAGTACACGATCATCACCTCGTCGACGCTGATGGTGGTCGGTTCGCTGACGTTCTTCGACCTGATCTTCGTGCTCACCGCCGGCGGTCCCGGTGACGCGACCCGGGTGCTCGCGCTGGACATGTACAAGCGCGGCTTCATGTCCAACCAGATGGGTCCGGCGAGTGTGATCGCGACCCTGATCGTCCTGCTCGGCCTCGCGCTCGCACTGATCCTGCGGCGCCTCGGCGGCAGTACGACGGCCAGCCAGCAGGAAGGTGCGTGACCGATGCAGGCTCGCAAGCTCACGCAACTGAACTGGTTCGGTGGCCTGGCCGGCTGGATCTGGCTGGCGATCGTCCTGATCCCGCTGTACTGGATCGTGGTCACCAGCTTCAAGGACCAGAGCGCGTACTTCACCCAGAACCCGTTCGCGCTGCCGTCCGCGCCGACCGCGAACAACTACAAGCTGGTCATCCAGTCCGACTTCCCGCGGTACTTCCTGAACAGCGTGATCGTCACCGCGGGCACGATCATCCCGGCGGTCGCGATCTCGTTCATGGCGGCGTACGCGATCATCCGCGGCGCCGGCAGCAGGTTCCTTGCCGGGGTCAACGGCCTGTTCCTGATGGGGCTGGCGATCCCGCTGCAGGCCACGATCATCCCGGTCTACCTGCTGATCATCCGGATGCGGCTGTACGACAGCCTGCTGGCGCTGATCCTGCCGTCGATCGCGTTCTCGATCCCGCTGTCCGTCCTTGTCCTCGCGAACTTCATCCGCGACGTACCGAAGGAACTCTTCGAGTCGATGCGCGTCGACGGGGCGACCGAGTGGGGCATGATGCGCAAGCTCGCGCTGCCCTTGACCCGGCCCGCACTCGTCACGGTCAGCATCTACAACGGCCTGGGCGTGTGGAACGGGTTCCTGCTGCCGCTGATCCTCACGCAGAGCCCTGACAAGCGCACCCTTCCGCTGGCGCTGTGGACGTTCCAGGGTCAGTACAGCGTCAACGTGCCGGCGGTGCTCGCCTCGGTCGTCCTCACCACGCTACCGATCGTCATCCTGTACGCCGTGGGTCGCCGGCAACTGCTCAGCGGTCTCACCGCGGGCTTCAGCCGCTAGATGTACCGCCAGATGTACAGCTAGGTGTTCCGCTAGAGCCTTCGGGCTCGAACCTCAGGGCAGAGCCGCCCGCCTCGGGCCGGCTCGCCCTGACACGCGCGCCCGTACGGCGAACGCGCCCTTGAGCGCTCCCGTGCGAGTCGCCCCTTTCTCCGCACCGCGCGTATCGCTGCGCGTGGCAGCGGCTTCAACAGTTCACCAGGGAGGCAGAAGTGAAGTATCGCAATGCACCCGTGAGTAGTTCGACCAACCAGCTTTCTCGCCGGGTGTTTCTCGGCGCCGGCGCAGCTGCGGCGGCGGGCGTGGGCCTGGGCCTTGCGGGTCCGGCGTTCGCGGATCCCGGCCCGGTCGGTGATGCCGGCCAGGCTGGTGGGGAGGTTCCGTTCGGACCTGTCGTCGTGGCTGGTCCACCAACCGGACGCTCGTCGTACGCTCGCGCTGTCCGGCTCAGCAGCGGAGCGCCCGGCAAGTCGCGGAGCCTGCTCGCGACCTATCAAGGCGGAGGCCCAGGGTTCCCTCTCTATCGCAGTGACGACGACGGCCGCACGTGGGCGAAGCAGAGCAGCGTCCCCGACCCCAGCACCGCGTCGGGGGTCTATCTGCAGCCGTTCCTTTACGAGTTGCCGCGCGCGTTCGCGGGTCTGCCCAAGGGCGCGCTCCTGTTCGCGTGCAACTGGCTCGGAAAGAACTTCGGTAGCACCAACATCCAGCTGTACGCCAGCACGGACCGCGGTCTCACGTGGGAGTTCCTGAGCACGGTGGCTCAAGGTGGGCCGGCCAACACCACGAACGGCGCGACGCCGGTGTGGGAGCCGTTCCTGCTGCTGCACAACGACAACCTGATCTGTTACTACTCCGACCAGCGGGACCCCAACTTCGGGCAGAAGCTCGCGCACCAGACCAGCACGGACCTGTACAACTGGGGTCCGGTCGTCGACGACGCGACCGGCACCGCCTACGCCGAGCGGCCCGGTATGACCACGGTGGCACGCCTGAAGGGCGATCTGTGGATCATGACGTACGAATTCGGAGAGCCCGACGACCCGGCCCACCCCGATCAGAACAACTACACCTACCACGTGCACTACCGGATCGCGAAGGACCCCGAATCGTTCCGGTTCTCTCCGGACACGCCGCTCCTGGACCAGAACGGCGGCGCCCCGAACGGTGCCCCGGTTGTCAGCTGGTCGCAATCGGGCGGAGTGAACGGCACGATCATTGTCACGGGCAACGATGATCAGGACTTCTTCATCAACCGCGAACTCGGTGCCCCCGGGGCCTGGACGCGGTTCTCGTCACCGATGCCGGCCGGCTACAGCCGGTTCACCATCCCGCTGGACGGCCCCGGAGACCCGCAGAACCGTGGCCTGGTCTTCGTCATCACCGGAGCGCAGTACGGCAAGTCCGGTCCCGTCGAAGCAGGCATCATCTCCCTGAACGACTGAGCTTCCTGCTCAGGGGTCTGGTCGCCCACGACGCGAGCGCCAGTACGGCGAACGCGGCGGGGGCGACCGTCCCGGCGTAGCGGTGGGTCGCGGCGTTGGACGCGACGGCCCCGGACATGTTGATCAGGACCCCGGCGTACGCCCATTCCTTCAGCCGAGGCAGCCCCGGTAGGGCGATCACCACGGCGGCGGCGAGTTTCGCGCCGCCGAGGATCGTCGAGAGGTAGCTCGGATACCCGAGGTCGATCAACAGCGGGTAGAACGGCGCCATCCGGAACAGATCCATCGTCCCCCCCGACTCCCCCACCCCCCGACCGCCGTCGTGGTGCTCGACGAGGCCGGGCTGGCCGGGTTCACCATGGAGGCGGTCGCCCGGCGCGCCGGCGCCAGCAAGGCGACCCTCTACCGCCGCTGGCCCACCACCGGGGCCCTCCTCGTCGACGCGATGGATGCGACGTACCGCCCGTTCCCGGCACCCGACACCGGCTCGGTCACGAAGGACGTCACCGAGATCCTGACCGCGTTCGTCACGCTGCTCGAACGGACGCCGTTCCCCCGCCTGCTGGCCGCGTTCATCGACGCCGCCGAACGCGATCCCGCCCTGTCGGAGATCCACCAAGATCTGACCAGGCGCCGTCGCGAACCGATGCTCGCCGTCCTGCAGCGCGGCCGCGACCGCGGCGAGCTCCCGCCGGACATGGATCCCGAGCTGACCACCGACCTATTGACGAGCCCGTTCTTCTATCGTCACTTCGTTGCCCACCGCCCCATTCCGCGGCGGATGGTCGGTGACGTGGTGGCCCGCGTCCTGTTCCCGAACACCTGACGGGTTCCGTCGGCGAAGATCACCAGCCCGGCGCGGCCGGGACGGGACTGCAGCCACGGGAGGGCATCCGTGCCGAGCGCGAACGCCGCGGTGGCGTCGATGTCGGCCTGGGTGAGTGAGTGGTGCACGACGGTCACCGACGCCACCACGGTCGGCGTGACACCGGTCCGGGCGTCGGTGATGTGCCGGCCGCGGCGGTGCAGCCCGGACGTGGCGATCGCGCCGTTGCGGATCGGTACCACCGCCGCGAGCTGATCGGGATCGAACGGGTCCTCGATCCCGATCTGCCACGGTTCCGAGTCGGGGCCCGCGACATGGCACGTCAGGTCGCCGCCGGCGCCCAGGCAGTAGTCGGTCGCGGGCAGTTCCGCGAGCTTCTGGGCGGCCCGTTCGACGGCCCAGCCTTTCACGACACCGCTCGGATCCAACCGGGCGTTCCGTCGTACATCGAACGCTCCGCCGGACTCGATCCGGGCCTGCTCCCCCAGCGCCAGCACCTCGGCCACCTCGGGCGGGCAGTCCGCGACGGCCAGGGCGCCGCGGTTGAGCCGGGAGACGTAAGAGTCCTCGCGATACGTGCTGAACACCCGGTCCGCGGTCCGGAGTACGTCGAGAACCTCGGACCAAGCGCGACCCGCGAGGTCGTCGTTGGTGTGGCGGCCGCGCAGCGCGAGGCTGATCGGCATGCCCATCACGTGCTCGACGTACCTCTTCATCAGCCCTGATCCAATGCGCTCTGCAGGGATCGCACGTAACCGTCGCTGGTGACGGTGGCGCCGCTGACCATGTCGATCTTCGCGCTCTGCGCCTGGATCGTTTCGTTGATCAGGATCGGTAGCGCGTAGTCGTTGATCTCGGCGTCGCGGTGGTTGCCGTTCGGGTACTGGACGACGTCGACCGCGGTGATCTTTCCGGCCTGCTCGGTGAGCCGGACCTGGACGGGTCCCCACTGGGTCTGCGCAACATCGCCCGTCACGGTCGACGTACCTCCTGGCGCGGGGGTGGCCGGAGTGGTCGGCGTGGTTGCTGGGGACTCGTTGGTGCCGCCACCGATGGTCGGTCCCACGGTCGCCTCGGGGCCGGAGGTCGAGGTGTGGTATCCGAACATCAGCACAACGGCCGAGACGGTACCGAGAAGCCAGAGCACGATGCGTTTCACGGGCGGTCACCACTTGAAGGATTCGAGATGGAGCCGTTCGGCCGGCAGACCGGCGGCGGTGAGGGTCGAGCGGACCAGGTCGGTCCACGTCTCGGGTCCGCACAGGTAGACGTCGCGCTCGGCGATGTCCGGGACCCAGTGCAGGAGGACGTGCAGGTCGTCGTACTTCGGTACGCCGGCACCGAACCACGAGTCGGCCCGTCGTCGCGGACCCGGCAGCGTGAGCAGCGCCAGACCGCGGTCGTTCCACAACCGCTGGAACTCCTCGTGGAACAAGGGCTCTTCGGTGTACCGCTGGATCAGCAGGGCGTCACCCGGGGCGTACTCGAGACCCTCGGCGAGCGCACGCAACGGCGTGACGCCGACACCGGCGCCGGTCAGCGCGATCTTCCGTTGGGTACGGGCGCGCGGGCTCATCCGCCCGTACGGTCCCTCCACGAATACGCGCGTACCGGGTCGCAACGTGCTGAGCGCCGCACTACCGTCGCCGGCTTCCTGCACGGTGATGCGTAGGCCGTGTCCGTCGGGCGCGGCCGACAGCGAGTACGGGTTCGCGCGCGCCCACCCGGGCCGATCAAGGAACCGCCACGCGAAGAACTGTCCGGCCTCGGCGCGGAGACGATCCAGCCGCTGCCCACCGACGTACACGGAGACCACTCCGTTCGCCTCCGGCACGACGGCTGTTACGTGGAGGCGGTGCCGGGCGTTCTGCCACACCGGTACGGCGATCCGGTACACGAGCACGGTCACGACCGCGAGCGCCCAGACCGTCCACCAGAACACGGTCCGCCCGGTGGACGCGAGGAACTCCTGGCCGGTCCACAGTTGGTGCGGGAGCGCGATGCCGACGCCCAGGTACGCGTACAGGTGCAGGAGATGCCAGGACTCGTACCGGAGCCGTCTGCGCGCCGCGCGGATGCTGGTCAGCACGCTCAGACAGAGCGCGAGCGTCCCACCGACCGCGAGCAGCATGCCCGGGTAGTCGACCGTCAGGTCCCAGAGCGTGGCCGGCGTACGTCGCAGCTCGCCGGCCGCGTAGCCCCACGTGATCGTGACGAGGTGCGCCAGCATCAGGTTGAACGATGTGAACCCGGTGATGCGGTGGATGCGGGCCAGTTGGTCCTGCCCGAACGCGGCTTCCAGGAGCGGAACGCGCGCCATCAACACGACCTGCGCCAGCAGAAGCACGGCCGCGACCAGACCGGTCAGGCGCCCGAGCGACGTCAGGCCTGTCGCCCAGCCGCCGAGTTCCTGCACACCGCCGCCTGCGACCCACCAGTACGTGACGAGTAACAGGCTCAGCCACAACGCGGCCAGGGCGCCGAGGCGGACGGCGCCGTCGGTGCGAGCCCTCCGGCCGATCGGCTCTCCTGCGGTGACAAACACACCTCAGTGTCGAATCGGCTGCTGAGCAATCGCTTGGCCTTGGCTGGCAGTCAGCTGTGAAAAGCGGTACCGTTGGGTGTTTGTGTCGAGAAATAAAAAAGAGCCCTCTTCAGGCTCACATGTTCAGAATATCAGAGCTTCTCGGGCAATGCAAGAAAGGTCGGGGGATCACGTGCTGGAGCAGGAGATCGCCGTAGAACAAGGCGATGTGACGGCGATGTACGCGCGGCTCGACGTGCTGCGGGAAAAGGCGCGAGGTGACCTCGGGCGGGTTCAGGTCGAGGAAACCACCGGCACCGATCAGGCCCGGTCGGAACGCGAGTCGTTCACCAAGCTGTATTCCGGCCGCTTCGCACAATTGTCGTCGGTCGAACGCGGATTGTGTTTCGGGCGGATCGACGAGACCAGCGGCGAACGGTTCCACATCGGCCGGATCGGGCTGTTCGACGACGAGTACAACCCGTTGCTGATCGACTGGCGGACTCCGGTGGCGCAGGTGTTCTACCGGGCCACCGCGGCCGAGCCGCTCGGCGTGAAGCGCCGGCGGCACATCCGGCTGCACGGCCGTACCGTCGTCGGCGTCGACGACGACCTGCTGGACGCCGCCGCGCTCGGTGAGAACGAACGCGGCACGCTGATCGGCGAGGCCGCGCTGCTCTCCTCGCTCGGCGCGAGCCGTACCGGCCGGATGAACGAGATCGTCGCGACGATCCAGTCCGAGCAGGACGAGATCATCCGCTCCGGACTTCCCGGCGTACTCGTGGTCCAAGGCGGCCCGGGTACGGGTAAGACCGTGGTCGCGCTGCACCGGGCGGCGTACCTGCTCTACACCTATCGCGAACAGCTCGGGCGTACCGGCGTACTCGTCGTCGGGCCGAACACCACCTTCCTGCGCTACATCGACCAGGTACTCCCCTCGCTCGGTGAGAACGACGTCGTCCTCGCGACAGTCAGCGAGCTGTACTCGGGCGTGACGGCGACCGCGCCGGAGTCTGCCGAGGCGGCGCGGATCAAGGGCGAGCTGGCGATGGCCGACGTGATCGCGCGGGCGATCGCGGGGTTCCGGATCGTGCCGACCAAGGCGATCCGGTTCAAGATGAACGCCGACGAGCTCGTGCTGCGGCCGGACGCGATCCGCAAGGCACAGCGGGGCGCGCTCGCGGCACAGCCGCTGCACAACCGGGCGCGGCCGATCTTCGTCCGGCGGATCATCAAGACGCTGGCGAACCAGATCGTCGACCGGATCGGCAAGCAGTACGTCGGGGACGCGGACGTCGAGGACCTCGAGCAGGAGCTGTTCCAGGACGACCAGGTGCTGGAGATCCTGGACCGGTTGTGGCCGGAGCTCACGCCGGAGCTGCTCGTATCGGTCCTGTTCTCGTCCGACGAGCGTCTCGCGGCCGCTGCGCCGTACCTCACCAGCGCCGAGCGTTCCGCCGTACTCCGACCACTCTCGGCGGCCTGGACGCCGTCGGACGCCGCCCTGCTCGACGAGGCGGCCGAGCTGCTCGGCGAGACCGCGGAGGTCGTGGTCGGCCGCAAACGCGAAGCATCCGAGGCAGCGGCCGCGGCGGAGGCGAACCGCGAGTACGCGAGCGGTGTGGTCGACATCGAGCTGACCGCGGAGCGGATCGAGATCATGCCGTGGGAGATCGAGCAGTTCCGCGACCTGATCGCCCAGCGCACCCAGCAACTCGCGAACCCATCGGCGGGCGGTGACCGGTCGTACGACCGTACGTCGGTCTTCGGTCACGTGATCGTCGACGAAGCGCAGGAGTTGTCCGCGATGGACTGGCGGATGCTGATGCGCCGCGCGCCACGGCGCTCGATGACGCTGGTCGGCGACATCGCCCAGACCGGGTCGGCCTCCGGCGTCCGCTCCTGGGCCGAACTCCTCGACCACTACGCCCCGCGCCGCTGGCGCACCGCCGAACTCACCGTCAACTACCGCACCCCGAGCGAGATCATGACGGTCGCCACCGCCATCCTCTCGGCGATCGACCCGACCCTGCGGCCACCGACGTCTGTCCGGGACACCGGCACCCGGCCCTTCCTCGACGCGGTCCCGGCCGGCTGCCTCGTCGACGCACTCAAAGCCGCCATCACCTCCGAACAACGAGCCATCGACGAAGGCCGCATCGCCGTCATCGTCCCGGCGACCCGCTACGACGAGTTCGCCGACGCCCTCCCGGACGTGGCGCACACCCACGACCCGTCCGTCCTCGACGGCGCCGTAGCCCTCCTGGACATCCCTCAGTCCAAGGGCCTCGAATTCGACTCGGTCATCATCGCCGATCCCCAAGGGATCCTGACCAACTCCGACCGAGGCCTCTCCGACCTCTACGTAGCAGTCACCCGAGCCACCAAACGCCTCACGATCCTCGGCGAGCTCCCGGAAGTGCTCACTCAGGTACGACGTACTCCGCGGCCGTGACGTGGTCGCCCCATTCGGTTTCTGGGGTGTCGTCGTCCACGCCTTCCCAGATCGCGGTGTGGGTCATGAAGTTGTCGGGGCAGGCGCCGTGCCAGTGCCATTCGCCGGGCGGGGTGTAGATGACGTCGCCCGGCCGGATCACGGTGACTTGCCCGCCGCGCGACTGGACGAGGCCAAGACCTTCGGTGACGTGCAGCGTCTGACCGTTCGCGTGCCGGTGCCAAGCGGTGTGGGCGCCCGGCGCGAAACGGACGATGTTCACCCGCACACGGGACGGCGCGTCGCCGCGGATGATCACGTCGAACCAGACGTCGCCGGTGAACCATTCCGCCGGGCCCTTCGCGGTCGGCGCCTTGGGGAGGATTTCCATAGAGCTTCCTTGTCTGCAGCAACCGTTCTTGCTCCCCACCCTAGGGACCGCCAGGACGCCTAGGGAGGCACTGTCAGTACATGTGAGATGATCGGCCGGCAGTGAACGGTTCATCACTGAGGGTGAGATCGTTGGGCTAATGTGTAAATTCCGTAACGAGGAGGCTCCCGGACGGCACTCTCGTCACGTACTCTGCCCAACCATGCACAGAGGCGAGCGGCGGGCCAGGCGGCCCAACGTCGTGTGGTCGGTCTTCGTGTTCCTGCTGGCGAGTGCCGTGGCCGGAGCGCTGGCGGCCGGGCTGGCGCTTCCGTTCGCCGGTCTGGTCGGCGTGACCACGGCGAAGGCGCACGACTCGGTCCAGTACCTGCCTCAGGACCTGGAGACCGCACCGCTGGCCCAGAAGTCGATCATCCAGGACTCCCAGGGCCACACCATCGCCACCCTGTACCAGCAGAACCGCACCCCGGTCACGCTCAAGCAGATCAGCCCGATCATGCTCAAGGCGATCGTCGCGATCGAGGACGACCGGTTCTACGAGCACGGCGCACTCGACTTCAAGGGCACGCTCCGCGCCCTGCTGCGCAACCAGTCCTCCGGCGGCGTCCAGCAGGGCGGTTCGAGCATCACCCAGCAGTACGTGAAACAAACCCTGATCAACAAGGCCCGCACGCCCGAAGAGGTCAAGCAGGCGACCGCCGAGACGTACGAGCGGAAGATCGCCGAGCTGCGCTACGCCATCGCCGTCGAGAAACAGATGTCGAAGGGCGCCATCCTCAACGGCTACCTGAACCTCGCCTTCTTCGGTGACCGTTCGTACGGCGTCGAGGCCGCGGCCATGCACTACTTCGGCGTGCACGCCGCGAAGCTGAACCTGCCGCAGGCCGCGATGCTGGCCGGCATCGTGAAGAACCCGACCGGCTACGACCCGATCGACAACCCGCAGCGCGCCAAGGCCCGCCGCGACGTCGTCCTGCGCCGGATGCAGGAACTGAACGTGATCACCGCCAAGCAGGCCCAGGACGCGATCAAGACCCCGGTCATCGACCCGGCCAAGGTCCGCGTCATCCCGAGCGGCTGCGCGAACTCGAAGTACCCGTTCTACTGCGAGTACGTCGTCTCGAAGCTGAAGGCGAATTCGGCGTTCGGCAAGACGCCCGAGGAACGCGAGAACTACATCGAGACCGCCGGGCTGCTGATCAAGACCTCGCTCGACCAGCGGATCCAGGCGGCCGCGCAGACCTCGATCGACCAGCACTCGAAGTCCGGCGACCAGGCCGTCGCCGCGATCACGATGGTCGAGCCCGGCACCGGGCTGGTCAAGGCAATGGCCCAGAGCCGGCCGTACGGCGCGAAGAAGGGGCAGACGGCGTACAACTACAACGTCGAGAAGTCCTACGCCGGTGGCTTCGGCGGCTTCCAGAACGGGTCCACGATGAAGGCCTTCACGATCGCGGCGGCGATCGCGAAGGGCGTGCCGACGACGTACCGGATCAATTCGCCGCAGACGATCAACCTCAGCGGCAAGGAGTTCAGCACCTGCAGCGGGACGACGTCGGACGACAGCTACAACCCGAGCAACTCGACCAAGACGATCGCCGACCCCTCGATGGTCGACGCGGCCAGGGCGTCGACGAACACCTACTTCCTGCAGCTGTCCGAGCAGATCGGGCTCTGCCCGATCGCGACCATCGCCTCCAACCTCGGCATGTACGACGCACAACAGCTCAAACCGCTCCAGCAGGTGGTCTCCTTCACGCTCGGCTCGGCGGGTCAGATCACCCCGCTGATGCTGTCGAACGCGTACGCGACGTTCGCCGCCCGGGGGATGTACTGCAACCCGCAGATCGTCACGTCGATCACCTCGCTCAAGACCGGCAAGGCGATCACGACCCCGGGCCCGAACTGCCACCGGGTGCTGTCGCCGGGTGTCGCGGACGGTGTCAACTACGTGCTCCAGCAGGTGATGGCCAAGGGCGGTACCGGCGCCAAGCTGAAGTTCGGCAAGAGCGACCTGGCCGGCAAGACCGGTACCATCCAGAACAACCACGCGGTGTGGTTCTCCGGCTATTCGTCGAAGCTTGCTGCCGCGTCGGTGGTCGCCGACGCGGATCCGCCGACCGATGATCTGATCGGCCAGGTCTTCAACGGGAAGAAGCTGTCCGACGCCTCCGGTTCCGGTACCGCGGGTCCGATCTGGGAGACCGCGATGCAGCTGGCGTTGCACGGGTTGCCGACCAGCAAGTTCGTCAGGCCCGACGACAAGATCATCCGCGGCAACGTCAAGGATCTCCCGTACCTGAAGGGGATGACGCCCGCCGACGCCGGCGCGAAACTCCTCTCGCTGGGCTTCCAGGTCCGGATGGACCACGGCCCCCGCGTCGACTCCGACGCCCCGGCCGGCACAGTCGCCTGGACCAACCCCCGCCAGGAGGACGGCGCCCCCGCAGGCTCCACCGTGGTCCTGTTCATCTCCAACGGCAGCAAGGCCCAACCCCCGACCCCACCGGTCACTCCCCCGGTCATCCCACCCCCCACGATCAAGCCCCCACCCAACCTCCCGACCTGCCCGCCCTGGGACCCCAAGTTCCCCAAGTGCAGAGGCCGCTGAGGTAGTCATTAGGCTGGGGTCCAACACCTAGTACCTGTGAAAGGACTCCCCGTGAGTGTGGATGAGCTGACTGCTCAGGTTGAGCGTGCGCGCCAGGATTACGAAGCGTTGGTGGCCCAGGGGCTCAAGCTCGATCTGACGCGGGGGAAGCCGTCGCCCAAGCAGCTCGATGCGGCGAACGCGGTGCTGCAGCTGAGCGGGGATCCGGTGTCGGCCGACGGGACCGACCTGCGGAACTACGGTGGTCTGCACGGGCTCCCCGAGGTGCGGGCGATCTTCGCCGAGGACCTGCAGGTGCCCGCGGAGCAGCTGCTCGCGGCGGGCAACTCGAGCCTCGAGCTGATGCACGACGCGGTCGTGTTCGCGTTGCTCGGGAAGGTTCCGGGTGCTCAGACCCGCTGGGCCGACGTCGAGGGGCTGGCGTTCCTCTGCCCGGTGCCGGGGTACGACCGGCACTTCGGGATCTGCGAGCGGTACGGGATCAAGATGATTCCGGTACCGATGACGCCCGCGGGCCCGGACATGGACGTGGTCGAGCGGCTGGTCGCGGAGGACGCCGCGATCAAGGGCATCTGGTGCGTGCCGAAGTACAGCAACCCGGACGGCACGGTGTACTCCGACGAGACGGTCCGCCGGCTCGCCGCGATGGAGACCGCCGCGCCGGACTTCCGGATCTTCTGGGACAACGCGTACGCCGTCCACCACCTGACGGACTCCCCCGCGCAGCTGGCCGACGTACTGGCGTTGTGCGCGGAGAACGGGCATCCGGACCGGGTGTTCGTGTTCGGGTCGAGCTCGAAGATCACCTTCGCCGGCGCCGGCGTCGCGTTCTTCGGGTCGTCCCCGGACAACATCACCTGGTGGCTGAGCCACACGGTCAAGCGAAGCATCGGGCCGGACAAGATCAACCAGCTCCGGCACGTCCAGTTCCTCCGCGACGCGGACGGCCTGCACCAACACATGCGGACCCTGGCCGAGCTGATCCGGCCGAAGTTCGACGCGGTCGACAAGATCCTCACCGCCGAGCTCGGCGGCACCGGACTGGCATCCTGGACCGCGCCGGCCGGTGGGTACTTCGTCAGCCTGCAGGTGCCGGAGGGCTGCGCCCGCGAGGTGGTCGCGAAGGCGAAGGCTGCCGGTATCGCGATCACCCCGGCCGGCGCCACCCATCCGTACGGTGACGACCCGACGGACCAGGTGATCCGGATTGCCCCGACGTACCCGGAGCTCCCCGAGGTCGAGGCCGCGATCACCGGCCTGGCCACGTGCGTCCGGCTGGTCGCCTCGGAGAAACTGCTCGCCGATCAGGCCTGAGGCAGATCGAAGATCAGGCAGTTCGAGGTTGCGTGGGCGAGGAGTTTGCCGCGTTCGTCGTACAGGTGCGCTTCGGCGACCGCCGTACGACGGCCGCGGCTGATGATCCCGCCCTCGCACCGCAGCACGCCGGAGTCGACCGTGACCGGCCTGATGAACCGCGTCATCAGGTCGAGCGAGGTGTAGCCGACACCGGCCGGCAGCGTGGAGTGGACCGTGCAGCCGGCCGCGGTGTCGAGCAGCGTGGCGATGACGCCGCCGTGCACGGTGCCGAGTGGGTTGTAGTGGAACTCGGCCGCCGGCATCAGCACGGTGACCTTGCCCTCCTCGACCTCGATCCCGGTCCCACCGACCAGGTGCAGGATCGGCGGCGCGGGCAGGTCGCCGTCGCGCATAGCGCGCAGCATCTCCAACCCGGACGACCGCCCGACCCGCGCCGCGGTCTGCGCCGGATCGCTCCACTCGAACGTCCGGCTACGCACGCCCTGCTCAGTCTCCATGGACCGAGCCTCACACCCCCCGCCTGAGTCTGTCAACGAGACTTAGCTCTCCTGACCACGTTCTGCTGGCGGAGCCCTTCGTTCCACAGTTCGGTGGTTTGGGTGATCCAGAAGGCGGCGAACAGCACGATCAGGGTTGCTTCGATGCCGAGTACTACGTGCGCCCAGCTGAACAGCTTCCACCACGCGACCATCAGCAGCGGTACGGCGACCATCGCGACCGCGATCACGGAGTACCGGTTGGCGAGTGCGCGCGGTACGCCGCGCTTGCGCCTGAGCTGCTCCGCGTTGACCACCACGACCACGACGATGCACAGGAACATCACGATCGCGGCCGCGTAGTGTGCGTGCCCGATGAAACCGGACCGGTCGGCCAGGAACCAGGCCAGTCCGCCGCCGAAGATCAGCACCGCGACCCCGAGCCCGAGCACGTACACCGGTGTCCAACCAGCCGGGTCGCTGATCCGGTCACGGATGATGAAAACCGCGGCCAGCAGCAGGCACGGTACGCCGACCACGAACAGCGCGAGCATGTTGTTCGAGACGTTCGCGGCGGCGTCGCCGAGCACCACCGGTACCGAGTGGCACTGCCCCTGCCGCGGCGTCGGCACCAGCGCCACGCCGGGCGCGAGGATGCCGGCGACGTTGAGCAGGATGTCCTCGGTCTCGGTGTTGCCCTTGAGCACCACCATGCAGACGCCGATCGTGATCAGCGCGCCGACGAAGATCGCCCGGACCGGCGTGTAGTAGTACGCGCTGATCGAGGTCTGCAGGCAATGCGGCTCGGTCTTCGACCACTCGATCACCACCGCGACCGCGAGCAGCACGATCATCGCCACCATCGCCATTCGCAGGTAGCGATAGGTCTTGATCGGGTAACCGGTCACGGCTGGCCCCCTTGAGCGCTGTCAGCCGAGTCTAATGGACTTCTTGTTCATGAACTCCTCGATGCCGGCCGGGCCGAGTTCGCGGCCGAGGCCGGAGCGTTTGATGCCGCCGAACGGCAGGTCGGCCTGGGATCCGCCGGCCCGGTTCAGGTACACCATGCCGGCGTCGATGCGGTCGGCGACGCGGCGGTTCCGGGCCGGATCGGTACCCCAGACCGACGCACCGAGGCCGAACGGCGTGTCGTTCGCGAGCCGTACGGCGTCGTCCTCGTCCTCGGCCTTGAACACGATCGCGACCGGCCCGAAGATCTCCTCGTAGTACGCGTCCATCCCGGGTGTCACGGCGGTGAGGACCGTGGCCTCGAGGTACGCGCCGGGCGTGATCCGCCGGCCGCCCGCGCGCAGTGTCGCGCCCTGCTCGACCGCCTTCGCGACCTGGGCGGCGACCTCGTCCGCGGCGGCGTTCGAGGCGAGCGGCGGGAGGGTCGTCGCGGGATCGGCCGGGTCGCCCGGTACGTAGTACTCCGTGACGCGCTTGGTCAGCCGGTCGACGTACTCGTCGTACAGGTCGGCGAGCACGATCATCCGCTTCGGCGCGTTGCAGGACTGGCCGCAGTTCCGCATCCGGGCGGTCGCAGTGGCGTTGACGGTCTCGTCGAGGTCGTTGGTGTCGAGGATGATCAGCGGGTCGGAACCGCCGAGTTCGAGGACGGTCTTCTTCAGGTTCTTCCCGGCCTCGGCGGCGACGCTCATGCCCGCCTGCTCGCTCCCGGTGAGCGAGACGCCGGCGATCCGCGGATCGGCCAGGATCGCCGGGATCTGCCGGCTGGACGCGAACGTGTTCACGTACACGTCGTCCGGTACGCCGGCCGCGTGCAGGATCTCCTCGATCGCCCGCGCCGACCGCGGGCAGATCGAGGCGTGCTTGAGCAGGATCGTGTTCCCGAGAACCAGGTTCGGCGCGACGAACCGGGCCACCTGATAGCACGGGAAGTTCCACGGCATGATCCCGAGCAACGCTCCGATCGGGCCCTTCGTGATGACCGCGCGGCCGCCTGTGATCTCGACCGGTTCGTCCGCGAGCAGTGCCGGCCCGTGCTCCGCGTAATACCGGAAAATGTCGACGACGATGCCGATCTCGCCGCGACCTTCGTTGACCCGCTTCCCCATCTCGAGCGTCATGATCGCGGCCAAGTCGTCCACCCGCTCCGCGAACAACTCCGCCGCCCGCGCCACAATCGCCGCCCGCTCCCCCACACCCCGCGCCCGCCACCCCTGATAAGCCCCCGCCACCCGCCCGATCGCCGCCTGCACCTCCACATCCGTCCAGTTGGCCACTTCCTCCACCAACACTCCACGCGCCGGATCGGTCACCGAGTACATGAATCCCTCCAACCAGAGACGACAATCCACATACTGTATACAGTCGCCGTTGGGATTCGCACTCTCCCCGTCAGTTCATCTTCCGTCGGTGAAACGTTCAGACTAGGGTGCCTGCGATGCATTGCTGGTGAATCAGACTCCATCCGCCCGCAACGTCAGGAGACTTGGATGCCAGAGATCAACCGCCGGAGGTTCCTGCAGCTGGCCGGCGCCTCGGCCGGCTTCGCCGCGATGGCGAGCAGTATCGAGCAGGCCGCCGCGATTCCCGCGCACCGCCGGTTCGGGACCATTCAGGACGTCGAGCACATCGTCGTGCTGATGCAGGAGAACCGGTCGTTCGATCACTACTTCGGCACGCTCAGCGGCGTTCGCGGGTACGGCGATCCGCGACCGGTGACCATGCCCAGTGGCAAGCCGACGTTCTACCAGAAGAACGCGCTCGGCCAGGAGATCCTGCCGTTCCGGCCGGAGGCGGACAATCTCGGGCTGCAGTTCATCCAGGACCTGGCACACAGCTGGCCGGACGCGCACGCCGCGTTCAACAACGGCCGGTACGACCAGTGGATCCCGGCGAAGACGCCGACCACGATGGCGTACCTGACCCGCGAGGACATCCCGTTCCACTACGCGCTCGCGGACAAGTTCACGCTCTGCGACGCGTACCACTGCTCGTTCATGGGTTCCACCGACCCGAACCGGTACTACATGTGGACCGGGTACACCGGCAACGACGGCACCGGTGGCGGCCCGGTCCTCGGCAACGACGAGGCCGGCTACGGCTGGACGACGTACCCCGAACGGCTGGAGAAGGCCGGGGTGTCGTGGAAGATCTACCAGGACATCGGCGACGGCCTGGACGGCGATCACGGTTGGGGCTGGATCGACGACGCTTACCGCGGCAACTACGGCGACAACTCGCTGCTGTACTTCAACAACTACCGCAACGCGCAACCCGGAAACCCCTTGTACGACAAGGCTCGCACGGGCACGAACGCCAAGGCGGGCGAGAGCCTGTTCGCCCAGCTCGCGGCCGACGTGAAGCACAACCGGCTGCCCAAGATCTCCTGGATCGCGGCGCCGGAGGCGTTCACCGAGCACCCGAACTGGCCGGCCAACTACGGCGCCTGGTACATCTCCCAGGTCCTCGACGCGCTCACCGCCAACCCGGACGTGTGGAGCAAGACGGCCCTGTTCATCACGTACGACGAGAACGACGGCTTCTTCGACCACGTCGTACCGCCCTACCCCCCGATGGACGCGAACCAAGGCCTGTCGACGGTCGATCCGAACCCGGATCTCTACACCGGCTCGAAGGCCGCGCACGGTCAGTACGGTCTCGGACAGCGCGTGCCGATGATCGTCGTGTCGCCGTGGAGCACCGGCGGCTACACCTGCTCCGAGGTGTTCGACCACACCTCGATCATCCGCTTCATGGAGTCGCGGTTCGGCGTGCACGAGCCGAACATCTCGCCCTGGCGGCGCGCGGTCTGCGGCGACCTGTCGTCCGCGTTCGACTTCGGTAGGTCGGCAACGCGGCCTACGAAGCTCCCGGACACCAGCGCGTACCAGCCGCCCGACAACAAGCGGCACCCGGACTACGTCCCGACGCCGCCCGCGTCCGGCAAGCTTCCGGCCCAGGAACGTGGCCGCCGCCGGACCCGGCCGTTGCCCTACGCACCGGTCGTCGACGGAACTGTTGCCGACAGCAAGTACAAGCTGACCTTCAGCTCCGGCCCGCACGCCGGTGCCCAGTTCCTGATCACGTCCGCGAACCGCACTGACGGCCCGTGGACGTACACCACCGAGGCCGGAAAGACCGTCGCCGACAGCTGGAACCCGATCTACTCCGGCGGCGTCACCGACCTCACCGTCCACGGCCCGAACGGCTTCCTCCGCACCTTCAAGGGCAAGCCCGCCACCGCCCTGGAAATCACCGCCCGCGAGAACGCGACCACCGGCAACGTCGTCCTCACCCTGACGACCGACGTCGCCCGCCGCGTCACCATCACCAACACCTACAACGGCAGGTCAACCACCCTGGACCTCCACCCGGGCAAGACCACCCACACCATCACCACAACCACCCGCTGGTACGACGTCTCGGTCACCACGACCACCGACCCCACGTACCTCCGCCGCTTCGCCGGCCACGTGGAAACCGGTGCCCCGGGTATCAGCGATCCAGCCATCAAGACGGTCTGACCACGTCTCTTGGGGACCGGAGAGAGGCCATAGCTTCTCCCCGGTCCCCAGCGCCTGTGCCGGCTAGATGATCGGCGCTTCGGGTTTGGTCGTGTCGCCGGGGGTTTGGTCGTCGAGGTGGTCGAGTTCGTCGACGGCGATGCGGGTGGTCCAGCGTTGGTCGGGGTCAGGTTGCGGGATGGAGTCGAGCAGGAGTTTGGTGTACGGGTGGGAGGGCTCGTGCATCACCGTCGAGACCGGGCCGCGTTCGACGATCTGGCCCTTGGTGATCACCATGACCTCGCCGCCGAGGTAGTAGACCGTGGACAGGTCGTGCGTGATGAACAGCGTGGTCATACCGTGTTCGCGCTGGAAGTCGAGCAGGATGTCCAGGAAGTGTTTGCGCACCTGGGCGTCCAGCATCGACACGGGCTCGTCGGCGATGATGAAGGACGGGCGCAGCATGTGCACGCGGGCCAGCATGATCCGTTGCCGTTGACCACCTGACAGCTGGTGCGGGTACCGCCCGAGGACGTTCTCCGGTTCCAGCCGGACGGCACGCAGCGACTCCTCGATCAACGCCAATCCGGCGGCGCGGGTGGAGGCGAGCTTGAACTTCTTCACCGCCTTCCACAGCACGCGATCGACCCGGTAGAACGGGTTGAAGATCGCGTACGGGTCCTGGAAGACGGGCTGTACGTCGCGCCGGTACGCGTCGTACTCGGCCCGGCTCAGCTTGAAGATGTCCTTGCCGCCGTACAGCACCGAGCCGGCCGTCGGCTTCTGCAGGCCGAGGACGTTGCGGGCGATCGTGCTCTTCCCGCTGCCGCTCTGCCCGACCAGGCTGACGATCTGCGGTGGTGACGCGGCCAGGCTGAAGCTCACGTCGTCGACCGCGGTGATGTAGCCCTCGGCAACTCCACGGGCATGGAACCGTTGCTGTACACCACGAAGTTCGAGCTCGGACTTCACGAGGCCCTCCTTCCGAACTTCGGGATCGAGTCGATCAGCTGCCGGGTGTACGGGTCCCGCGGGTCCTTGAACACCTGCCGTACGTCGCCCACCTCGACCAGCTGCCCTTCGTACATCACCGCGACCCGGTCCGCGAGCTGCGCGTGCACGCCCATGTCGTGCGAGATCACCATCAGCGTCACGCCGAAGTCCCTCCGCAGATCGGCCAGCGACTGCAGGATCACCCGCTGGATCGTCACGTCCAGCGCGGTGGTCGGCTCGTCCGCGATCACCAGGTCCGGCTCGAGGGCGACCGCGATCGCCATCAGCACCCGCTGCTTCATCCCGCCGGACAGCTCGTGCGGATACATCCGGCCGACGCGCGCCTCCAGGCCGACCTGCTCGAGTAGCCTCGGAATCATCTCGTCCAAGGAATCCTTGCGGGCCGGCGCGTGTTCCAGGATCACATCTTTGAACTGGTCGTGGACGCGCATCACCGGGTTGAGCGAGCTCATCGAGCCCTGCGGGAGGTAGGACAACGCCGACCACCGCAGGACCCGGAGTTGTTCACCGTGCACCTTGAGCAGGTCGACCGGCGAGCGCCCGGCCGGGTGGAACATCACCGATCCCCCGGTCACCTTGCCCGGCGCCTTGAGGAGCCGGAGGAGCGCGACCGCGAGCGTACTCTTGCCGCTGCCGGACTCTCCGGCGATGCCGAGGATCTCACCCCGGCGTACGTCGAGATCGATCCCCCTGACCGCCTTCACATCTCCGCGGTTGGTGGAGTAGACGACCTCGAGGCCGTTCACTTCAAGCACGTTATTCACCGGCCACTCCCCTCAGCCGCGGGTTGTAGACCTCTTCGAGGCCGATGTTCACCATGTTCAGCGCCGCGAACAGCAGCGTCAGCAGGGCGATCGGGACCACGAACATCGGCCACGCCCCGAGCGTCAGCGCGCCGGTGCCGATCGCGTTGAAGATGATCTGCCCGAGGTCGATCACGCCACCGGGCCCGAGGCCGATGATCTCCAGACCGACCAGGCCGAAGATCGCGCCGAGCGCCGACGACGCGAACCCGACGCCGATGAACGGCAGCAGGTTCGGCAGCAGCTCGGTGACGATGATCTCGATGTCGCGCGCCTTGCTGACCCGCGCCAGGTCGACGTACGGCCGGGTTCGCAGCGAGAGCACCTGGGATCGGATCGTCTTGGCCGCGAACGGCCAGGAGAAGATCGAGATCATCACGCCGACCTGGAACAGGCTGACGTTCTTCGCGTACGCCGACAGCGCGATCAGCAACGGGAACGTGGGGATGACCAACAGGATCCCGGTGAACGTGGACAATATCCCGTCGATCCAGCCGCCTTTGTACCCGGCGACGAACGCGACGATCACACCGACGACGGTGGAGATCACGCCGGCGATCGCCCCGATCTGCAGGGACACCGCGAGCGCCTTCACCACCATCGCGAACACGTCCCGGCCGAACTGGTCGGTGCCGAGCAGATGATCCGGCCCGGGAACGAGCCACTTGTCGTACGCCGCCAGCTCGATCGGGTCCTGGCTCCCGCCGATCGCCTTCGCGATCAGCGGGCTGAACAGTGCGAGCAGGACCAGCAGGCCGAGGATGACCAGTCCGGTCGCCAGCCGCCGGCTGTTCCGGATCGTTCGCAGTACCGCGGTCAGAAGTCTCATCGTCATCACTTCCAGTACTTGACCCGCGGGTCGAGCAGCGGGAGCAGGAGATCGAGAAGCAGGACGGCGGTCAGCACCGAGAAGATCGCGATGTCGGTGACACCGAGGATCGTGTTGAAGTCGAGCTGCTGGATCGCGGTGACCAGCGTGGTCCCCAGCCCCGGGTAGTTGAACAGCTGCTCGACGAGCACGTTGCCGTTGAAGATGAAGCCCAGCGAGATCCCGAACGCGGTGATCTGCGGCAGGTAGCAGTTCCGCAGCGCGTACCGGGTCAGGATCCGGCGGCCCTTCAGTCCCTTCGCCTCGGCGTACACCAGGTAGTCCTCCCCGAGGATCGGGATCATCAGCATCCGGGTGGACAGGATCCAGCTGAACGTCCCGATGATCACGATCGACAACCCCGGCAGCAGCCCGTACTTGAGCACGCTGCCGATGAACTCGGGTGTGATGCCAGGGTTGATGTTCGAGTCGTACGCCGATCTGGCCGGCAGCACGCCCATCGAGTACGCGAAGATGTACACCAGGATCAGCGCGACGAAGAAGTACGGCACGTGCGACAGCGCGATCGACAGGTTGGTGGCGATCGCGGAACCGAGCTTCCCGCGCCGCCAGCCGGCGATCGCGCCGATCACCATCCCGAGGATCCACGCCAGGACGGCGGAGATCCCGAGCAGACCGATTGTCCACGGCAACGACCGCAGGATCACGGTCTGCGCCGGAGTCGGGTAGTTGATGAGCGACGGGCCGAGATCACCATGCAGCACGAGCTTCTGCATGTAGACCAGGTACTGCGTGAGCAGGTTGCCGTCCAGCCCGAACTCGTGCTTGTAGCGGGCGATGATCTCCGCACTCGCCTGCGCGTTGTAGATGTAGTTCTGTTGCAGGGACTGGATCAGGGTCTGGATCGGGTCGCCCGGCATCAGCCGGAAGAAGAAGAACGCGATGGTCAACGCGCCCCAGAGTTCCACGACGTACAGTCCGAGCCTGCGGATCGCGTACGCCGCCAGCGGATGCCGGGACAGCCAGGCCCGCACCCCGGTACGGGATGCGGAGTCCTGGCTCTTGTCCACAGCTACCACCGGCGGGGCTTCCGCCGTCACGCCGGTCCCTTCTGCCCGGTGGCGGTGATCTTGCCGAGTACGAAGATGAAGTGCGGCCACCAGTTCAGCGGCACCTCGTACAGGTTGTCGTCGGTCGGCCAGTCCTTCCAGAACGCCGTGTTGAAGTACGACGGGTAGCCGGTCTGGATCACCGACAGCAGCGGCAGGTTCTGGAAGTAGATCTCCAGGGCCTGGTCGAGCAGCGGCTTGGCCTCCGGACTGTTCGGGTCCAGCCCGGCCAGCTTCTGGGAGATCTCGTCGAACTTCGCGTTCCGGAAGCGCATCTTGTTCTTGCCGGCCGCGTTCTTGCCGATCGGCTGAGCCTTGCTGCTCTCCCAGTCGGTGTAGAGCTGCTCGGGGTCGATGGCGAAACCGGCCCAGCTGGAGTCGATGTCGTACTGACCGCGCTGGAACTTCTCGTCGTGCACGTTCCCCGCCAGGCTGCGCAGCGTCGCCGGTACGCCGACCTTGGCCAGGTCGGTCTTCAGGACGTTCGCGATCGCGTACTCGCCACCGTCGACCGGCGACGGCGTGATGATCTCGAGGTTGATCTCCTTGCCCTTGTACATCCGCTTGCCGGCCGCGTTCTTCGGCGCGATCTCGTCGAGCAGCTGGGTCGCCTTGTCCAGGTTGTACTCGAACTTGTACTTGTTCGCGAGGTCGTCGTTCTTCCACTTGTCGTTGGTCGGGTAGTCCGCCCACGGGTACACGGCCGGCGGGACCGGGACCTGCCAGATGGACTTGCCGATCTTCTCCCGGTCCAGGCAGTAGTTGATCGCCCAGTGCATCTTCGGTTCGGCGATCACCCCGCGAGACGGGTCGCAGTTCAGCCACATCACCCGCGGGTTCGGGTCGTGGAACTGGGTGGTCACGAGGTTCGGGTACCCGGTGTTGCGCAGCTGCTTGGCGTGCTGCTCGTCGATCGAGCCGACGTCGAACTCGGCCCGCTCGAACGCGAGCGCGGCCTGGTCGGCCTGCTTGGACGTGCTCTGGAACACGACGTACTGGGGCTTGACGTCGAGTTTGTCCTTGTTCCAGTAGTTCGGGTCCTTCTCCCAGACGAACATCTTCTGGTTCCGGATCGCCTGCTTCAGCTTGTACGGGCCGGAGCGGACCGGCGGGTTGTCCTTGTACTTCGTCGGGTCCTGCGACTTCCAGATGTGCTCCGGCATGATGTTGTTCGGCGCACCCGCGATCGCGGCGATGAAGTTGTAGTGGAACCGCGGCGTCGGCTTGAGGAACTTGACCACGGCGGTCTGCGGGTCCGGTACCTCGATGTCCTTGACGAACTCCTTCAGCTCACCGCCGCCACCGAACAGGTCGGGGCGGTCCTTGAGCAGCATCACGGTGAACTTGAAGTCGTTCGCGCCGAGCGGCTGGCCGTCGTTCCAGTGGGCCTTCGGGTCGAACTTCAGCGTCAGTTCGGTGTGGTCGTCGTTGTACTTGTACTCCGTCGCGAGCCACGGCGTCAGCTTGCCGGTGGCGAAGCTGAGGAAGAACAGCGGCTCGGTGCTGAGCTCGACGCCGGCACCACCGGGCGAGCCGTTCGGGATCATGCCGTTGAAGCTGTCGAACACCGTGTAGTCGACCTGACCGACGATCACCGTCTGGTCCCGTGGGACCGGGATGTTCGCCTTGCCGATCTGGATGGACTTGGTCGCCACGGGCTTGTTGTTCGCGGGCTTGTCGGAGTACGAGCCGCCACCGGAGCAGGCGGCCAGGAACGCGGTCAACGCGGCGGCGCCTCCTCCCATCATGGCTCGGCGGCTCAACTGGTAGCGGACGACATCTGCGACGTCTTCGAACTGCGGGCGCGGCGCATCGTTCATGACGAATGTCACCTCCGTTTACGTTGCGTGGACAGGCGGATCACCGACCGAGAGGTGCCACGGACTATAAGTAGCGTTGACAACGTTGACAAGAGTTCGTTCCCACGTTGAAACCGCAACGTCATATCCGCAGATCAGTCGATATACCAACCTCTGACAACGTTTCTCGCTCTGGGTGACGCCGCAGGCGGAAACGCTTCCAGCCGTCGTCACGCCCCGTGGCGACCGTCCGGAACCGGTCAGTCGTAGATCGCGTCGGTCAGGAGTTCGACGGAACGGTCGGGTTCGTTGAGAACCGCGCGGATCACATGGCGTCGGTCCCAGCGGCCGGCCGCCCAGGCGAGTGCTTTTGCCAGCCCGTCGAACGTCGCGGCGTGCGGCGCGCCGTCGGCGTCCACCCACCACGAGACCTCGACGCCGTCGACCGTCAGCTCGTCGTGCTCCCACCAGGTGGCCGGCACCTCGGGGACCAGTTCGCGGACGATCGGCGGTACGTCGGCCGCGGTACCCGTACCGTCAATCTTGCCGTCGGCAACTTCTTGGGCGAGCGGTACGTCGAACAGGTCGCTGAGCCCGTCCGCAGCTGCCCCGGACCCCACCACGAATCCGCCGAGATCGTGGCGCTGCACCCACATCGGCCCGTCGACGACCACCGCGTGATCGGCGTCCGTGACGCGGGTGCCGCCCTCCGGATCGAGTACGCGGACGTGGTCGGGCGCGTCGCCGGGGAACAGCGCGAGCGTCCCGAGCCGGCTCCAGAGCCGAAGGATCGACGCCTCGTCGACGTCCCGCTCCGGATCGGCAAGCCGTTCGAGCACCAGCGCGAGACCGTCCGCATCCAGATCGCCGACGTCCCGAACCAGCCCGATCGCCGTCCGCACCTCCGGGTCCAGGGCAGCGGTCCAGCCGGGCGCTTCGTCGAGGAAGGTCGCGAGCACCGGCTCTGCGTCGGGGTCAGCGCGGCCGGCCAACTGCTCTACATGTTCGCGGATCCACCAGGCGGCGTACGACGGGACGTCGCGGGGGCGGTCGTCGGGGCCGACGACGCGGACTGGGGTGATGAGCGCGCGGCGTAGGTCGGGGTCGGAGCCCAGTATTTGCAGGGCTTTCGGCCAGTTGGTGATCCAGTCGAGGTCGCGGATCACCTCGATTTCGCCCACGGTCGCGCCGTACGGCGATCCGCCGGGCGCGACGTCGTACACCCAGTCCTCGATCCCGTCGAGATCCCGGAGCGATTCGGGGAGTTGATCGAGCGCGACGTCGGCGGCGGTCACGACGGCGAGAGTGGACAGCACCGCCTCGAGAGCGGGACGGCCGTAGCGGTCGACGAGGTCGTCGGCGATCGGGGCGACCTCGTCGGGGTCGAGGATCGCGTGCGCGGGCGAGCCGGGGATGACGAGGGCGTTCGCGGGGACGAGTTCGCCGTCGGTGTCACGCAGTACGAGATCGGAGAGCCACCACAGACCGTCGGCCTGGGCCGGGTCGGCGGCGACCAGGCTGAGTACGGCGTGGGCGATCGCGTCCGGATCGTCGGCGTCGGCGGAGTGCTCGACGGCCGTACGTACGGAGCTGTCCTCGAGCAGCGTACGCGGAGTCGCGGGAATCGCGCCGAGCCTTTCGAGAGCTGGGGCGACGGCCTCCGGGTGTACGACCCGCACGCCGTACTCACTGAACGCGGCCAACGTGTCGAGCGGAATCTCCGGCCCAGGCAGGAGCAGCCCCCGAGCCCCACGCACCAGCCGCCCGTCAGCAAGCGGTACAGGCAGCGTGCCCAGCGACTCCCTCAGCAACGGATCGGTCACCATGTTCGCCAGTGACACGTACAGCTCCCGCCACCACCCAGGCGACCCCTCTCCCCCAAGCTGATCAACCACCTCAGCCAACTCGAGCCGCCTGACCTGCAACGCGTCCAACACCTGCCGGTCCTCCCGGCGAGCCTGGATCAGCCCCTCGACGATCGGCGCCAACACGCCGTTGAACGCCTCATCAGCGCCCTCGACCACCACAGCATCCTGAGGGCGCAACAGCTCCCCCGAGGCATCAGCCGCCCGAAGCATTGCAGTGCTGGGTAAACGGTGCATGATCTCTTCTCGGACCATTCGGTCCAGGGCGCCTGCCGCGAGGCCGGTGGGTACCAGGCGCAGCACGTCGTCGCCGGACGCAGCACGGTCGTGCAGGAGGTCGGCGTACGCGGTTGCCGCTTCCTGTACGAGGCGGTCTGTGAGCGGACCTTTCGCGACATGGCGGCGGGTGGAGTCGAGCGGGAATGTTGCCAAGAGCAACGCTCCCAACGACAGTGGTTCGTCGGTCGGCGTGGGGGCGTGGAGGACGGTTGGTGGGGTGCGGTCGATGCGTGGGAGGGCCCAGACGACTGACCAGGCCGGGCGGGTGCGTTCTTCGGTGGGGCGGTCGGCGAGGAGTTGTTCGCGTTCGGCGGGAGTGAAGACGCCGCCGGTGCGGTGGACGTACCAGCGGTCCTCGACGTTCTCGAGGAGGCGGCGAGTGTCGTCGGTTTCGATCTCGATGCGTTCGAGTCCGGGGAGCGCGAGGAGGAGGGCATCGTCGGCTTCCGCGAGCAGCCGGCGTACGAGGGCAACCGCAGCCTCGTCGCGCAGCGGGAGGATGACCGCGGTGTCGTACCCGATCGGCGGCTCCCCCTCGGCCTCGAACGGCAGCCGCAGCACCGGCGCCTGACCGTCGCGACGACGGACCTCCGTCTCCAACGAAAGCACGTCTGCGATCGCCGCTGCCGTGTCGGTTTTCGAGAACCGCACGCCACCCGTCCGCGACAACACGACCGGCTCATCCGTCACCGCCAGCACAGCGGAGAACCCTACCCCGAACCGCCCAACAGGCGCGACACGCCCGGCGCCACCCGCGCCACCCGCACCGGCGCCTTCCGCACCCGGCGCTTCTGGACTGGCGGCATCGCGCTTGGCCGATGCGCGCAGGGTCGCCAGGGACTGCACGCCGTCGGCGTCCAGCGGGGCGCCGGTGTTCGCGACCACGAGGGTGTTGTCGCGGAGTTCGTAGCGGATGCGCCCCAGGGTGCCGGCGCGGGTGGCGGCGTCGGCGGCGTTCTGGGCGAGTTCAATGACGACGCGGTCGGCGTACCCTCCGAGGACCAATTCCTCCTCGGCATTCGCATCCTCGCGGAAGCGAACCGGGGAAGCTGCCCAAGCAGCGAGGACCTTCTGGCGGATCTGGGCCGTTCCGAACGCGTCGTCAGTCACGGCGGCAGGCTACTGGAACGGGCACCCCGGGTTCGGTGCGTCCTCGGAGAGCGGACTGCCCGTCGGCAGCACGTACAGGACATCGAGAACGAGAGGCTTCGGCCCGAGGTTCCGCCCGACATGCACATGATCGGACCCGCTCGGCTCCGTGAACGCAGCCCCCGCGCGATACACCCCGTCGGTCTTGCAGTTCGACCCGGAGTGCGTCAACATCCCCGCCTTCACGAACGCGTACAGGGTCCCGTCGTGGAAATGCCAGCCGGTAGTACCGCCCGGCTGGATCGTGATCTCGCGTAGTACGTAGTCCGTCCGCCCGATCGTCGACTTCGAGATGATCGTCGCGGTCACGCCCGAGCTCGGTGTCGCGTCGGCGACGGACGGGACCAGCCCGATCGCCAGTCCCCCGGCAGCCACGGCGGCGAGTACTCCCCGAGTGAACATATTTGTCCCTTCGTTCTATGGTGATCCGGTGATCGCATCCGGCAGTCGGTACGTCGCACTCGGCAGCTCGTTCGCGGCCGGGCCGGGGATCAGCCCGATGGTAGATCTGCCCGCGGGTCGTTCGGGCAACAACTACGCCCACCTGGTCGCCGCCGGCCGCGGTCTCGACCTGGTCGACGTGACGTACTCCGGCGCTACCACCGCGCACCTCCTCGACACCCCGCAGAACGACGCGCCACCGCAGCTCGATGCACTCACCCCCGACACAGCGCTCGTCACGATCACGGTCGGCGGCAACGACCTCGAGTACGTCGGTACGTTCCTGCGCGGCAGCTTCCTCAACACGATCGCGAAGCCGGCCACGATCTTCGGCCGCAGGGTCGCGAACCGGATCCGCGCGCGGGTCAGCTACCTCAAGGACGAAGCGGCGTACCAGACCCTCACGGACTCGCTGACCACCGTGGTCGAGCAGGCCCGCGAACGTTCGCCCCAGGCGCGGATCATGCTCGTCGACTACCTGACCCTGGTCGGACCGGCCACCCGGCCGCGGTTCGACGTACCGCTCAACGAGGAACAGCTGCCGAGCATCGCGATGATGGCCGACGGACTCGCCGCGTCGTTCGCGAAGGCAGCGGCGGCAACAGGGGCGGACCTGATCACCGCGTCCGCTGCCAGCCGCGATCACGCGATCGGATCTCCCGAACCGTGGACGACCGGGTTCACGATGCTGCCACCGACGCTCGGCGGCTTCGTCCCGTACCACCCGAACGCCGCCGGGATGCGCGCGGTCGCCGATCTGATCCTGGCCGAGCTCGACCGATGAAGGTGCGCGAGGCAACGGAGGCGGACGTCGACGCGGCGGTCGACACGCTGACGCAGGCCTTGCTCGACTACCCAATGACCCGCGCGTGCCTCGACCCGGACGGGTACCTCGAGCGGCTCACGCAGTACCACCGGCTGTTCGTCGCCGGCATCGGTCTGCCGCACGGCCGCGTGTGGGTCACGGACGACGTCAGCGCGGTCGCGATCTGGTTCCCGCCGGACATGCCCGCCAAGGTATTCGCGCCGCACGCCGAGGAGTTCAAGCAGCTCGCCGGCTCGAGGGCCGACCTCACCGCCGAGTACGGCCAGGCGATCGCGCTCTTCCACCCCAGAACCCCCGCCTGGCTTCTGGCGCTGGCCGCTGTCCACCCGGACCGTCAACGCCAAGGCCTCGGCCACGCAGTCATCAGCCCCGGCCTGGCGATGGCCGACGCGGCCAACTCCCCCACGTTCGTAGAGACCCAGGACCCCGCCAACGTGGGCTTCTACGAATCCTTCGGCTTCACCGTCATCGCGGAGCTGGAACTCCCGCATAGCGGACCGATGCACTATGCCCTCTACCGCCCAGCCGCCAGAGCTTGAGCTTGCGACGGCGGCCGGCCGGTGTGCTCAGACCGTGCTTGTTCTTGGGGTCCTCGTTGGCGAAGTGGCTCAGCGACACCATCAGGTTGAGGGGTTCCATCGGTCCGTCCTTTCTCGACGTTTACACAGGTACGTCGGAAGCGGACGGGCGATCTTGACACGCGGCGGCTAGAAATCTTCTCCGGTGACCACGACGAGGCGGCGCAGCAGGTCGTCGAGGGTGGTTCGATCGGGTCCGGGGAGGTGGTGGACGAGCTCCTTCTCGACGCGGAGGATGTCGCCGATTCCGCGCTCCCAGAGCTCGTTCCCCTCCGGCGTGAGCGTCGCGACAACCTTGCGGCGGTCGTCGCGGTCGTGCGTGCGTTCGACGTACCCACGACGCTCCAGCGCGTCGAGCCGGTTCGTCAGCGCGGCCGGCGACATGCCCAGCTGCCGGGCGAGCTGCCCAGGCGTCGCTCGGTACGGCGAACCGCCGCGGCGCAGCATGTGCAGCGTCTTGAACTCCCAGAGCTGCAGCCCGTACGTCGCCAGCACGGCCTCCCGCCGGCGCTCGAGGTACCGCGTGAGCACCTGCAGCCGCACCGTGATCCCCTCGACGTCGCGGTCCAGCTCCGGCAGCTCCCCGGACCAGAGGTCGACGTGAGTGTCCACAAAATCCTTCACCCATCCAACTTTTCATCCACTGAAGGTTAGTTGTCAAATCTTTCGACGTCGAAATACAGTGCCCAGCATGAGCCAACTACCAGCCGCCGCGGTCGCCGACGCAGCCGAGACACTGATGCTCGCCGGCCATTGGACTGCCGCCGCCGACCTCCTCGATTCCGCCCAGACCGACGACCCCGGAGAGCAGGAGATCCTCGCGCTCGCCCGAGCGTCCGTTGCCGTCGACCGCGACTTCGGACAACAATCCGACCACGCAACGGCCGCCCTCGGCGCAGTCGCCGAGGACTCGTGGGATCTCGCAATGCTCAAGCTCCGCAACGACTATGCGAACGCCCTCTTCAAGTCAGGCGACCGCGAGCTGCGCGACCGCATGCTGACGCTCATCAAGGACGCCCCCGACGACGCCCGCCTCGGTACGGCGAACTTCTGGGCCGGAGCGATCGCCGACAACCTCTACGAGCAGCCGAACGAAGCCATCGAGCACTACACCCTCGCACTCGAACTCGGCGACGAACTGACGAAGGCACAGGCCCTCCGCCACCTCGGCCACCACTCGCACGCGGCTGGGAACCTCGAGGTCGCAAGACAACAGTGGGAGCGCTCAACCGAACTACTGCAGAAGAACGGCCACTTGCGTCCAACCCTCGCCCAACAGGCCCACCTAGCAATCCTCCTTCGCGACGAGGGCGACACCGCGGGATCAAAGGGCCTCGCGACCGAGGTGAACCGCTGGGCGCAGCAACTGGGCATTCCCTGGCTGGTCGCCCAGACCGAGGAACTGATCCGTTAACCGGACCTGGCTGCGACAGCGAACTCTGCCGGAACGCCTGCGCTGAAAGCGACGTGATCCGGTGCGCGGTCGGGCGGATCGAGACCGACCGATCTGAGCAGGCTGTCCGCGTCCAGCGTGGTCAGCGTCGCGGTGTGCAGGATCCACCGCGGGTGCTGGTTCGGCAGGTACCAGGTCTGCCCGGCGCGGTGGACATGCAGGCCCCATCGGGCGGTGAGGAAGTCCTCCAACGGTCCGGTCGGCAGACGGTCACCCATCTCGACGTCAACGGTCGCGGAGGCGCCGGAGCCTCGTACGGTCGAGGTGTAGTGGTGGCGATTGCGGTCGCGTTCGTGCGTCATCCGCGCCCACCGGTACGGCAAGCCGAACACGCTCCGGGCGGCCGCGACGACAGCCAGCCGGTTCGCATCGAGGCTCAGGAAGACGACACCACGCCGGCCGGTGTCGTCGACGGAGTACAGCCGGATGTTGGTCTCCAGGAACGAGCCGAAGTACGGCACACCTGGACCCACTGGCAGGCCGGTGTCGACCATCCGGAACGGCACGAGGCCGACGTACGTTCGCCCCTCGAAGGTGTCCGGTCGCGTACCCGGCGGGAAGAAGTGCGCGAGCTGATCGGGCTCGAAAGCCCAATGCACAAAGGTCAGATCGAGCCACCGCTGCCGCAGGATCCGCGGCCGCGGCAGCACAGGTGAATCCGGCCAGCTCACGCCGGCTCACTCAGCCTCCGGCCGCACCTCACACGTCGGCCGACCGTCGTTCAGCTCGCACACCAGGAACCCGCCGGTGCCCGGTTTCCACGGCATCACCGCGTCACCCACGAGCAGCGCGTCCAGCGTCTGGAGCTCCGGGTCCCGCTGCTCGGCATGATGCCGGTACCCGGCCGCGCCGAGCGCCAGCGCGATCGCCATCCCGAGCAGGTTCACCTCGGTCGGTCGGTCCGGAACCGTGGTCCCGTCCACCGGTTCCAGCTTGATGCCGTGGTCCGGCACCTCGACGATCCGTGCGACGTATTTCATGAGGTCGAGCGTAGCGGTCAACGGCTGTCCGGTACTGCTTCTAGCGTTGCCGGCATGGAGTTTCGAGCAGAGGTACCGCAGGCGGAGTTGGACGAGTTGCAGCGCCGGCTGGACGCGGCGCGCTGGCCGGACCAGTTGCCGGACGCGGGTTCGTCGTACGGCGTGGAGCTCGGCCGGCTGCGCGACGTGACCGAGTACTGGCGGACGGCGTACGACTGGCGCCGGTTCGAGAAACGGCTGAATACGTATCCACAGTTCGTGACCGAGATCGACGGGCAACGGGTGCACTACCTGCAGGCCGGTCGTGGTACGCCGTTGTTGCTGCTCCACGGTTGGCCGGGCGCGGCGTCGGACTACCTGGACGTGATCGACGCGCTCGCGAAGGACTTCACCGTGGTCGTGCCGACGATGCCCGGGTTCGGGTTCAGCGGCGTGACGACCACGAGCGGCTGGGGTGTCGACCGGATCGCGCGCGCCTGGATCGCGTTGATGGAGCAGCTCGGCTTCTCCCGGTACGGCGTCCATGGGTACGACTGGGGCGCCCGGATCGGGCCGGCGCTGGCGCGGATCGTGCCGGAGCGGGTGATCGGCCTGCACCTCGACGGGTACTTCGTGTTCCCGCAGGGCGAGGAGCTGACCGAGGCGGAGCAGCAACGGCTGAGCGGGCTGGATCGTTGGCAGAACGAACGATCCGGGTACGCCGCGATCCAGAGCACCCGCCCGCAGACGCTCGCCTATTCGTTGCTCGACTCCCCGATCGGGCAACTGGCCTGGAACCTCGAGTGGTACGACGACTACGGTCACCGAGAAGGTGCCGTCAGCAACGATCAGATCCTCGACACCGTCACGTTGACCTGGTTGACGCGGACCGCGGGATCGCAGGCGAGGCTGTACCGCGAAGCGCAGTCGGCGTGGGGCGCGCAGGTCCGGTACTGTCCGGTACGCACCGGCCTCGCCGTGTTCCCGAACGACAGCACGGTCCGCCGGCTCGTCGAGCGGGAGTTCGACGTCGTGCACTACACCGAGTTCGACCGCGGCGGGCACTTCGCGGCGCTGGAGGTCCCCGGGCTCGTCGTCGAGGACCTCCGCGCCTTCTTCGCGAAGCTCTGAGGGGCTACCGCACGCCGAGCAGGTGCTCCATCGCGAGCTGGTCGAGCTTCTCGAAGCCGAGCCCGCGATCGGCCAGTGCGTCGCGGTCGTACTTCTCGTTGCGGAGGTCGGCCAGGGACTCGCCCTCGCCCAGGGTCGGCTCGGACAGCTCCGCGACCCGCGCCGCGGCCAGCGCCTCGGCGACCTCGGGGTCCGCACGGAACGCCTTTACCTTGTCGCGCAGGATCAGGTAGTTGCGCATGCACGCCCGGGCCGTCTCCCAGACGCCTTCCTCGTCCTCGGTCCGCGGCGGCTTGTAGTCGAAGTGGATGTGACCCTCGTACGCCGGGTAGGTGCCCGATCCCTGCAGTGCGTCGACCGTCCAGAACGCGCCGCGCAGGTTGCCGGCACCGAACCGCAGGTCCTGGTCGAAGCGCGGACCGTGCTGCCCGTTGAGGTCGATGTGGTACAGCTTCCCGTGCCACAGCGCCTGGGCGATGCCGTGCGCGTAGTTCAGGCCGGCCATCTCCTCGTGCCCGACCTCGGGGTTGATGCCGACCAGTTCGGGGTCGGCCAGGTCGTTGATGAAGGCAATGGCATGGCCGATCGACGGCAGCAGGATGTCGCCGCGCGGCTCGTTCGGCTTCGGCTCCAGCGCGAACCGGATGTCGTAGCCCTGCTCGCGGACGTACGCGCAGAGCAGGTCCATCGACTCCTTGTAGCGGTCCAGCGCCGCGCGGACGTCCTTCGACCCGCCCGACTCGGCACCTTCGCGGCCGCCCCACAGTACGTACGTCGTCGCGCCGAGCTCGGCTGCCAGGTCGACGTTGCGCAGCACCTTGGCCAGCGCGTACCGCCGTACCTGACGATCGTTCGCGGTCAGGCCGCCGTCCTTGAAGACGGGGTGGCTGAACAGGTCGGTCGTCATCATCTCGACGCCCAGACCGGTCTCGGCGAGCGCCTTCTTGAACCGCTCGAGCACCTGGTCACGGGTGCTGTCGTCCGGTACGACGTCCTGATCGTGGAACGTCACCGCGGCGGCGCCCAACTCCGCGAGCTTCTCGACCGCGTGCACCGGGTCCATCGCCGGGCGTACCGCGGTACCGAAGACGTCGACGCCTCGCCAGCCGACGGTCCACAGCCCGAAGGAGAACTTGTCGTCCTTGGACGGTGTGTAGTCAGTCATCCTGCAATCTCCTGCCATTGACGTGAGTTCGAACTGGCCTCGACCGCGGCCAGCACGCGCTGGACCTGCAGCCCGTCGGCGAACGACGGCGCCGGGTCGGTGCCGTCGGCGATCGCCGTGACCAGGTCGACGGCCTGATGGGTGAACCCGTGCTCGTACCCGAGCAGGTGGCCGGGCGGCCACCACGCGCCGACGTACGGGTGGTCGGGTTCGGTGGCGAGGATGCGGCGGAAGCCCGCCGTCCGCGCGTCGTCTCCTGCGTCGTAGTAGTGCAGGAGGTTCATGTCCTCGAAGTCGAACGCCAGACTGCCTTCGCTGCCGTTGATCTCGATCCTGATCGCGTTCTTCCGGCCGGTCGCGAACCGGGTGGCCTCGAACACGCCGAGCGCGCCGCTGCGGAACGTCGCCAGGAACACCGCAGCGTCGTCGACGGTCACCGGACCGCGTTCCGTGCCCGCCGTACCGGAAAGCCCGGAGTGCTCCGCGGCCACCGGACGTTCCTTCACGAACGTCTCCAGCCGCGCGCTGACCTCACCGATCGTGTCGCCGGTGATGTACTGCGTCATGTCGACGATGTGCGCGCCGATGTCGCCGAGCGCACCGGAGCCGGCCTTGGCCTTGTCCAGCCGCCAGGACAGCGGTGCCTCCGGGTCGGCGATCCAGTCCTGCAGGTACTGCGCGCGGACGTGCCGGATCGTCCCGATCTTGCCCTCGGCAACGAGCTGCCTGGCCAGTGCGATCGCCGGCACTCTGCGGTAGGTGAACCCGACCATCGACCGGATCCCCTTCGCCTTGGCGGCTTCCGCCGCGGCGGTCATCGCCTCGGCCTCTTCGACGGTGTTCGCCAGCGGCTTCTCGCACAGCACGTGCTTGCCGGCCTCGAGGGCGGCGATCGCGATCTCCGCGTGGCTGTCGCCCGGCGTACAGACGTCGATCAGCTGGACGTCGTCGCGACTCAGCAGCTTGCGCCAGTCGGTCTCGGTCTCCTTCCAGCCGAGCTTGACTCGTGCTGCTTCGACCGCGTCGGCGTTCCGGCCGCAGAGGACGTTCAGCTGCGGGTCGAGGGGCAGGTCGAAAAAGCGCGGTGCGCTCCGCCAGGCCTGCGAGTGGGCCGCGCCCATGAACGCGTAGCCGATCAGGCCGATGCCCAGGTCACTCATCGGCGTCCTCGCTTCGCTCCGGGCGCCGATGAGGCACGAGTCGACTGTATTGAATTGATGACCTCACTTCGTTCGGTCATGACTCTCCTAGCTGTGTCGGGTCGGCGAATACTTGATCGAGACAGATCTGCGCGCCGCCGCGGACGGCTGCGCCGAAGCCCAGGTCGGAACGGACCACCCGGCAACCGCCGCCCTCCGGCGCGAGCACGCGTCCGCGGAGCGCCTTCTCCAGCGGTTCTTCCAGCCACGGTCCGAGTACGGCGAAGTACCCGCCGAGGACGAGCACCGCCGGGTTCAGGATGTTCACCAGGATCGCGCCCCCGATGCCCAGCCAGGTACCGACGTCCTTCAACGCGTCGAGGGTCCGTACGTCGCCCGCCTCGGCGCGCTGCACGATGCCGGCCAGTCGCTGCTCGACGTCCAGCGACGGATCCCGGACCGGGTCGTCGCGATCCGTTGCCTTGCGCAACAATGCGGTCAGGCCGACGACGGTCTCCCAGCAACCGGTACGGCCGCAGCCGCAGGTCTGCCCGGGCGGCGCGACCGGCATGTGGCCGACCTCGCCGCTGTAGCCGTGCGCGCCGCGGAGCAGTTGGCCGCCGGAGACCACGCCACCACCGACACCGACGGCGCCGGTGAGGAGTACGAGATCGTGCTCGCGCAGTTCGGCGTACGCGGCCAGGGTCGCGAGGTTCGCCTCGTTCTCCACATGCAGCGGGTACGTCGGTTCGCCGAGGCGGGCGCGCATTTCCTTGGCGACGGACACTTCTGTCCAGCCCAGGTTCGGGGCGAGCTTCAACTCGCCGGTCTCGCCTTCGACCAGACCCGGTACGGCGAGCGTGACGCCGGCCAGTTGCCCTTGGCGTGCATGTACCGCGGCGACGGCTTCTTGGACGAGTTCGGCGAACCGGTCGAGGGTTGTGTCGGGTCCGAGGTGCGCGACGTCCACCGGTACGCGCTTCTCGAACACGACGTTGCCGGTGAGGTCGAGGGCGACGACGGCGAGGTAGTCCACGTTGATCTCGGCGCCGACTCCGCAGACGCCGGTGCCGTCGAGTTCGACGAGCTGTCCCGGGCGGCCGAGGGCGCGGCTGGAGTCAGCGGAGCCCTCGCGGAGCAGGCCGCGATCGACGAGCTCGGCGACCAGGCTGCTGACGGTGGCTTTGTTGAGACCGGTCTCCTCGGCGATCCGTGCTCTCGAGCGCGGGCCGAGGTCGTGGACATGCCGGAGTACGACCGAGAGATTGTTGCGGCGCAACGTCACGTGATCGGCGGCAACACCCCGAATCGCCATGGCGGCAACCTCTCCGTCGACTTTGTCTGTTGATCCAACAAACTAAGTTCAGGCTGGTTTGACGTCAAGAGGTCCGTTGCAGTGAAGTTCTTGCAGATTGTTGCCGGACTTTTGCCGACTAGAACAGCTCCATGCTGTCGGCGGTGGCGGTGATGACCGGGCTGTCGAAGTACAGGCGGCAGGCGATGGCGTGGCCGGCACAGGTGAGCAGTGACGGGCCGGCCGCGTCGACGACCCGGTACGCGACCGGGTGTTCGCAGCGCTCGACCTCGCCCACGTTCTCGCGGCCGCAGCCGAGCACGTGGCAGGTGGCGGTCTCGCCCATGTTCATCAACGTCAGGCCGTGCTCGGGGCAGACACCCCAGCCGACACCGCACGCCTGGCCTTCGTTCGCCGCGAGCCGGACGAGCTTGCCCGCGGTGACTTCCAGCTTGCTGGCGATATCGCGGAACGTCGTCGCGGCCTGGTCGAGCTCTCGGCGGAACCGCCGCAGCTCGACGGACTCGGGCATGTTCTGCGTCGCCGCGTGCAGGTCCTCGGCGAGCGTCATCGCGGCGACCGCGATCTCGTCGACCCGGACCGGGGTGTTGAACTGGCGCAGCGTCGTCCCGTTCGGGTCCCGTGGACGGTCGCGAACCTCGGACAGCCACTCCGACTTCGGCGGCTTGATCTCGGCGATCTGCTGCCCCGAACGCCACTCGGCCGGTGCACCGAGGTTAGCGGCTGGTTGCGGACCGTGACCGTTGGTGGTTCCGTTCGTACTCGCGGTCCCGTTCACCGGGAGCCGGTTGTCCTCCGCAGTCCGCCCGTTCATGCAGCCTCACTCGTCCAGTCCCCTGTGGTGCCTCGGTGGCCGATCGTGCCACGTGTCCGGTACCCAGGACCAGAGGAAAAATGATGGTGTCACCCACCGTTCCCCCAGCCTCGCGGACAGCAACAAACAACCCCCGGACAACGTGAGACTTCCCCGCAAGCGCGCCCCCGAATCACACCGTTCGACTTACCCAACGCGATCTTTGCATTTCCCCACACACCGTCATCAGCCCATCGCAGACGGATGCTCCGTCGATCCCCCGGTGTGGGCGCGACGACGTCGGCCGATCTTCGCCCAGGCCCAGATGAGCGCGCCGCGTGCGCTGCGCGGGCCCCTCAGGTTCACCGGGCCTGGAGCCAGCCAGCCAGGGCCACACAACTGCCGCAGCAACACCTGCGCGCGATCTCCTCCCCCGCGTCGCCGACCCGCGCACGCAGCGTCACGATCCCCTCCAGCTTCGCTCCCGTCTGGCTGAACCGCACCCCTCCGGTCTAACTGAGCCGCACCCTTGCTCGTGGCCGGACCACACCCCTCCGGTCCGGCTCACCCGCACCATCAGCTCGTGGCCGGACCACACCGCTCCGGCCCGGCTGAACCGCACCGTCCGCTCGTAGCCGGACCACACGCCCTCCGGTCCGGCTGAACCACCCCCGTCCGCCCGTGGCCGGACCACACCGCTCCGGCCCGGCTGAACCGCACCCCTCCGCTCGTAGCCGGACCACACGCCCTCCGGTCCGGCTGTACCACCCCCGTCCGCCCGTGGCCGGACCGCACCCCTCCGGCCCGGCTGGACCACACCCCTCCGGTCCTGCCGACTGCATCCGGGAACGCAAAGCCCCGTCGGTCCGGATCCGTTTGAGCTTGTCGAGTTCTTGCGGCGAGACGCCTCCGTCACGGCGCAGCGTCGCGCTCACCGAAACGGCGTCGACACAGCCGCGAGGCGACGTACCCGACCGCCGGCTGACCGCTCGCGCCTCCACCGCCCTAGCCCGCGGTGGCCAGCGCGAACCCTCCGGTGAAGCCACATCCCGACCACGCCGACCCCACACGCGGGCGTCACGCCGGCGTACCGGCGTACCCGCGTACCGGCGTACCAAAGGGCTTAGGGGTCGTAATGCTGGACGGCGCCCCCAGCAGACAAATCGACGAGGGTGTGTGCGAGGGACCGCGCATCGGCCACGACCTCGTCGAGATCCATCGTGGTGAGCCGGCGATCGCGTACGACAATCTGCCCGGCAACGAGGACCGTGACGACGTCGCTGGCTCTGACCGAGTACACAAGGGCCGCCCGCGGATCGTGGAGCGGCTGGTTGTGCGGTCCGCTGAGATCCACGAGCGCCACGTCGGCCTGATGGCCGACCTCCAGCACGCCCACCTTGCCCGTGAGACCTGCCGCCGCCGCACTCCCCCTCGTCGCGAGACGGAGCGTGTCTGAGATCGTCATCCACTCGGCGTCGTTCTCGCGTTGCTTTTGGGTGAGAGCGACCATGCGGATCGCCTCCCAGACGTCGAGCGTGTTGTGTACCGCGGCGCCGTCGGTCCCGACACCTACGCTCACACCCGCTGCCTGGAGTCCCTTGATCGGCGTGACCTCACCCATCGCGAGCTTGAGGTACACCTTCGGACAGGACGCCACCGCCGTACGGTCGGCGTACCGCTCCAGGATTGCGAGATCAGTCACCCGGATCCCGCACCCGTGCGCGATCAGTACGCCGGCATCGAGCACCCCGGTACGCTCGAGCACCTGGATCGGCGTGGCCCCGTACTTGTCCAGCGACGCCTGCGTCTGGTCGTCGGTCTCCGCCGCGTGCAGGTGGATCCGGAATCCCTCGTCCCGCGCGACCTCCGCCGCACGCCGCAAATCGTCCTCGTTCACCGTGTACGTCGCATGCGGCCCAAGGCACGCGGTGATCCGCGGATGCAGACGCGCGAGCGCACGGGTCGCATCGAGGGCTGCCTCGGTCCCCTTCTCCATCGAGGAAAAGAAGGTCGGCGCGAGGTCCGCCCGGATGCCCGACTCGATCGCGGCTGCGGCGATCTGGTCAGCGTGGAAGTAGTGATCGACGAACATGGTCACGCCACCGAGCAGCATCTCCGCACACGCCAGCCGCGCGCCGACCCGCACCCGCTCCGGCGTCAGGTTCACCTCCATCGGCCAGATGCGCTGGTTGAACCAGTCCTCGATCGCCAGATCCTCCGCGGCTCCGCGCATCATCACCATCGGACTGTGCGTATGCGAGTTCACCAGTCCCGGCATTGCCAGCAGCCCGGTCCCGTCGATGACCTCATCCGCTTGGTCGCTCGGATCGGTGGGGGTGATCGCAACGATCAGGTCATCCTGGACGTGGACGTCCTGCGCATCGTCGACGCGGCACTCCCCCTGCTCCGGAACGACAAGGACCGAGACGTTACGGATCATCAGTCGCGGCATTCGTCCTCCTGACTGAGCTGTGTACGGCAGTCTGATCGATCCGAGGGTCCACCCGATGTGTCCCGTTCGGGTCAACGCGGAACCTGAAGCCGTGAGGCGTGGTCCATTCGATGGTCCTGTCGTCAACCCGGCGCACGCTCCAGCCACGGGCATGCGTCTTCACCCGATGCCCGAACCGCCCCAGTGGCGCAAGATTGGCCGTACTCGTCTGCCCAGGTGGACCGAGTGGGTCGTAGGGCTCGATGTGGTCGAGGTCGATGGTGTTGGTCGTTTCGCGGGTCCCGTACGGGAAGAGTTCGACGGGGTGGATGAGCTTGACGCGTTCGCGGATGCGGGTGGGGATCTCGTAAGCGTTCACGCTGACGGCGTCGTTGAGGTCGATGACGGGTTTCACGACGTACGGTCCGTGGCCGATGAGTTCGCTGAGTTGGGCGGCCAGAAGAGGTCCAATACCTTCGGCGCGTAGTACGCCGGTGCCGGTCGCGAGGGTGTGATCGGTCAGATGCACCACGACCTCGGTCTTCCCCGGACGTATCTGTCCGTTGTCCGCGCCGTCCCGTCGGCCGCGCCGGCTCGGTTCGCGATAAGCGTCCTGCTTGACCTGCGCGAGCCGGGCGCGGAGGGCTTGGAGCGCCGCAGGAGTCATCGGCGCACCTTCAGCCGGATCGCGCCGCGGATCCAGGCCGCCCACTCGCGCATCGAAAGGATCCGAAACCGGCTCGCGATCCTCGGGCCCAGCAGCCTCCAACCACTCATCATCCGGCGGCCCGAACTGCTCCAGCAGGCCACCTGCTGCGCCCCTGCCCGCAGCCGCGCCACTGAACCCCAGCCCGCCGGAAGCATCTCCGCCGGAAGCGGGCCCGCCAGCAGCAAGCCGGGCAGGAGCAGGACGGCCACGAGCAAGCCCGGCGAAAGTAGCTCCTGTGGGGACGGGCCCAGGCGAAGCAGCCCCAGCCGCAGCAGCCCCAGTCGAAGCAGCCTCGGTCGGAGCGGGCCCCGCCGGAGCGAGCGCGGCGGCAGTAGGCCCGGCGGGAGCGGGCCGAGTGGGACCGGGTCCGGCAGGAAGAGGTCGGGTCGAAGCAGCGCCAGCCGGAGCGGGCGCGGTGGCAGTCGGCCGAGCAGGAACAGACCCGGCGGGAACAGGGCCAGTCGAAGGGGGCTCGGTCGAAGCAGGCCAGGAGGGAGCAGGCCAGTCAGGACCAGGCCCGCCAGGACCGGGCTCGGACGATGCCTGCGCGGCGGGAGCGGGCTCGGCTGGAGCGGGGCGCGCCGCAGCAGACTCAGTTGGAGCGGGCTCGGTGAGAGGGGGCTGGATGGGGGTTTGGTGTGCTTGGGTGAGGAGTTCTTGGGTGAAGCGGGGGTCGGGGAGGATGCCTACGGCTTCGGCTCGGCGGTGTTGGAGTGGGCGCGTGTCGCCGAGGGCTTTGAGGGCTTCGGCGATGTTGGTGATGGCGGTGTCGTGGCGGTTGACGGCGGCTGCGGGGGCTTTGATGTAGATGGTTTTGTTGCCGTGTTTGTCGCCGCGGCCGACGTACACGCCTCGGTCGTCGGCCGCCTCGGCGGTCTCGTCGGCGGCGCGTTGCGGGTCGGCGTACTGCTTGGCGGCTTGGGTGATCTTCTCGAGACGGTACGGGGAGATCGTGTCGATGATCGCGGCGACGCGGCGGTCGACGTACTCGGCTGCGGCGTGGTCGAGTTTGGTGCAGGCGCGCACGATCTGCCTGGCTTTCCATGGGGTGGCCTCGCCTGCCTGGATCCGGGCCCAGGTCAGCGGGAACCGGTGGCGCAGGGCG